>NZ_JAHWZY010000054.1:0-33236 GCF_041380215.1 Streptomyces pimonensis
CCTGGTCGACGAGGCGCTGGCCACCGGCGACCGTTCCTTCCAGAAGCGCTCCGAGGCCCGGATCCGGGAGCTGCGCGAGCGGGCGGGCACGGTGTTCCTGGTCAGCCACAACAACAAGTCGATCCGCGACACCTGCGACCGTGTGCTGTGGCTGGAGCGGGGCGAGCTGCTGATGGACGGGCCGACGGAGGACGTGCTCAAGGAGTACGAGGCGTTCACCTCGGGCACGGACAAGGCCCGCAAGCCGAAACCGAGGGCGGTACCGGTGCCCTCCTGAGGCCCACGCCCGCGCGGCCACTTCTTCGCATTGATGCCAATATGACCGAAGAGGACCGTCCGGAGCGACGAGCAGCCGAAGGAGTCCCGCGATGCCCGAGCTCAGCGTCATCGTCCACGGGCCGAACACCCAGGACCACCTGACCGGCCTGCTCGGCTCCCTCGCCGGCCGTCCCCTCCCCGACACCGAGGTCGTCGTCGCCGCCGTCGGCGACTGGGCCCGCGAGACCGCCCAGCGGCACGCCCCCCACGTCCGGGTGCTGCCCCTGCCCGACGGCACGTCCGACGCGACGGCCCGGACGGCGGGGGCGGCACGGGCCACCGGCCGCTGGCTGCACTTCGTCCGCGCCAAGGACGGCCTGCCGCCCGGCAGCACCCGCACCGTCGCCGAACGGGTCGCCGAGCTCCCCGGCGCCGTGGACGTCCTGCTCCTGGACCACCTGCGCAGCACCTGGCGCGGTTCGGGACCGCCCTCGGCGGACGGCCCGCTGCTCGCCCGCGCGGGCCGCACCGACCTCGCCCTCGACGACAGCGCCCACCTGCTGCGCCTGACCCCGCTGCTCGGCACCCGCGTCCTGCGCGCCGGCTTCTGGCGGACCCATCAGGACCGGCTCACCACCGACGACGAACCGCTGGCGGCCCTCGCCGCCCTGCTGCTCGCCGACCGCGTCGCCACCCTGCCGCACATCGCCCACGAGGACCGCCGGCTGCGGCCGGCCGCCCTCCCCCCGGTCACCCCCGCCCAGCACTACGCACTCGTCGACCGCTACGAGAGCCTCCTCGACCTCGCCCGCAGACGCCCCGCCGTCTACACCGTGCTCTACGAGATCATGGTCCGTGACTGCCTGCGCGCCTTCGCCCGCGGCGACATGCCCGAGGACGTGGCCCGGGAGTTCTTCCACCGGGCCTCGACCGCCGCCCTGCGCCGCCGCCCCGAGGGCCACCGGCGTCCCGCGGGCCCGGAGGGCATCCGCCGCGCCCTGCTCGAAGAGGGCGCCTACGGAAAGTACCGCGCCTTCCAGACCGCCAACCGCACCCGCCGCGCCGTGCGGTCCACGGTGCGCACCGGCAGGCAGCGCCTCGGCGCCCGGGTCCGCGACCAGCGGTACCGCAGGGCCCTGCGCCGCCCCGTCGACCCCCGCCTCGCGGTGTTCGCCGCCTACTGGAACCGCGGGGTCGCCTGCAACCCGGCCGCGATCGCCGCGAAGCTAGCCGAGCTCGCCCCGCACATCCACCCGGTGTGGGTGGTGACCGGCGAGAACGCCGCCCTGCTCCCGCCCGGCACCGACCACGTCGTCCCCGGCACCCGCCGCTACTGGGAGGTGCTCGCCACCGCGAAATACCTCGTCAACAACGTCAACTTCCCGAACGCCGTGGTCAAGCGCCCCGACGCGGTCCACCTCCAGACCCACCACGGCACCCCGCTCAAGCGCATGGGCGTGGACCAGATGCCGTTCCCGGCCGCCGCCCGGGGCCTGGACTTCGACGCGCTGCTGGAACGCGTCGACAAATGGGACTACAGCATCTCCAGCAACAGCCACACCACCCGCATGTGGGAGAGGGCGTACCCGTCCCGGTTCGTCTCGCTCGACTACGGCTATCCGCGCAACGACGTCTACTACACGGCCGGCGCCGACGACATCCGGGCGGTCCGCGCCCGCCTCGGCATCGCGCCGGGCCGCCGGGCCGTCCTGTACGCGCCCACGCACCGCGACTACGAGGCCGGCTGGACCCCGCGCCTGGATCTCGCCGCGCTCTGCGACCGCCTCGGCGAGGACACCGTGCTGCTGGTGCGCGGCCACTACTTCTACGACGGCTCCGCCTCCCCGCTGACCGGACCGCGCCGCCCGGGCCGCGTCGTGGACGTCTCCTCCTACGACCCGGTGGAGGAGCTGTGCCTGGCCGCCGACGTCCTGGTCACGGACTACTCGTCGATCATGTTCGACTACGCCAACCTCGACCGCCCGATCGTCGTCCACGCCGACGACTGGGAGACGTACCGCACCACGCGCGGGGTCTACTTCGACCTGACGGCGGAGGCGCCCGGCCCGGTGGCCCGCACCCAGGAGCAGCTGACCGGGATCCTCACCACCGACGCCTGGCGCGACGACAGCGCGGCGAAGGCCAGGGCCGTCTTCCGCCGCCGGTTCTGCGAGTACGACGACGGCCGCGCCGCCGAACGCGTCGTGCGCCGGGTCTTCCTCGGCCAGGACGAGGCGTCGCTGCCGCCGGTGCTGCCGATCGCGGAACGCACCCCGGCCCCGAAGCCCGAGGAGACGTCATGAGCACCCCGCAGGTCCCCGACGTCACCGTCACGGTGATCGTGCACAACGACGCCGGACGGCTTCCCCGCGCGGTGGAGTCCGTGCGCCGCCAGACCCACCGGAACCTGGAGATCGTCATCAGCGACGACCACTCCACGGACGACACCCCCCGGGTGGCGCTGGCGCTGGCGGCCCGCGACCGCCGCATCCGGTGCCTTCGGCTGCCGGAGAACAGCGGCGGGTGCAGCGCGCCGCGCAACCGCGCGCTGGAGATCGCGCGGGCACCGTACCTGATGTTCCTCGACAGCGACGACGAGCTCCCCGAGGGGGCGGTCGCGGCGTTGCTCGCCGCGCACCGCGAACGCGACCTCGACTTCGCGATGGGCGCGGTGCGGCGGATCCGGGTGGACACCGGCCGCCGCTCCACCTGGATGCCGCACCTCGTACGGGAGCGCCGCACCCTGGACGGCATCGAGGCCGACCCGCGGCTGTTCTTCGAGCACCTGTCGACCGGCAAGATGTACGCCCGCGCCTTCCTCGACCGGCACGACCTGCGCTTCCCCGAGGGCATCCACTACGAGGACCAGTTGTTCTCTGCCCAGGCGTACTGCCTGGCGAAGCGGTTCACGATCGTTCCCGAGCCGGTGTACCTCTGGTACGTCGCCCCGTACGCGGGACCCGGCGCCGCGTCCATCTCCAACCAGCGGCACCTGCTCACCAACGTCCGTGACCGGATCCACGTCCAGCGGCTGGTCGACGCGTTCCTGGTGGAGAGCGGGCACGGGGCGCTGCGCGAGGACAAGGACCACAAGTTCCTGAAGCACGACTTCCGGATGTACGCGGGCGATCTGCCGTACCGGGACGAGGAGTGGCTGGCGGCCTTCGCGGACCTGGTGAACCCGTACCTGGAGACCCTGTCGCCGGGCGCGTACACCCGGCTCCCCCGCGCCGAGCGGGTGGTGCTCCGGCTCCTGCGCGACCGGCGCCTGACCGAGGTCCGGTGGGCCGCCCGGGGGCTGGGGCACGACGTCGCCCCCAGGGAGCTGACCAGGGGCCCGGACGGCCGTACGTACTGGGGCGGGCGGGTCCCCGGGTCGGCGGGCGCCCGCCGTGAACTGGACCTGACCGAGCTGGAGCCGGCCACCCGCCCGTTCTCCGTCGCCTGGTTCCGCCACGAGATCACCGGGATCACCCGGGGGCCGGGGGCCTCCGTCGACCTGACCGTGCGCACGTACGACCCGGCCCTGCGCCTCCCGGTCGGCCCGCAGCGCGCGAGCCTGGTCGTCTCCCCCGGCCGGCGCCGCCTGACCGTCCCCTTCCGGCTCTCCCCGGTCCGCCCCGGCGTCTTCGAGGGCCGCGTCCGTCTCGACCCGGCGGCCGCGCGCCTCCCCCTCAGCGGCTTCGCCGGGGTGCGCCACCCGCTGGTCCGGCTGGTCTGCCGGGGGCGCGGCAACCGGGGGCTGCTGCTGGCCCCGCCGGCCTTCCCTCCCCTGACCGCCCGCGTCCCGCGCCACCGGATCACGGTCGAGCCCGAGGGCCGGGGCCCGGGCCGCCTCCAGCTCCGCTGGCAGCCGACCGGCCTCACCGCGAACGTGCTCCACCCGGCGGCCCACCGCCTGGCCGGCCCCCGGGTCCGCCGAGCGGCCCGCTTGGCGGCGAGCGTGTTCAGCCCGTCCGGCGCTTGACCTGCTCAGCCCCTCCGGAGTTCGGGGAGCCGGGGGTCCGGGGCAGCGCCCCGGGGACGGCGGGGGCGGGACGGACAGGGCCGGCCGGCACGGCGCCGTCACGGCTCAGGGCACCGCGTAGAGCACCTCCCCCTGCGGGCCCGGCCCCCGCGCCACCACCCGCAGACCGGCGTCGACCGATTCCCCGGGACCGGCCACGACCCACCGCACCCCGTACTCCCGCTCGATCCCCCGCCGCACGGCCGCCGGCGTCCCCTCCGCGAAGTACACCCCCGTGGCCGACGCCCGCCGCTCCTCGTCCGGGAGGAAGAAGTCGGGGTACCCCGGAGCGACCGTGTAGGGCCCGTACGCCGGTATCTGGCGGGCCGGCCGCCCCTGCGCCATGACCACGTCCCCGTACCGCACCCACGGCGTGATCCAGTGGTACCCCGTCCAGGGCACCCGGTACCGGTCCTCCACCACCGCCGGCAGCACACCGCGCGGCACCACGTACCCCAGCGTCCCCGCCTGCGCCCACCCACCGAGCAGCAACGCCCCGGCCAGCAGGGCCGTCCACCCGGCACGCAGCCGGCGCCGCCCCGCTCCCACCGCCTCCAGCGCCGCCGCGAGCTGTGCCGGGATCAGCACGGCGGGCAGGGCGCGCCCCCACGAGTAGTGGCCGCTCAGCCACCCCGCCGCGACGACCGCCGCCCCCAGCGCGAAGAAGACCACCAGCGGATCCCGGCGCTCCCGCCGCCCCCGCGCGACCAGCGCGACCACTCCCAGCAGCGCCAGCCCGAACCGCGCGACCGGCTGCTCGTACAGCACCCGGTGCACCGCCTCCAGCCCGCTCCCGGCGCCGAACAGCGCGAAGAAGTCGTAGTACGGCCATGCCCACAGCACACCCGTCCCCACCAGCAGCCCGGCGCCGAGCCCCGGCCACACCGCACGTCCGGGCCGCCGCGCCGCGAGCACCGTGGCGGCGGCGCCCGCCGTGGCCACGACCCCCGAGAACTGGTGGCAGAGCAGGATCACCGCCCAGAGCGCTCCCGGACCGAGCCACGCCGACCACCCGGCCTCCCGGCGCAGCGCCCCCGTCAGCCACGCCCAGAAGTGGAAGGCGAGCCCGAGGGTGAACGTGCTCGGGTACGACACCGTCAGCGCGAGCGAGTCGAGCCCGGGGAAACCGCTCCACCGGAACGGGGTCGTGCCCCACAGCAGCAGCAGGCTCAGCAGGGCGAGCGCGGGAGCGGCCCGGTGCGCGCTCAGCGTCCGCACGTACCGCCACACGCCCGTCACCAGCAGCGCCAGTCCGGCGGCGGCGGCCAGCCGCAGCACCACGAACACCGAGAGCCCGGACAGACGGGCGACGGTGCCGAGCAGCAGCATCCACGGCGAGTAGTACGGGCTCGGCGTGTCCGCGTCGACCAGCGGGTTGCCGGGGGCGAACGGGCTGTGCCGCAGCCGCTGCACGGTCGCCGCGTGCATGCCCAGGTCGCCGATCCAGGGGAGCCGCACGATCACCAGGGCCAGCAGGACGAGGACGAGTCCGGCGCCGGCCAGCGCCGCGGTCCGGCCCGCGCCCGCCGAACGGTCCGGGGCGCGTCGCGCCCCGGACCGTTCGGCGGGCGCGACGAGCGACGAGCGACGAGCGATCACACAGGAGCCATTGCCCGAAACGGCGAGCCCGCACCGGATCCCCGCCCACACCCACCCAAGGCACCACAACGGCGCGGGGGCGCCCCGGGCCCGACGGCCGGGGCGCCCCCGCGTACACCCGCCTACGAGTGCGACCGCAGCAGCGTCCGCATCGTCCGCATCGCCACCGACAGGTTGGCGAGATCGAACGCGTCGGAGCCGTGGATCTCCTCCAGGGTGGTGCGGGCCCGGCCCAGCAGCGCCGCGTTCTTCCGCTCCCACAGCTCGAAGCGCTGCTGCGGCGTCGACGAGCCGTTGCCCACCGCCAGCACGTCCGCGGCCACCGCCGCGTGCGCCGCGTACAGGTCCTCACGGATCGCCGCGCGGGCCATGGACTGCCAGCGGTCGGCGCGCGGCAGCTCGATGATGCGGTCCATCAGCTGGGTGATGCGCAGCCGGTCCCCGAGGTCGTAGTACACCTCGGCGACGTCCAGCGGCTCCTTGCCCGTCCGGTCGGCCACCGACACGATGTCGAGCGTCGGGAAGGCGGAGGAGAACCCGGCGACCCGGGTGGCCAGCTCCTCCGGGACCCCGGCGCCGCTCAGCTCGTCGTGGATCCGCTGGTACCAGTCCAGGTCCGCGCCGCGCAGCAGCTTCGGCAGCTGCGCCCAGACCTGCTCGACCCGCTCGGCGAAGAACTCCACCGTCTCCGCCAGCTCCAGCGGCTGCGGCCGGTTGTTGAGCAGCCACCGCGTACCGCGCTCCACCAGCCGGCGCGAGTGCAGCCGGATGCGGGTCTGGACGTCCGCGTCGACCGTGTTGTCGAGCGCCTCGACCTCGTCCCACACCATCGAGGAGCGGAAGATCGCGCGGGCCGCGGCCTGCGCCCGGACGATCTCCTCCAGCGACGCGCCGGTCTCCTCGCGCATCCGGTGCAGGTACGTCGTGCCGCCCGTGTTGACCGTGTCGTTGACCAGCACCGTCGTGATGATCTCGCGGCGCAGCGGGTGGGTGTCGATCCGGTCGGGGAACTGCTCGCGCAGCGCCGTCGGGAAGTACGCGTGCAGCAGCACCTTCAGGTACGGGTCGTCGGGGAGCGAGGTCCGCAACAGCTCCCCGGCGACCGTGATCTTCGTGTACGCCAGCAGCACGGCCGTCTCCGGCCCGGTCAGGCCCTGCCCGGACGCGAGCCGCTCGCGGATCTGGCGGTCGGTGGGCAGGAACTCCAGGGCCCGGTCCAGCAGGCCCTCGCGCACCAGGTGCTTCAGGAACCGCTGCTGGGCGTGGACCATGTCCTTGGACTGCGCCAGCGCGTTGGCGATGGCGGTGTTCTGCGCGTAGTTGTTGCGCAGCACCAGCCGGCCGACCTCGTCGGTCATCTCCGCGAGCAGCTTGTTGCGCTGCTTGACGGTCATGTCGCCGTCCTTGACGAGACCGTTGAGCAGGATCTTGATGTTCACCTCGTGGTCGGAGGTGTCCACGCCCGCGCTGTTGTCGATCGCGTCGGTGTTGAGCCGGCCGCCGTGCAGTGCGAACTCGATCCGGCCGAGCTGGGTCATGCCCAGGTTGCCGCCCTCGCCGACGACGGAGACCCGCAGGTCCTTGCCGTTGACGCGGATGGCGTCGTTGCCCTTGTCGCCGACGTCGGCGTTGGACTCGGTGGAGGCCTTGACGTACGTGCCGATGCCGCCGTTCCACAGCAGGTCCACCGGCGCCGTGAGGATCGTCCTCATCAGGTCGGCCGGGGTCATCCTGGTGACGCCGGGCTCGATGCCGAGGGCCTCGCGGATCTGCGAGTTGACCGGGATGGACTTGGCGCTGCGCGGGAAGATCCCGCCGCCGGCCGACAGCAGCCCGGTGTCGTAGTCCTCCCAGGAGCTGCGCGGCAGCTCGAACAGACGACGGCGCTCGGCGTAGGAGACGGCCGCGTCCGGGTTCGGGTCGATGAAGATGTGCCGGTGGTCGAAGGCGGCGACCAGGCGGATGTGCTCGCTGAGCAGCATGCCGTTGCCGAACACGTCACCGGACATGTCACCGATGCCGACGACCGTGAAGTCCTGGGTCTGGGTGTCCACGCCCAGTTCCCGGAAGTGCCGCTTCACCGACTCCCAGGCGCCGCGGGCGGTGATGCCCATGCCCTTGTGGTCGTAGCCCGCGCTGCCGCCGGAGGCGAAGGCGTCACCGAGCCAGAAGTTGTACGACTCGGCGACCTCGTTGGCGATGTCGGAGAACTTCGCGGTGCCCTTGTCCGCGGCGACGACGAGGTAGGTGTCGTCCTCGTCGTGCCGGACGACGTCCGCCGGGTGCACGACTTCGCCGGCCACCATGTTGTCGGTGATGTCGAGCAGCGCCGAGATGAACGTCCGGTAGCTGGCGATGCCCTCCGCCATCCAGGCGTCGCGGTCGACGTTCGGGTCGGGCAGCTGCTTGGCGACGAAGCCGCCCTTGGCGCCCACCGGCACGATGACGGTGTTCTTCACCATCTGCGCCTTGACCAGGCCGAGGATCTCGGTGCGGAAGTCCTCCCGGCGGTCCGACCAGCGCAGACCGCCGCGCGCGACCTTGCCGAAGCGCAGGTGCACGCCCTCGACGCGCGGCGAGTACACCCAGATCTCGAACGCCGGGCGCGGCGCCGGGAGGTCCGGGATGGCCTGCGGGTCGAACTTCATGGAGACGTAGTCGTGCGGCACGCCGCCGCTCGCCTCCTGGAAGAAGTTGGTGCGCAGCGTCGCCTTGATGACCGTGAGGAAGGAGCGCAGGATGCGGTCCTCGTCCAGCGAGGCGACCTGGTCGAGGGCGGCGTCGACCTCCTCGAGCAGCGCGTCCACCAGCTCGTGACCGGCGCGCTGCCGGTCCGGCGACATCCGTGCCTCGAACAGGGAGACGAGCAGCCGGGTGGTGTGGACGTTGTGGCGGAGGGTGTCCTCCATGTAGTCCTGGCTGAAGGTGGAGCCCGCCTGGCGCAGGTACTTGGCGTACGCCCGCAGCACCACGGCCTGCCGCCAGGTCAGTCCGGCGCTGAGCACGAGGGCGTTGAAGCCGTCGTTCTCCGCCTTGCCCGTCCAGGCCGCCGCGAAGGCGTCCTGGAACCGCTCCCGGGCGTCGTCGCCGAGGCGGTCGGCGCCCCCGGGCATCCGCAGGCCGAAGTCGTAGATCCAGGCCACGCTGCGGTCCGCGCACCGCAGCTCGTACGGCCGCTCGTCGACGACCTCGACGCCGAGCCGCTGGAGCACCGGCAGCACCGCGGACAGGGAGATGGCCTCCCCCTTGCGGTAGATCTTGAAGCGGCGCTCCTCGGCGCCCGCGCCCACCGGTTCGTACAGGCTGAGCGCGAAGTCCCGCTCCTCGTCGAGCTCCTCGAGACGCGCCAGGTCGGCGACGGCGGCGCGCGGGGGGTGGTCGGCCTTGTAACCCTCGGCGAAGGCGCCCGCGTAGCGGCGCAGCAGCTCGGCGGCGCGTTCCTCGCCGAACTCGATGTTCAGTGCCTCGGCGAAGCCGTCGGCCCAGGAGCGGGCGGCCTCGACGAGCCGGGCCTCGATGCGTTCCTTGTCGGCGTCGGACAGCTGGGGCAGTTCGGTGCCCTGCGGGACGCGGACCACGAAGTGCAGCCGGGAGAGGACCGACTCGGTGTTCCAGGCGGTGAAGTCGACGCTGATGCCGCCGAGCTCCTCCTTGAGGATGTCGATGATCCGCAGGCGCACACCGGTGGTGTAGCGGTCGCGCGGCAGGTAGACGAGGGCGGAGTAGTAGCGCCCGTACTCGTCCTGGCGCAGGTAGAGCCGGAGCCGGCGGCGCTCCTGGAGGTAGAGCACCGAGGTCACGATGGGCTGGAGTTCGCCGACCGGGGTCTGGAACAGCTCGTCGCGCGGATAGGTCTCCAGGATCTGGAGCAGGTCGCGCCCGTCGTGGCTGTGCGGCAGGAAGCCGGCGCGCTCCAGGACCTCCTCGACCTTGCGCCGGATCACCGGCACCCGGCGCACGGACTCGGTGTAGGCGGCCGAGGAGAACAGTCCGAGGAAGCGCCGCTCGCCGACGACGTTGCCGTCCGCGTCGAACTTCTTGACGCCGATGTAGTCCAGGTACGAGGGCCGGTGCACGGTGGCCCGGCTGTTGGCCTTGGTCAGCACCAGCACCTTGTGCTCGCGCGCCTTGGCGCGGGCGTCGGCGGGCAGCCGCTCGAAGGCCGGGCTGACCGGGTGGCCCTCGTCGGCGGAGTGGTGCGGGTCGGAGCGCAGTATGCCGAGGCCGGTGCCGGGGACGGCGGCCAGCGAGTCGTCCTCACGGAGCTGGTACTCGCGGTAGCCGAGGAAGGTGAAGTGGTCGTCGGCGAGCCAGCGCAGCAGCTCACGGGCCTCCTCGACCTGCGACGCGGGCAGGTCGGCGGGGACGGGTTCGCCGGGCAGCGCCTCGGCCAGCGCGGTCGCGGCCTGGCGCATCTTGCCCCAGTCCTCGACCGCCTCGCGGACGTCGGAGAGGATCCGCAGCAGGTCGGTGGTGATCTGCTTGAGGTCGCCGCGGTCGGTCTCGCGGTCGATCTCCACGTGGATCCAGGACTCGACGTGCGCGTCGTGCGGGAGGTCGCGGGCGTCGTGCGGGAGGTCGCCGCCGGCCGAGGTGCTGAGCACCTCGATCAGCTGGCCGGTGACGTCCCTGCGGACCACGAACTGCGGGTGGATGACGACGTGGATGCCGCGGCCCTGGCGGGTCAGCTCGTTGGTGACGGAGTCGACCAGGAAGGGCATGTCGTCGGTGACCACCTCGACGACGGAGTGGCTGCAGGTCCAGCCGTTCTCCTCGACGGTCGGGGTGTGGACGCGGACGTTGGCCGTGCCCTGGGGACGGCTTTCGGCGAGCCGGTAGTGCGAGTAGGCGGCTCCGAAGATGTCGACCGGGTCGCGGTCGGCCAGGTCCTCCGGGGCGGTGTGCAGGTAGTAGCGCTGGAGGAACTCGAGCACGGTGTCCCGGTCGGACATGCCCTTGTCCGTCGTCCCGGTCGGCAGTTTCCCCCCGGCCGGGCTGTTCTCAGCTACCCGTGCCGCCCTTTCGAGCAGCTCGGCCTTGGCTTCGTCCAGCTTGGTCTGCATGGTCCTCTGGCTCCTGTCGCGCGCCGTTGCGTGACGTAGAAGGAAGTACGGTCTCCGGCCTCGTGGTGCGGTGGTACGACACAGGGTGTCCGGTCTGTACCGACGCTATGCCGCGAGGAAGGAGGAGCGGGGGTTTCTCGGCCGAATTCAGCGCGCCCGACGGGTGTGACACCGATCTCGGCGACACCTGTGCCCCGGGGGTGCGCCGCGTCCCGGGTGCCCTCTTGGCCCCGCGCCGCCCGCGAAGACCGGCGATCGCCACCCGGACACGGATGTCGTCCGTGTCACCCGGGCGCACAGCAGGGGCACCGAGGCCCCCGCGAGCTATCGCGCTGATCACGCCATAAGGCTATCGCTCCTTACAGGCCCCCCGTCATGAGCCGTATGTGTACAAAACCAGGTCCCGAACTTTGACGTTCTGCACAGTGCGCGCACTTCAGGAGGCCGCCAGGCGCTCCGCCTCCGCCACGGCTTCCCGCAGGGTGTCCACCACCGGGACGCCCACCGCCTCCAGGCTGGCGCGGCAGTGGGAGCCGCCGGTGTACAGGACGGCGCGCGCCCCCACGTGCAGTGCGGCCAGCGCGTCGTCGGCCGCGTCGCCGATCACCACCGTGCGCGCCGGGTCGACCCCGGCCAGCGCGCGAAGGTGGCGCACCATGTGCTCCGCCTTGCCGCCCCCCGAGGGGCCGGTCCGCCCGTCGACCCGTACGAAGTGCGTCTCGATGCCGAAGTCCCTCACCAGCGGGACCAGGTCCTCGTGCCCGTACAGGCTGAGGATGGACTGGCTGCGGCCGGCCGACCCCCATCCCGCCAGCAGCTCCGCCGCGCCCTCGGCGAGCCCGCACCGCACGTGGTGCTCCGTGTAGTGACGGTGGAAGGTGGCGTCCATCAGCTCCCACTCGGCCGGGCTGGGCAGCCGCCCCATCAGCCGCTCGTAGAACTTCGGCACCGGCACGCAGTACAGCTCCCGATACCGTTCCAGCGTGAGCGGTTCCAGGCCCAGCTCGGCGAAGGCCGCGTTCGTCGCCCCGATGACCGCGTCGACGTCGTGGAACAGCGTGCCGTTCCAGTCCCAGACGATGTGTGCGTCCGTATGCATCCCCATGCCCGAGAACGTACCCGCCCGCACCGACGTCGGGGAGGGCCCCGGATCAGCCGAGCAGGTGGGGGATCTCCTGGGTGGCGTACCACAGCAGTTCGTGGTCCTCCGCGCCGTCCACCGTGAACTGCGCGTCGTCGTCCCCGCGGTCCGCCGCCGGCAGCGCGTCGGCGGCGGCCGTCACGTCCGCCTCCGCGTCCGCCGCGTCCACGTGCACCGCGGCCGCCTCGGCCAGCCGTAGGGCGCCGGCGACCCGCACCTCCCCGAGGGCGGTCGGGTCGAGGCCCCGGTCGGGGTCGGCCGAGGCGGCGGCGTCGGGCACGTCCACGGCGACCACGACCCGGCGCCGCGGCGCACCGGCGTCCGCCGCCAGCAGCCGCAGGGAGGCCAGCGCGGCGCGGCTGAGCGCGGCGTACTCCAGCTCCTCGATGTCGTCGGAGAGGTACCACTCGCGCAGCGCGGGCGTCACGGCGTACGCGAGGAACGGCCCGTCGCCCAGCGCACCCGTCCTGTACGCCTCGGCGAGCCCGGGGAGGGTCAGGGGGACGTAGACGCGCATATCGGCTGCTTTCGTGTCATCGGGGCTCCGGAAGGGCCTTCAGGATACGTGCGGGCGTCCCCCATCGGGTCCCCGCCCACACCCCCCGACACGTCCACCTCCGTCCCGGGATTCACCCGGTGCGCCCGCGCGAGCACAGGGCTGAGGCCGTCTGGATCACTCTGATAAGTGAATCTCTCCGCCCCTCCGGTCCGCCCTCCGCCTCCTTGCCACCGCACCGCACGGCCCCGTACAAGATCCCCCATCACGGAGTTACTGTCCGGTACGGCTCCCCGGCCGTCCCGGGCCCGTCGAACGGGGTCCCCATGCACAAGGTCATGACCAGAACCCAGCACCGCCCCTCGCACCGTCCCCCCACCCGCCGAGACCCCCGCCGCCCCGCGGCCGCCACAGCGCCCCGCACCCCCACGGGCCGCCCCGCACCCGCCCCGTCCTCCCCCACGGGCACCGCCCCACCCCGTACCGCCCCGGAAGGAGCCGCGCCCACCGCCCACCCCGCCCAGGGCCGCCCAGCCCCCGCCGCTCCCGCCACGCCCCGCACGCCCGCGAGAAGCACCGCACGCGTCATGTCCCCCGCCGGAAACCGGCCGTCCCCCACGAGCACCGCCCCACCCCGTGTCCCCACCGGCAGGGCCCTCTCCGCCCCCTCCCCCGGCGGACGCCGGCCGGCCGCGGGGGTTCTCCCGACCCGGCCCGCCGACAACCGTCCGCCGGCCCGCGCGGCCCGGCGGGCCGCTTCGCCGGCGCCGTCGGCCGGCGCCCGCCCGCGCGTCACCGGCCGGTCCCCCCTCCGTCCCGTCGTCCCCCGGCCGGGGCCCACCGACCACTTCGCCGAGTTGCTGCTCGCCGTTCTCAGCGGGCAGCGTCCCGTGCACGCGATGCTGCGGCACACCGCCGGGCGGGCCTACGACGAGTTGGTGCGGCTCGCCGAGCGCGGGCCGCTGCGTACCCGGGGCGCCCGTCCCGTCGTACGCGACATCGGCTGGTTCGAGCCCCGTGAGGGCGCCCTCGAGGTGTTCGCCCGGATCGGGGCCGGGGACAGGCTGCGTGCCATGGCCTTCCGGCTGGAACAGGGCCGGGACCTGCGCTGGCGCTGCACCGCCGTGGAACTGGGCGGCCCGCGGGCGCACCGCCCTGACACCCGCTGAGCGCACGCGTGAAGGCCGAGGGCCGGGCACCCTGGGATGCCCGGCCCTCGGCCTTCACACAACCGCTCACTTCTTGCGGCGACGCCCGCCCCGCGCCTGCTTGCGGCGCTCCGCGCGTGTGAGGCCGTCCGCCTCGGAGCGCACCGGCTCGTCGTCGGTGGCGAACTCGCCCTCGATGGTGCCGCCCTCGCCGTCCACCGTCGGCGCGGAGAAGTGCAGGTTCCGCCGCTGCGGGGCGTCGAGCCCCTTGGCCCGGATCTCGGGGCGCGGCCCCGCCTGCGCGGGCACCGCGTCCTGCTTCTCCAGGTCGGCCACCGGCTTGACGTCCTCGACCGGGACCTCCTCGACCTGCTGCTCGACCTGGACCTCCAGGTTGAACAGATAGCCGACGGACTCCTCCTTGATGCCGTCCATCATGGCCTGGAACATGTCGAAGCCCTCGCGCTGGTACTCGACCAGCGGGTCCTTCTGCGCCATCGCGCGCAGGCCGATGCCCTCCTGGAGGTAGTCCATCTCGTAGAGGTGCTCACGCCACTTGCGGTCCAGGACCGACAGCACGACCCGGCGCTCCAGCTCACGCATGATCTCGGAACCGAGCTGCGCCTCACGGGCCTCGTACTGCGCGCGGATGTCGTCCTTGATGGACTCGGAGATGAACTCGGCCGTCAGCCCGGCCCGGTCGCCGGCCTCGTCCTCCAGCTCCTCGACGGTGACGCTCACCGGGTACAGCTGCCTGAACGCGCCCCACAGCCGGTCCAGGTCCCAGTCCTCGGGGAAGCCCTCGGCGGTCTCCGCCTGGACGTAGGCGTCGATGGTGTCGTCCATGAAGTGCTGGATCTGCTCCTGCAGGTCCTCGCCCTCCAGGACACGGCGCCGCTCACCGTAGATGACCTCACGCTGCCGGTTGAGGACCTCGTCGTACTTCAGGACGTTCTTGCGCGTCTCGAAGTTCTGCGTCTCCACCTGCGACTGGGCGGACGCGATCGCGCGCGTGACCATCTTGTTCTCGATCGGCACGTCGTCCGGCACGTTCGCCATGGACATCACGCGCTCGACCATCTGGGCCTTGAACAGCCGCATCAGGTCGTCACCGAGCGAGAGGTAGAAGCGGGACTCGCCGGGGTCGCCCTGACGGCCGGAACGACCACGCAGCTGGTTGTCGATGCGCCGCGACTCGTGCCGCTCGGTGCCCAGGACGTAGAGGCCGCCGATCTTCTCGACCTCCTCCTTCTCGGCCTTGACCGCCTCCTCGGCACGCTCGAGCGCCTCGGGCAGGGCATGCGCCCACTCCTCGATGTGCTCCTCGGGGTCGAGGCCGCGCTGACGCAGCTCCGCCTCGGCGAGGTCCTCGGGGTTGCCGCCGAGCTTGATGTCCGTACCGCGGCCGGCCATGTTCGTGGCCACGGTGACGGCGCCCTTGCGGCCGGCCTGGGCGACGATCTGCGCCTCGCGCTCGTGCTGCTTGGCGTTCAGCACCTCGTGCTGGATGCCACGCTTGCTGAGCTGCTGGGAGAGGTACTCGGACTTCTCCACCGAGGTGGTGCCGACGAGGATCGGCTGCCCCTTGCGGTGCTTCTCCTCGATGTCGTCGACGACCGCCTCGAACTTGGCGACCTCGGTGCGGTAGATCAGGTCCGACTGGTCCTTGCGCACCATCGGCCGGTTGGTCGGGATGGGCACCACGCCGAGCTTGTAGATCTGGTGGAACTCGGCGGCCTCGGTCATCGCCGTACCGGTCATGCCGGACAGGCCCGGCATCTCCTTGCCGTTGTGGTCGTGGCGCTTGTAGAGGCGGAAGAAGTTCTGGAGCGTGATCGTGGCGAGCGTCTGGTTCTCGTCCTTGATCGGCACCGCTTCCTTGGCCTCGATGGCCTGGTGCATGCCCTCGTTGTAACGGCGGCCGGCGAGGATACGGCCGGTGTGCTCGTCCACGATCATGACTTCGTCATCGATGATGACGTAGTCCTTGTCCTTCTTGAAGAGCTCCTTGGCCTTGATGGCGTTGTTCAGGTAGCCCACGAGCGGGGTGTTCACCGACTCGTACAGGTTGTCGATGCCCAGCCAGTCCTCGACCTTGGCGACACCGGACTCGTGGATGGCGACCGTGCGCTTCTTCTCGTCCACCTCGTAGTCGCCGGTCTCCTCGATGCCCTTGAGCGGGTTGCCGGGCTCGCCGCGCTTGAGGCGCTTGACCAACTTGGCGAAGTCGCCGTACCACTTGGTGGCCTGGTCGGCCGGGCCGGAGATGATCAGCGGCGTACGGGCCTCGTCGATGAGGATGGAGTCGACCTCGTCGACGATGGCGAAGTTGTGCCCGCGCTGGACGAGCTCCTCCTTGGACCACGCCATGTTGTCGCGCAGGTAGTCGAAGCCGAACTCGTTGTTCGTGCCGTAGGTGATGTCACAGGCGTACTGCTCGCGGCGCTGGGCCGGCGTCATGCTGGCGAGGATGCAGCCGACGCTCAGGCCGAGGAAGCGGTGGACGCGGCCCATCATCTCGGAGTCGCGCTCGGCCAGGTAGTCGTTGACCGTGATGATGTGGACGCCCTCACCGGACAGGGCGTTCAGATAGGCGGGCAGGGTGCCGACGAGGGTCTTGCCCTCACCGGTCTTCATCTCGGCCACATAGCCCATGTGCAGGGCGGTGCCGCCCATGATCTGGACGTCGTAGTGCCGCTGGCCCAGGACGCGCCTGGCGGCCTCACGGACGGTGGCGAAAGCCTCGGGGAGCAGATCGTCCAGGCTCTCACCGTCGGCGTACCGCTGCTTGTACTCATCGGTGAGGGCCCGCAGCTCGGCGTCGGAGAGGCCTTCGAAGTCCTCTTCGATGGAGTTGACCTGGTCCGCGATGCGGTGCAGCTTGCGCAGGATCTTGCCTTCGCCTGCACGCATGATCTTCGAGAGGACGGACACGGGGGTTGGTCTCCTTGCCGGTCGGGCCTGGGACGGTCGGTTTCCATTTCACTGACTGGGCAACGGCCATCGTATGCGAGGACCCCGCCACGCCGGGAGGCCTGCCGCGGGGGTGACCGTCGGCCGCTTCCCATCCGTTCCACGGCCGCCTCGAAAGGACAACGTCCGGGCCCCCCGGATGGTGCCGCCCCGCGCCGGCGAATCGCACGAAGGGTGATCACCGCCTCACGCACCGCGAAAGAGATGGCGCCGTTCCCCCCGCGTGAGCAGAATCGGCCGATGGAACCCGTCACGCTCACCACCGACCGCCTCCTGCTGCGCACGGTCGGCCCGCAGGAGACCGACGCCGTGTACGCGATCTGCCAGGACCCGGACATCCGGCGCTGGACCACGATCCCCTCCCCGTACCTCCCGGAGCACGCGCGGGGTTTCACCGAGCAGATCGCTCCCGAGGGGTGGGCGGACGGCTCGATGTTCACCTTCGGCGTCTTCCTGCCCACCGGGGAGCTCACGGGCATGCTCAGCCTCACCATGCGCTCCCTCGGGACGGCCGAGATCGGCTTCTGGGGCGCGAAGGAGCACCGCGGCAACGGCTACACCACCGAGGCCGCCCTCGCCGCCTCCCGCTGGGCCTTCACCCGGATGTCGGTCGACCGTGTGGAGTGGCGCGCGGAGGTGGGCAACGTCGCCTCCCGCGCGGTGGCGGAGCGCGCGGGCTTCACCATCGAGGGCGTCCTGCGTTCCTCGCTCAGCAACAAGGGAGTGCTGCGGGACGGCTGGGTGGGCTCCCTGCTCCCGTCCGACCTGGGCCTTCCCTCCACGACGCCCTACCTTCCCGGGCCGGGGTGAACCCGGCCCCTCCGCCGTTGTCAGTGTCGCCCTCTATCGTGCGGACGCATGACGACCCTTCCGCGTCCCACCACGGAACTGACGGCAGACGAGGCCCGCCGCATCGTCCTGCGGGCCCAGGGCTTCCTCGGCGCCCCGGACCGCCGCTCGGGCGTCCGGGGCGTCCTCCGCCGTCTGGGCGCGGTGCAGCTCGACACCATCTCCGTCCTCGCCCGCTCCCACGAACTCATCCCGTACGCCCGTCTGGGCGCCGTGGGGCGCCGGACCGTCGAGGAGGCGTACTGGAAGCAGGAGGACCGGCCGCCGCACGCGTTCGAGTACTGGTCGCACGCCGCGTGCATCCTCCCCGTCGAGGAGTGGCCCCACTTCGCCTTCCGCCGCCGCGCCTACCGCGCCCGCCCGCTCTGGAACCACGAGCTCCCCGACGGCGCCTACGACCAGGTGATCGAGCAGCTCCGCGCGGAGGGCCCCCTGACGGCCACGGAGCTGGGCGGCGCCAAGCGCACCAGCGAGTGGTGGGACTGGTCCGGCACCAAGATCGCCGTCGAGCGCGCCCTGATGTACGGCGAGGTGGTGTGCGTCGAGCGCCGCGGCTGGAAGCGGGTCTACGACCTCGCCGAGCGGGCGATCCCCGCGGAGCTGCTGCACGACGAGCTGGACGACGCCGAGTGCCTGCGCCGTCTGGTCCGTCTGGTCGGCCGGTCCCTCGGCGTGGGCACGCGCGCGGACATCGCCGACTACCACCGCCTCAAGGGCGAGCAGGTCGACGCGGTGATCGACGGCTCGGGTCTGGTCCCGGTCACGGTGGAGGGCTGGTCCAAGCCGGCCTGGGCCGACCCGGCGGCCCTGGCGACACCGCCGCGCGGCCGGCACCGTACGACGCTGCTGTCCCCGTTCGACTCCCTCGTCTGGGAACGGGCGCGCACGGAGCGGATCTTCGGCTTCACCCACCGCCTGGAGGCCTACGTCCCCAAGCCCAAGCGGGTGCACGGCTACTTCGCGATGCCCGTCCTCGCGGGCGGCCGGCTCGTCGGCCGGGTCGACCCGGCCCGTGAGGGCCGCACGCTGGTGGCCAAGCAGGTCACGCTGGACGGCCGCAAGGCGGTCCCCGCCGTGGCCCGGGCCCTGGTGGAGGCCGCGGGCTGGGTGGACTGCACGGACGTGCGCGTGGAGCGGGTCGACGCACCGGAGCTGCGCGAAGCCCTCACCCTGGAGCTCGCCCGGGTCCTCGGCTGACGCGGGGTGGCCGTCACCGGATCTCGAGGATCTTCTCCCGCATCGCGTAGACCACCGCCTCCATCCTGGAGTGCAGCTGGAGCTTCTCCAGGATGTTGCGCACATGGTTCTTCACGGTGTTCTCGGAGATGAACAGTTCCTTGGCGATGTCGCGGTTGTTCATCCCCGTGGCCACCAGCTTGAGGACTTCGAGTTCACGGTCCGTCAGCCGGGGCGCGGGCACCAGTCGGCGCTCGTCGGTGCGCTGGATCATCGACTTGAACTCGGTGAGCAGTTTCGACGCCATGGACGGGCTGATCTGCGACTGTCCGTCGGCCACCGCGCGGATGGCGGTGGCCACCTCGTCCGTGGAGATCTCCTTGAGGAGATAACCGGTCGCCCCCGCTTTGATGGCGTCGTAGAGATCGGCTTCCTCGTCGCTGATCGTCAGCATGATGATCTTCGCGCTGGGAGCGACCTCCTTGATGGAGGTGCACGCCTCGATCCCGCCCCGCTTGGGCATCCGCACGTCCATCAGGATGATGTCGGGCAGCAGGTCGGCCGCCTTCTCCACCGCCTCGGCGCCGTCCCCGGCCTCGCCGATGACCCGGATGTCCTCCTCGGCCGCGAGCACGATCTCCAGTCCGCGGCGGAACAGCGCATGATCGTCCACCACAAGGACTCTGATCGGCTCCTTGCGTGGAGTGTCCGCGTCCGGGCCCATGCCGACGACGCCCTCGTCGGCGCCCGCGTCACGCATCAGTCCGAAGCTGTCCGCCATCGTTCCTCCCCCTGAAGGCTGTGGCCTGTGGTCCTGACCATCGCCAACCCAAGGCAACGGCCCACCGGTTGGGCCGCTGCGGCCATGATTCCATGCCTGGCCGACACCGGGGCGCCGGTGTGCGCGCCGAGTGGTCGCACACCGGTGCCCCTGGGGGCGCACACGCGCACCAGGGGCACCACCGGCTCAGCCGTCACACGGCGGGTCAGCCGCCGAGCGTCCCGCCCGCCTCGGGGGACTGTGTCTGGGCGACCATCGTGTCCGTACTGAGGTGAATCACGCCGTAGTCGTAGGCGTGCCGCCGGTAGACGACGCTGGGCTCCTTGGTCTCGGAGTCGATGAAGAGATAGAAGTCGTGCCCGACCAGCTCCATCTCGTAGAGAGCCTGGTCGAGGGTCATGGGCGCTGCCACGTGGGTCTTCTCACGGACGATCAGGGGGCCGTCGCCCTGGACTTCCAGGGAGCCGATCCTCTTGGTCGGGACGGCTTCCTGCTCTTCCGCGGTGGAGCTTCCACCGACCCCGTTGAGCGTCGCCGCGCCCGGGACGTGGTCGGGGACCTCGGCGGCCGAGATCCTGCGCGCACCACGTCGCGAGAAACGCTTGTCGTGCTGCTTGCGCAGCCGGGCGTCCAGCTTCTCCGCCGCCAGATCGAGCGCCGCGTACGGGTCGCTCGCCGCTGCCTCCGCCCGGATCACCGGACCGCGGGAGCGGAGCGTGATCTCCACCCGGTCGCAGCGGTCGGCCTGTCGGGGGTTGGGCTCCTTGGACACCTCGACGTCGAGGCTGATCACCTTGCCGTCGAGCTTCTGGATCTTCTCCAGCTTCAGCTTCTCGGCCACGTGCTTCCGGAACCGCTCGGGCACCTCGGTCTTGCGGCCCTTGACGACGATGTCCACGCAGAACTCCGTTCCCGGATCGCTCCGCCTCGATGCGGAGCGCCTCCCTTTCGCACCAGATTCCGGTGACACCCGGAACCTCGGACTCGGTGACGTCCACCTCCTCCCCCATGGGCGAGATCTCCACTTCACCGGCGCGGGTGATAACGAAAAACTCGCAGCACGGTAATCGGATTCGAGAGGTGTGGCCTGCGGCTTTCCCTCACGACCGAACATATCTCGCTCGGACGGATGCCGTCACCCTCTACCGCGCTTTACCTCCATCCTGCTGAATTGCCCTTCTCATTACCTTCAACGACGCACGTTCTCAGTCAGTTCCGGTTTGTTTCGAAAACGTCCGGAGACGCCGCGACGACGGCGGCGCACATTCCGCCGATGACGCCGTCGGCGCTGTCCGCGCCCGCCGTGGCCGACGGCCGGCCGGACCGCCGGCCCGCCCGCTGTTGAACTGGTCCGTTCCGCTGTTCCCCTCTCCTTTCCCGCGTCTCTCCCCAGTACACGGACGCGGGCCCCGAAAAATTCGATCCGGCGCCCCGGCCCGGCGACCCGACCCACGACCGCGCCCGTACGGCACGCGCCGCCTCGGCCAGCGACGCCCCGGTCGTCATCAGGTCGTCGACCAGGACGACCCGGCCTGCCGAGAGCAGCCGGCCGCAGCCCGGGGCCACCGTCAGCGCGCCCGCGAGATTGGCCAGCCGCTGCCGGGCGTCGAGCCCCGACTGATCGGCCACGCCCCGTCGCTGCCGCAGCGCGGGAAGCACATGTGCGGGTACCCCCGCCCGCCGCAGCTCACCCGCCGCCGCGTACGCGATCCGCCGGACGGGATCATGCCCGCGCGCCCGCACCGCCCGCCGTGCGGAGGGTACGGGGACGAGCAGCACCGAGCCGCCCGCGCCCGGCGCGCGGACCGCTCCCAGTCCCGCCCGCACCGCTCCCGCCAGCGCCTCGCCGAGCGGTCCGGAGAGGGTCAGGGCGCCACGCTCCTTGTGGGCCAGCAGCGTGGCGCGTACCTCGTCCGCGTACCGGGCCGCCGCGTGCACCGACGGCAGCCCGGCCGGCTCGGGCACCGGCCGCACCCGGCACGGCACGGCCCCGCCCAGCGCCGTGCGGCACCGGGCGCAGAGCACCGTACGAGGTCTGCCGCAGCCGCCGCACTCGGCCGGAAGCACCAGGTCGGTGAGGTCCCGCCACCAGTCCCGCATGGGACCACTGTGCCAACGCCCGTCACACCCGGCCACCCCTGTGGATAACTCGGGGGACGGGCCCGGCTCACCCCGGATAGACCGGCGCGGTCCCCTCCGTGATCTTCTGCCACTGCGCCCCCGAGGGCAGCCGTACGATCCCGTCCACCGAGTAGGCCGTCAGCGGCGTCTGCTCGTCCTCGGCGGCGGTGACGGCCTCGACGCCGGTCAGGGCGGCGGGCGGCGGTACGTCCGGCGTGGAGCCGTCGACCTCGACGTACTTCATCTGCTCCACCCCTCCCTGCTCGCGGCCGACCACCACGAGCCGGCTGTCCCCGGCCCAGGACATGGCCGTGACCTGCTCCAGCTCCGGCGTCGCGGAGCGCGGGTCCAGCACGGTGACCGCCGGCCGCTCGCCCGTCCCGCCGTTCCGGTCGATCCGCCCGATCACCAGGGAACTCCGGTCGCCCTTCTCCACGACGAGCGCGATCCGCACCCCGTCGGCGGCCACCCTGACCGCCCGTACACGGCCCTCCAGCCCCGGTGTCCGTACCTGGACCGGCTCCTGCGCGCCTTCCTCCAGGAGGTACAGCCGCGGATCGGCGGGGTCCTTGTCGGCCACCCACAGTCCGCCCTGCGCGTCCCAGCTGGGCGTGGTCAGCCTGTCCGCCTCGGTCCTGCCCGAGCTGCGCAGCACGGGCTCCCCGGAGGAACTCCCCGACACCAGCGAGGCGACGAACAGCGACCTGCCGTCGAGCGCGACCCCGGCCGCGGTCCGCTCGTCCCGGGCGACCGCCACCGACCGCAGCGCCTTCTCGCCCTCGCCCAGCGCCCCGGGCACCGGCGCGGGCTCGGTGTCGCCGCTGCCCGCCGTGATGCGCACGAGCCGGCCCTTGTCGTCGACGAAGTACAGGTAATCGGGCCGACCCAGCGCCCCCCGGGTGGCCACGGTCTCGGCGCCCTCCCGGGCGAGCGAGCACAGCTGCTCGCCGTCGGCCCGCAGCTCGACCTCGTCCACCGCGGGGCTGAGCGTGCGCAGCGTGAACAGCAGCTGGGCCGCCATCTCCTCGCACCGGTCGGCGCCGTCCTCGGCCGCCTTGTCGTTGAGCGGCACGGTCAGCCTGCCGCGGTCGTCCGGGGTCAGCGGGCCGGCGCCCTTCCGCAACGCCGTCCCCGCGGGGAAGCCGGTCCTGACGGCGGGGTCCAGCCAGGCCGTGGGCCCTTCGATGAGGGAGCGCACCATCTGGGTCGTGGGGTCCACGTGACTGCGCACGTAGACGGGGTCGGCGACCGTCATCGGCGGCGATCCCGCGTGGTCCGAAGCGAAGTAGTACTTGTTGACGGACATGTAGTTGCGCTGGAAGTCCGACCTGCCCATGACGACGCCCTGCGGCACCGTGTCGATGCGCCACTGCCCGGTCCTCGCGTCCTTCGTGAGGTGCACCAGCTCGTCGTAGGAACCGGAGGCCGGCGCGTACGACTGCTGCGCGTCCACCGTGGCCACCTTGGTCCCGGTCAGCGTGTAGGACAGGGAGCCCGTGTCCTGCCGGTCCGGGCTGTCGACCTGGGCGCCCGGCCCGTCCGACAGCACGGTGGTGGACAGCTCCGGCTTCCAGGTCTTCGCCGCCTCACGAGTCAGGTACTGGCGCGCGGTCTTGTAGTCGGGGTCGTCACTGGTCAGCGCCTCCAGGAAGCCCTGCACGATCTGCGTGGGGGTGGCGTCCTCACTGGGCGGCATGGCGAACACCCGCACCTGCGCGTCCTGCCGGGGCGTCGACTCGACGCCCCGCAGATCCCCGTTGTCGGGCATCGAGGCGCACCCGGCCAGCAGAATCACCCCACTGGCCGCGCACGCCACCGTCCGCGCCGGCATACCCCGGCCGCGCTCACCGCTGCCCACTCGAAGCCTTCCCGTCCGTGTCCACATCCCGCGCCCCACTCCGGCCGCCCTCGCCGCCGGCCGCCCCGGTCCCGCGCTCCGGCTCCCGGCCGGCCTCCGGACCCCGGCCACGGCCTTCGTCCGCCCCCGGCCCCGCACCGTCGTCGACCTCCGGGAACCCGTCATCGGCGGCCGCGCTCCCGCTCCGCGTACCGCCCGTTCGCGCCGGCCGGGCCACCACGCGTGCCCCGTTGCCGGGCAGTGCGGTGGGGTCGGCCGTCGGGGCGGCGGGGGCCGGCCTCAGCGCGAACGGATCCCGCGCCGCCACGTCGGCGCCCGGCTGCCGTGCCGGCACCGTCGCGTGCTTCTCGCCGCCCCCGCCGCCGCGCGGCAGACCGGCGTCGTCCGGACCTCGGTCGCGCCGCGAGTCCTTGGGCTCCAGCGGTATCGGCGACCCCCTCAGCGGCTCGTCCGCGGTCCTGGGCAGCGTCAGCCGGAACTGCGAGCCGCCGCCCGGCTCGCCCCACGCCTGGAGCCAGCCGCCGTGCAGCCGCGCGTCCTCCAGGGCGATGGACAGCCCCAGCCCCGTACCACCGGTGGTACGCGCGCGTGCCGGGTCGGCCCGCCAGAAGCGGCTGAAGACCCGGGTGGCCTCACCGGGCTTGAGGCCGACGCCGTAGTCGCGCACCGCCACCGCGACCGCCCCGCCGGCCGCGGCGAGCTTGACGACGACGTCCCTGCCCTCACCGTGCTCCACCGCGTTGACGACCAGGTTCCGCAGCACGCGCTCCACGCGCCGCGCGTCCGCCTCGGCGACGACGGGCTGCTGGTCGCCGACGACCCTGATCCTCGTGCCCTTGCGCTCGGCGAGCGGCTCCGCCCCGCTGACCACCCGCCGTACGGCCTCGCGCAGGTCTATCGGCTCCGCTTCCAGCGCCGCCGCGCCCGCGTCGAAGCGGCTGATCTCCAGCAGGTCCGCGAGCAGCGACTCGAACCGGTCCAGCTGGTCGGCGAGCAGCTCCGCCGACCGCGCGGTCACCGGGTCGAAGTCCTCCCGCGCCTCGTGGATGACGTCCGCGGCCATCCGCACCGTCGTCAGCGGGGTGCGCAGCTCGTGCGACACGTCCGAGACGAACCGGCGCTGCATCCGCGACAGGTCCTCGAGCTGATTGATCTTCAGCTGGAGGTTCTGCGCCATCTTGTTGAAGGCCTCGCCGAGCCGCGCGATGTCGTCCTCGCCGGTGACCTTCATCCGCTCCTGCAGCCGCCCCGCGGACAGCCGCTCGGCGATCCCGGCCGCCATCCGCACCGGCGTGACGACCTGGCGCACCACGAGCCAGGCGATCGCCCCGAGGAGGACGACGACGAACAGCCCGGCGGTCGCCAGGGTGCCCTTGACCAGGCTCAGCGACTTCTCCTCCTGAGTGAGCGGGAAGAGGTAGTACAGCTGGTACGGGTCCCTGTTGGGGTCGTTGACCTGCTTGCCGATGACCAGACCGGGCTGGGATTCCTTCCTGGTGTCGTAGACGATGCGCGTGTAGCTCTGGGCCGCCGACCCGCTGGCGTCGATCCTCTCCCGCAGCGCCGTCGGCACACTGGCCGTCGGATTGACCTCACCGGAGGCGCGCGGTCCGCGCCCGCTGCCGCTCTGGTCGCCCGCGGGCAGGGTCACCACGTCGAAGGCGCCCTGTCCGCCGCTGGAAAGCGACTCCACGAGGTCGCTCATCCACTGGATGACGCTCTGCGAGGAACGGCCGTCCACCGCCGCGCCGTCGTCGCCCGTGACGCTCACGGCCTCCTCGGCCTGCTGTTTGGCCACCGCGAACCCGCCGGTGGCCTGGCTCTGCGACGCCTTCACCTTGGCGTCCAGCAGACCGTTGCGCACCTGGCCGATGACGACGAAGCCCAGTAGCAGGACCACGCCCAGCGACATCAGCAGCGTGGTCACGACGACCTTGAGCTGGATGTTGCGCCGCCACAGCCGCATGACGGGCAGCAACGGCCGGCGCACCCAGCGCGCGAACAGCCGGATCACCGGGCTGCCCTGGACCCCGCCCTGCAGCAGCCCGCCGTCGAGCAGGCGCCCCCAGCGGGAGCCCCGGGTCTTCCGGCCGACAGGCCGCCCCGGCCGGCCCCCGGGCAGGCCGGACGCCGAAGCGGCACTGTCCCCGGACATGTCAGCTCGGTCCTGCCTTGTATCCGACCCCACGGACGGTCACCACGATCTCCGGCTTCTCCGGGTCCTTCTCGATCTTGGAGCGCAGCCGCTGCACGTGCACGTTCACCAGCCGGGTGTCCGCCGCGTGGCGGTAGCCCCAGACCTGCTCCAGCAGCACCTCACGCGTGAACACCTGCCACGGCTTGCGGGCGAGCGCGACCAGCAGGTCGAACTCCAGCGGCGTCAGCGCGATCGACTGCCCCTCCCGCTTCACGGAGTGCCCGGCCACGTCGATCACCAGGTCGCCGATGGCGAGCTGCTCCGGCGCCGGCTCCTCCGACCTGCGCAGCCGGGCCCGGATACGGGCCACTAGCTCCTTCGGCTTGAACGGCTTGACGATGTAGTCGTCGGCCCCGGACTCCAGGCCCACCACGACATCGACGGTGTCGCTCTTCGCCGTCAGCATCACGATCGGCACCCCGGACTCCGCCCTGATCAGGCGGCACACCTCGATGCCGTCCCGGCCGGGCAGCATCAGGTCCAGGAGCACCAGATCGGGCTTGGTCTCCCGGAAAGCGGCCAGCGCCTTGTCGCCGTCGGCTACGAAAGACGGCTCAAAACCTTCACCGCGCAACACGATGCCGAGCATCTCGGCCAGTGCGCTGTCGTCGTCGACGACAAGGACTCGTCCCTTCATAAACGACATCATCCCATTAGCTCATCGTGACCTGGCGTGACCTGGCACACAGCGAGGCCAGAGCGTCGGCCGTCACGGGCGAAACGACACCTTCCTCGGTGACGATCGCCGTCACCAGCTCCGGCGGTGTCACGTCGAACGCCGGGTTGTACGCCTGGGTCCCCAGGGGCGCCACCGGAATCCCTCCTCCTGCTTCCCTTCCGGCCACCGGCACCTGCGGTGCCGTGACCTCCGTCACCTCGTGCCCGGGGCGCTGCTCCACCTCGATGGACGCCCCGTCCGGCGTCCGGGGATCCACCGTCGTCACCGGTGCCACCACGATGAACGGCACATGGTGGTACCGCGCGAGCACCGCGAGCGGATAGCTCCCCACCTTGTTCGCCACCGAGCCGTCGGCCGCGATGCGGTCCGCGCCGACGAGCACCGCGTCCACCTCGCCCGCCGCGAACAGCGATCCCGCCGCGTTGTCGGTGAGCAGGGTGTACGCCATGCCGCTGCGTGCCGCCTCGTATGCCGTCAGGCGAGCACCTTGCAGCAACGGACGCGTTTCGTCCACCCACAGGCGCCGGAGCCGCCCCGCCCGGTGCGCCGCCAGCGCCACCGCGAACGCCGTCCCCTCGCCGCCCGACACCAGCGAACCGGTGTTGCAGTGCGTGAGGATCCGGTGCCCGCCGCCGGACATCAGCTCGTCGAGGAGCGCCAGCCCGTGCCCGGCCATCCGGGCACTGGCCTCGGCGTCCTCCCGGTGCAGCTGTCGTGCCGCGGCCAGCGCGGCCCCGGCCGCCTGCCGGATGTCCCCGCCGCGGGCGAGGGCGGCCTGGTGGGCGGAGTGCGCCCGGCGTACGCCGACGGCGAGGTTCACCGCGGTGGGCCGGGCGCTCTCCAGCGCCGCCGCCGCCTCGTCCACGTCGTAGCCCCGTACGGCGGCGAGCGCGACACCGTAGGCTCCCGCGACGCCCAGCAGAGGGGCACCGCGCACGGCGAGCGAGCGGATCGCCTCCACCAGCGCCGGCGCATCCGTACAGACGAGTTCGACCTCCTCGGCCGGCAGCCTCGTCTGGTCGAGCAGGACCAGCACGGGGCCTTCGGGGGGCTCTTCCCAGCGCAGCGCAGGGATCTCGGTCGGCCGGTTGTTGTCGCCGCTGTGCGCGTACTGATCAGCCATGCAGCCAGTCTGCCCCCTGTCGCGCGGACAATTGAAGGCATGCAGCCCTCACCTCGGCAGGTCAGTCGATGACCACCCCATGGCACGATGGCTGCCAAGCTGCCGCCGCGACCGCGGACGGGCACCGTGAAGGAGCGACGATGAACGACACTCCGGGCTGGGCCTCGCCCGGATCCGCCCCGTCCGAGGGACAGGGACCGGGCGCGTCCGGTCCTGCCGGACCCGCCGGCCGTCCAGGCCCCCAGCCCCCAGCCGACCAGCCCCAGCAGCCGGGCCAGGCCCCTCAGGACCCGGGCGTGAAGTGGTCGAAGGAGCAGCCGCCGCCCGGCCAGTGGTCCGCACCCGTCGGCCCGCCCGGCCCCACGGCCCCCGGCCAGGCTCCCCCGCCGCCCGGACCGGGCTGGGGCGCCCCGCCGCCCGGTGGCCCCGGCGGTTACGGAGGCCCCGGCGGATACGGCAACTGGGGCGGCGGCTGGGGCGGCCCCCCGCCCGCGGCCAAGCCCGGCGTCATCCCGCTCCGCCCGCTCGGCGTGGGCGAGATCCTCGACGGTGCCGTCTCCACCATGCGCACCTACTGGCGCACGGTCCTCGGCATCTCGCTGGCCGTCGCCGTCCTCACCGAGATCGTCGTCGTGCTGCTCCGGGGCCTCGCCCTGGACTCCTCCAGCACCGCGGTGCTCAACGACCCCAGCGCCACCCTCGACGAACTGACCGACGCCATGGGCGACTCCCTGCTCAACTCCGGCGTGGTCTTCCTGATCACCCTGATCGGCACCGTCGCCGCCACCGCCCTGCTCACGACCGTCACCAGCCGCGCGGTACTCGGCAGGTCGGTCAGCACCGGCGAGGCCTGGCGCGACGCCCGCCCCCGGATCGTCAAGCTGTTCGGCCTGATCTGCCTGCTGCTGCTCATCACCGTCGGCATCATGGCCGTCGGCGCGCTGCCCGGGTTCCTCGTCACCCTCACCGCGGGCGGCGGGCCGGGCGTCGCCCTCACCGTCCTGGGCCTGATCGGCGCCGTTGTCGTCACCGTGTGGCTCATGGTCCGCCTGTCGCTGGCCTCGCCCGCCCTGATGCTGGAGAAGCAGGGCATCCTGAAGGCGATGAGCCGCTCCGCGAAACTGGTGCGCGGCTCCTGGTGGCGCGTCTTCGGCATCCAGCTGCTCGCGACGATCATCGCGAACGTCGTCGCGTCGATCATCGTCATCCCCTTCACCTTCCTCGCCGCGGCCGTCGGCGGCGACGGCGTCTCCGGCTTCCTCAACAGCGCCGGCGGCGACATGGGCTGGACGTTCCTCATCGTCAGCGGCATCGGCTCGGTCATCGGCGCCATGCTCACGTTCCCGATCACGGCCGGTGTCACCGTGCTCCTCTACGTCGACCAGCGCATCCGCCGCGAGGCACTCGACCTCGAACTGGTCCGCGCCACCGGCGTCCAGGGCCCCGGTCCCGGCACCACCCCGGGGAGTTGATGGCGTGACCGTCACGGGGGGAGTTCTCACATCCGTACAGGCGCTGCCCGCAGCCGCCGACACGGCCGTGCGCCTGTCGCTGCGCGGCGACGACGAGCCGCCCGTCACCCTCCCGCGCGACCCCGCGCGGGAGGCGGCACGGCGCGAACTGTCCAAAGGCATGTACCACGAGAACGACCCCAGCTGGTTCCAGCAGGCCCTCAACGCCTTCTGGGAATGGGTCGGCAAGCTGTTCGGCGCCGCCTCCACCGCCACCCCCGGCGGCGCACTCGGCCTGGTCGTCATCGTCGCGGCGGTGATCGCCGTCCTGGGGGCCCTGTGGTGGCGCCTGGGCACTCCACGCCGCCGGCCGACCTCGGCCCCCGCCCTGTTCGAGGACCGCCCCCGCAGCGCCGCCGAACACCGCTCGGCCGCCGAGGCGCACGCCGCCCAGGGCCACTGGAGCCAGGCCGTCCAGGAACGCATGCGGGCCGTCGTCCGCGCCCTGGAGGAACGCGCCCTGCTGGACCTCCGTCCCGGCCGCACCGCCGACGAGGCCGCCGCGGAGGCCGGCCGCGTCCTGCCCGCCCACACCGCCCGGCTGCACACCGCCGCCCGCGCCTTCGACGACGTCACATACGGCGGCCGAATCGCCGCGGAGCAGTCGTACCGACAGCTCGCCGAACTCGACCGCGACCTGGAACGCGCCACACCGCACCTCGCGGCCGACGACAGCACCCGCAGCACGGAGGCCCACGCCCGCCAGGGAGCCGCCGGATGACGACCGAGGTCACACCCCCGCCCACCTCGACCTCGCCCACCGCCCGCCAGGTGTGGTCCCGTACGCGAGGCATCGCCCTGGCACTGGTGCTGCTGATCGCGGCGGCCGTCGCCATCGCCGTGGTCCGCTCCGACACCCGGCACGGCGAACTCGACCCGCGCTCCGCCGACCCCTACGGCAGCCGCGCCGTCGCCGAACTCCTCGCCGACCGCGGTGTGGACACGCGCGTGGTCACCACCCTCGACCAGGCCACCGCCGCGGCCGGCCCCGACACGACCCTCCTGGTCGCCGTCCCCGATCTCCTGACCGGGCCACAGCAGTCCCGGCTGCACTCCGCCGTCACCGGCTCCGGCGGCCGCACCGTCCTGGTCTCCGCCGGCAGCGCCTCCGTGGAACGGCTCGTCCCCGGTGTCACCGCCGACCCGGCCACCAGCTTCGGCTCCACCCTCTCCCCCGACTGCGACCTGCCCGCCGCCCGCCGCGCGGGCACCGCCGACCTGGGCGGCATCCGCTACACCAACACCCACCTCACCGCCGACGAGTGCTACCCCAGCAAGCGCCTCGCCACCCTGCTGCGCATCCCGGACCCCTCCGGCGACGGCGACACCGTCCTCCTCGGCGCCCCCGACATCCTTCTCAACGACCGTCTCGACGAGCACGGCAACGCCTCGCTCGCCCTCCAGCTCCTCGGCTCCCGCCCCCATCTGGTCTGGTACCTCCCCTCGCTCGCCGACACCTCCTCCGAAGAGGAGGAGGAGAGGGGCTTCTTCGAGCTGCTCCCCTCCGGCTGGCTGTGGGGCACCCTGCAGCTCTTCATCGCGGCAGCCCTGGCCGCCCTGTGGCGGGCACGCCGACTCGGCCCCCTGGTGCCCGAGAGACTCCCCGTGGCGATCCGCGCCTCCGAAACCGTCGAAGGCCGCGCCCGCCTCTACCGCAAGGCGAACGCCCGCGACCGCGCGGCCACCGCTCTTCGCTCCGCCACCCGCACGCGCCTCGCCCCCCTCGTGGGCATTCCCGTGTCCCAGGCGCACGCGTCCGAGACCCTGCTCCCCGCGCTGTCCGCCCACCTCCGGGGCGACGGACAGTCTCTGCACACCCTCCTCTTCGGCCCGCCCCCGGGCGACGACACAGCACTCATCCAGCTCGCCGACCGCCTCGACGCCCTCGAAAGAGAGGTACGCCGTCCATGATGGACCCGACCACTGACAACGCCGCGCACACCGGGGACCCGGCCGCCGCCCGGGCCTCCCTGGAAGCCCTGCGGGCCGAGATCGCCAAGGCCGTGGTCGGCCAGGACCCCGCGGTGACCGGTCTCGTCGTCGCCCTGCTCTGCCGCGGCCACGTCCTCCTCGAAGGCGTCCCCGGCGTCGCCAAGACCCTCCTCGTCCGCGCCCTCGCGGCCACCCTGGAGCTCGACACCAAGCGCGTCCAGTTCACCCCCGACCTGATGCCGAGCGACGTCACCGGCTCCCTGGTCTACGACGCCCGCACCGCCGAGTTCTCCTTCCAGCCCGGCCCGGTCTTCACCAACCTCCTCCTCGCGGACGAGATCAACCGCACGCCCCCGAAGACCCAGTCCTCCCTCCTGGAGGCCATGGAGGAACGCCAGGTCACGGTCGACGGCGCCCCCCGCCCGCTGCCCGACCCCTTCCTGGTCGCCGCGACCCAGAACCCGGTCGAGTACGAGGGCACCTACCCCCTTCCCGAGGCGCAGCTGGACCGTTTCCTCCTCAAACTGACCATCCCCCTGCCCTCCCGCCAGGACGAGATCGACGTCCTCACCCGCCACGCCGAGGGCTTCAACCCGCGCGACCTGCGCGCCGCCGGCGTGCGTCCCGTCGCGAACGCCGCCGATCTGGAGGCCGCCCGCCGCGCGGTCGCCGAAACCACGATCTCCCCCGAGATCACCGCCTACGTCGTGGACATCTGCCGCGCCACCCGGGAGGCGCCGTCCCTCACCCTCGGCGTCTCCCCACGAGGCGCCACCGCGCTCCTGGCCACCGCCCGCGCGTGGGCCTGGCTGACCGGCCGCGACTACGTCATTCCCGACGACGTGAAGGCCCTCGCCCTGCCCACACTCCGCCATCGCGTCCAGCTCCGCCCGGAGGCCGAGATGGAAGGCGTCACGGCCGACTCGGTCATCAACGCGATCCTCGCCCACGTCCCCGTCCCCCGCTGATGGCACTCACCGGACGCGCCGCCCTGCTCGCGGCCCTCGGCTCCCTCCCTGTCGGCATCTGGGAACCCGGCTGGACCGGCATCCTCGCCGTCAACGCCCCCCTGGCGGTGGCCTGCGCCTGCGACTTCGCCCTGGCCGCCCCCGTACGCGGCCTCGGCCTGACCCGCTTCGGCGACACCTCGGTACGCCTGGGCGACACCGCCGACGTCACCCTGACGATCACCAACTCGTCCAACCGCCCGCTGCGCGCCCGCATCCGCGACGCCTGGCCCCCCAGCAGTTGGCAGCCCGGCACGGAGGTGACGGCCTCCCGCCACCGCCTGACGATCCCCCCGGGTGAACGCCGGCGTGTCACGACCCGCCTGCGCCCCACCCGTCGCGGCGACCGCCACGCCGACCGCGTCACCATCCGCTCCTACGGCCCCCTCGGCCTCTTCGCCCGCCAGGGCACCCACAAGGTCCCGTGGACGGTACGCGTCCTCCCGCCCTTCACCAGCCGCAAGCACCTGCCGTCCAAACTGGCCCGGCTACGCGAACTGGACGGCCGCACCAGTGTGCTGACCCGGGGCGAGGGAACGGAGTTCGACAGCCTGCGTGAGTACGTCCCCGGCGACGACACCCGCTCCATCGACTGGCGCGCCACAGCCCGCCAGTCCGCGGTCGCGGTACGCACCTGGCGTCCCGAACGCGACCGCCACATCCTGCTCGTCCTCGACACCGGCCGCACCTCCGCGGGCCGCGTCGGCGACGCCCCCCGCCTGGACGCCTCCGTGGATGCGGCCCTGCTCCTCGGTGCCCTCGCCTCCCGCGCCGGTGACCGGGTCGACCTCCTGGCCTACGACCGCCGCCTGCGCGCCCTCGTCCAGGGCCGTACGGCGGGCGACGTCCTCCCCTCCCTCGTCAACGCCATGGCCACACTCGAACCCGAGCTCGTCGAAACCGACGCCCGCGGTCTGACGGCGACGGCGCTCCGTACGGCGCCCCGCCGGTCGCTGATCGTCCTGCTCACCACGCTCGACGCGGCCCCCATCGAGGAGGGTCTGCTGCCCGTCCTGCCCCAGCTGACCCAGCGCCACACGGTTCTCCTCGCCTCGGTGGCGGACCCGCACATCGCCAGGATGGCCACGGCGCGGGGAAACACCGACGCGGTGTACGAGGCAGCGGCGGCGGCCCAGTCCCACACGGAACGCGACCGTACCGCGGAACAACTCCGCCGCCATGGCGTCACGGTCGTGGACGCGCCCCCGGAGGAGCTGGCGCCGGCACTCGCGGACGCGTATCTGGCTTTGAAGGCGGCTGGACGTCTGTGATTCACGGGGGCGGCGGGGTGGATCTTCGAGGGCTCCGCCACCCCCTG
>NZ_JAHWZY010000055.1:0-31583 GCF_041380215.1 Streptomyces pimonensis
GGGGGGGGGCGCCGGGGGGGGGGCCCCCCCGGGGCGGGGGGCGGCCGCCCGCTCACCGGCCTGTGCCGGATTGCTCGTCGTCGGACGCGAGGTGTCGGCGCTCTGTCAGCGCTCCTCGTCGGGAGCGGTCGCCGGAGGGGCGGTCAGCCGCTCCGTCTCGTCCTGTATCTCAGCGGCGATCTTTTTGAGTTCCGGCTCGAACTTGCGGCCGTGGTGGGCGCAGAAGAGCAGTTCTCCGCCGCTCAGCAGGACGACGCGCAGGTATGCCTGGGCGCCGCAGCGGTCGCAGCGATCGGCGGCCGTCAGCGGGCTCGCGGGGGTCAGAACAGTAGTCACGTCGCCTCTTCTCTAGCTCGACGAGCTGTCGTACCAGGGTCAACATCCAACCAGCCCCAAAACGTTCCCGCTCGTGGCTTTTCCTCGAAAAAACTTTCCGAGGTGGGTGGCTGTTGCCGGTTGGCGGCGAATGTGCCGTAGTGCGTGTCTTATGTGTCGTACGGATTCGCGTTCGTATCGGTGGTCGGCCCTCCCGGCTGGCTTGCCGGTCGTTCATGAGGACGTGCCCGGAGCCTAAATGGTTCATGCCTCGAAGGGAACGTGATGTGTGCTTCACTCCATCGAGGGATCGAACAAGTATGCGACCCTCGACTAGGGTGGGTTGCGAGCGAGGGTGGCGTTACAACGGCTCTACCAGGCCTCGGTACCCTCTCACCGGTGACTGAAGCCGCGCCCCTACCCATCAGGGCCGCATCTGAAATTCAGCGAGGAGCGAACCGCGTGACCGCCGATACGTCCGTGCCGTCCACAGCGCTGCTGGCAGGAGCAGACCGGGACGGTTCCAACTACACCGCGCGGCACCTGCTCGTCCTCGAGGGGCTCGAGGCCGTGCGGAAGCGCCCCGGAATGTACATCGGGTCGACCGACAGCCGCGGTCTGATGCACTGCCTCTGGGAGATCATCGACAACTCCGTGGACGAAGCCCTCGGAGGCCACTGCGATCACATCGAGGTGATCCTCCACGACGACGGCTCGGTGGAGGTCCGGGACAACGGCCGGGGTATCCCGGTCGACGTCGAGCCCAAGACCGGCCTCTCCGGAGTCGAGGTCGTCATGACCAAGCTGCACGCCGGCGGCAAGTTCGGGGGCGGCTCGTACGCCGCCTCCGGCGGTCTGCACGGCGTCGGCGCCTCCGTCGTCAACGCGCTGTCCGCGCGGCTGGACGTCGAGGTGGACCGCGGCGGGCACACCCATGCGATCAGCTTCCGGCGCGGTGTCCCCGGCGCCTTCGCCGCCATGGGGCCGGACGCGAAGTTCGAGGCCGGGAGCGGACTGCGCAAGGCCAAGAAGATCCCGAAGGCCCGCAGCGGCACGCGCGTGCGCTACTGGGCCGACCGCCAGATCTTCCTCAAGGACGCCAAGCTCTCCCTGGACACGCTGCACCAGCGCGCCCGCCAGACCGCTTTCCTGGTCCCCGGCCTGACCATCGTCGTCCGCGACGAGTACGGGCTCGGTGACGGCGGCAGCAAGGGCGAGGAGTCGTTCCGCTTCGACGGCGGCATCAGCGAGTTCTGCGAGTTCCTGGCCTCCGACCGGCCCGTCTGCGACACCCTCCGCCTCACCGGGCAGGGCACCTTCAAGGAGACCGTCCCGGTCCTCGACGAGTACGGCCAGATGACGCCCACCGAGGTCACCCGCGAGCTCGGCGTCGACGTCGCGATGCGCTGGGGGACCGGCTACGACACCACGCTCAGGTCGTTCGTCAACATCATCGCCACCCCCAAGGGCGGCACCCATGTCGCCGGCTTCGAACAGGCCGTCGCCAAGACGATGAACGAGGTGCTGCGCGCCAAGAAGATGCTGCGCGTCGCCGAGGACGACATCGTCAAGGACGACGCCCTCGAAGGCCTCACCGCGGTGGTCACGGTCCGCCTGGCCGAGCCGCAGTTCGAGGGCCAGACCAAGGAGGTCCTCGGCACCTCGGCGGCCCGCCGCATCGTGAACAACGTGGTCTCCAAGGAACTCAAGGCGTTCCTGACCTCCACCAAGCGTGACGCCGCCCAGCAGGCCCGTGTCGTCATGGAGAAGGCGGTCGCCGCGGCCCGGACCCGTATCGCGGCCCGTCAGCACAAGGACGCGCAGCGCCGCAAGACGGCCCTGGAGACCTCCTCGCTGCCCGCCAAGCTCGCCGACTGCCGCAGCGACGACGTCGACCGCAGCGAGCTGTTCATCGTCGAGGGGGACTCCGCGCTCGGCACGGCCAAACTCGCCCGGAACTCCGAGTTCCAGGCACTCCTGCCGATCCGCGGCAAGATCCTCAACGTCCAGAAGTCGTCCGTGACGGACATGCTGAAGAACGCCGAGTGCGGCGCGATCATCCAGGTCATAGGAGCGGGGTCGGGGCGGACCTTCGACATCGACACGGCCCGTTACGGCAAGATCATCATGATGACCGACGCCGATGTAGACGGCTCCCACATCCGCACCCTGCTGCTGACCCTGTTCCACCGCTACATGCGGCCCATGGTCGAGGCCGGCCGGGTGTTCGCCGCGGTGCCGCCACTGCACCGCGTCGAGCTGATCCAGCCCAGGAAGGGCCAGGACAAGTACGTCTACACGTACTCGGACCGGGAACTGCGCGACAAGCTGATGGAGTTCCAGAGCAAGAACATCCGCTACAAGGACTCGATCCAGCGCTACAAGGGCCTCGGCGAGATGGACGCCGACCAGCTGGCCGAGACCACCATGGACCCGCGCCACCGCACCCTGCGCAGGATCAACCTCACCGACCTGGAGGCCGCCGAGCAGGTCTTCGACCTCCTCATGGGCAACGACGTCGCCCCGCGTAAGGAGTTCATCTCCAGCTCCGCGGCGACCCTGGACCGCTCGCGCATCGACGCCTAGCGGACGTGCGGGACGCGTGCACGGCCCAGTCACCTGATGGGGTGAAGCGGAACGGGAAGAAGAGTCGGGGATCTTCCCGTTCTGTCCATCCTTGGGCATGCAGCGAAGCAACTCGGGGGACGCGAGGTACGACGATCCCTGGTACGACGCCCTGGCCTCGGGCTGGGGCGAGTCGGCCGGTCCGGCGGAGACGGCGCCGTCGGTCTGCCGAGCGGACGGGGCCGACGTCTACCTCGAAGTACAGCGCAGTGCGGCCTTCCAGGAGGTGCGCGGCCGCTACCGGCGGTTCGTGGGGCCGGCGGTCGCCGCCTTCCTCACCTGGTACGTGGGGTACGTCGTGACCGCGACGACCGCGCCGGGACTGATGGCACGGCCCGTCGCGGGCGCCGTGAACCTGGGCATGCTCGCCGGGCTCGGCCAGTTCCTGACCACCTTCCTGCTCACCTGGGCCTATGTCCGCCACGCGCGGCTGCGCCGGGACCGGGCGGCGCTGGAACTGCGCTGGGACGCCCAGGAACTGGCGCGCGGGAGAGGCGGCGCGGCATGACGGGCGACCACCGGCTGCCGGCGCTGCTGCTGTTCGGCGCGTTCGTCGCGGTGACCCTGGCCATCACGACCTGGGTGAGCCGCCGGCAGGGCTCCGCGGAGGAGTTCTACGCGGGCGGCCGGCTCTTCTCCCCGATGGAGAACGGTTTCGCCCTCGCGGGCGACTACATGTCGGCCGCCTCCTTCCTCGGCATCTCCGGCCTCATCGCGCTCGTCGGCTACGACGGGATGCTCTACTCGGTGGGCTTCCTGGTGGCCTGGCTGGTGGTCCTGTTCCTGGTCGCGGAGCTGGTGCGCAACTGCGGGCGCTTCACGCTCGCCGACGTGGTCGCCGCGCGCATGCGGGAGCGGCCGGTGCGGATCGCGGCGGGAACCTCGTCGGTCACCGTGTCCGTCCTGTATCTGGTGGCGCAGATGGTGGGCGCGGGCAGCCTGGTCGCGCTGCTGCTCGGCGGCACGGGCGAGGCGGCCCGGGCCTGGACCGTCGTCGGCGTCGGCGCGCTCATGGTGATCTACGTGTCGCTGGGAGGGATGCGGGCCACCACCTGGATCCAGATCGTCAAGGCGGTCCTGCTGCTCGGCGGCACCGTCGCGCTGACCGTCCTCGTCCTGCTGCGGTTCCACGGCGACCTCAACCGGCTGCTCCTCACCGCCGCCGAACGCAGCGGTCACGGTGAGGCGTTCCTGGCGCCCGGCCTCGCCTACGGCGCGGACTGGACCGCGCGGTTCGACTTCATCAGTCTGGGTCTCGCGCTGGTGCTCGGCACGGCGGGACTGCCGCACATCCTGTCCCGCTTCTACACCGTCCCCACCGCGCGGGCGGCACGGCGGTCGGTCGTCTGGGCGATCGGCCTCATCGGCGGCTTCTACCTGATGACGATCGTGCTCGGCTTCGGCGCCGCCGCCCTCGTCGGACCGGACGCCGTGCGCGCCTCGAGCGCGTCCGGGAACACGGCGGTGCCGCTGCTGGCGCTCGACCTGGGCGGCGGCGCCGGCTCCACGGGGGGTACGGTCCTGTTCGCGATCGTCGCCGCGGTCGCCTTCGCCACGATCCTCGCCGTGGTCGCCGGGATCACGCTCGCCTCCTCGGCGTCCGTCGCGCACGACCTGTACGCCTCCCTGCGGCGCAGGCGCGGGAAGCCGCGCAGCGAGGTGGCGGTGGCCAGGCTCGCAGCGGTCGGCGTCGGTCTGCTCGCGATCGGCCTCGGTCTGCTGGCCCGCGACCTCAACGTCGCGTTCCTGGTGGGCCTCGCCTTCGCCGTGGCCGCGTCCGCGAACCTGCCGGTGCTGCTGTACTCGCTGTTCTGGCGCGGCTTCACTACTCGCGGTGCAGTGTGGGCCGTGTACGGAGGTCTGGTCCCGGCCGTGGTGCTGGTGCTGCTGTCCCCCGTGGTGTCGGGCAGCCCCGCGTCCCTCTTCCCGGGTGCCGACTTCCAGCTCTTCCCACTGCAGAACCCCGGTCTGGTCTCCGTCCCGCTGGGCTTCCTCGCGGGCTGGCTCGGCACGCTCATCTCCCCCGAGGTTCCCGACGAGGCCAAGCACGCGGAGACCGAGGTGCGCTCACTGACCGGCGCGGGAGCGGTGTAGGGCGCCCGGCGGAGACGGACGGCGCCGCCATCCGTGGGGAGGAGGGGCACCGTTCCCTCCCCCCCGGCCCTCACGGACCGTGTCCTCAGATGCGGGTCGCCCACGCATAACGGTGTTCCGGACGGCCCGCGTCGCCGTACTTCAGGGTCAGCGTCGCCCGTCCGGTGCGCTCCAGGAGCTTCAGGTAGCGCTGGGCGGTCTGGCGGCTCACCCCCGTGCGTTCGGCGATCTCCTGGGCCGACAGCGGGCCGTCGGCGTTCATCAGCGACTGCCGTACGAGTTCCGCGGTGGTGGGGGAGTGCCCCTTGGGCAGCTGGGGCTCGGACGGCGCCGACAGCGCGCCGAAGATGCGGTCCACCTCCGCCTGCTCCGCCTCGCCACCGCCGTCGAGGGTGCGGCGCAGCTCCGCGTACGCCTCCAGCTTGGCGCGCAGCCCGACGAAGGCGAACGGCTTGACCAGGTACTGCAGGGCGCCCTGCCGCATCGCCGCCTGCACCGTGGACACGTCACGGGCCGCCGTCACCATGATCACGTCGGCCTGGTGCCCGCGCCGGCGCATCTCCCGCACCACCTCGAGCCCCGTCCCGTCGGGCAGATAGTGGTCCAGGAGGACGAGATCCAGCCGGGTCAGCGCCTCCAGCCGGCCGAGCGCCTCGGCCGCGCTGTGGGCCTGACCGGCGACACGGAAGCCGGGCACCTTCTCGATGTACGCGGCGTTGACCCGCGCGACCCGGACGTCGTCGTCCACGACCAGAACCTCGATCACCGCGACTCCTCCTTCTCGGTCCCCGGGACAGAGGCCCCGGTGAGCGCGGGCTGCGCGCCGGGCTCGGCCAGGGCCTCGGGCAGCACGACGGTGAACTCCGCGCCCCCGCCGTCCGCTTCCCCCACGCTCGCGCCGCCTCCCTGCCGTTCGGCGAGCCGGCGCACCAGCGGCAGCCCGATGCCCCGCTCGCGGTGGGCCGGCGGCTCCTTGGTGGACCAGCCCTCGGTGAAGATCAACTCGCAGTGCTCCGGCGGAACCCCGGGCCCGGTGTCGCGCACCACCAGCACCGCCGTACGCCCCTCCGCGCGCAGTTCGACCTCCACGCGCGCGTGCGGCGTACCGGCGACGGCGTCCAGGGCGTTGTCCACCAGATTGCCGACGACGGTGACGAGCCCTCGGGGGTCGATCAGCCGGTCCGGCAGCCGGGTCCCGTCCGTCACCCACAGCGTCACCCCGCGCTCGGCCGCGACCGTCGCCTTGCCCACCAGCAGCGCGGCGAGCAGCGGGTCCCGGATCTTCTCGGTGACCTGCTCCGACGTGGCCCGGTGATCGCCGACGACCTCGCCGACGAACTCCACCGCGTCGTCGTACATCTCGAGCTCCAGCAGCCCCAGCAGGGTGTGCATGCGGTTGGCGTGCTCGTGGTCCTGGGCACGCAGCGCGTCGATGAGCCCGCGCGTGGAGTCCAGCTCCCGGCCGAGCCGGTCCAGCTCCGTGCGGTCGCGCAGGGTGGCCACGGCGCCGCCGTCGTCCGTCGGCATCCGGTTGGCGACCAGGACCCGTCGGCCGCGCACGGTGAGCAGATCGGTACCGGTCACCCGTCCGGCCAGCACATCGGCGGTGCGTCCCGTGCCGAGCGCCAGGTCGGGGGAGCGGCCGACGGCCTCCTCGCCGATCCCCAGCAGGCGCTGCGCCTCGTCGTTCAGCAGGCGGATACGGCCGGTGCGGTCCAGGGCGACGACGCCCTCCCGGATGCCGTGCAGCATCGCCTCACGCTCCGCGAGCAGCGCCGCGATGTCCGAGAAGGCCAGGTCGCGGGTCTGCCGCTGCACCCGCCGGGAGATCATCCAGGCCGCGAGCGCGCCCACGGCCAGGGCGCCGCCGGCGTACGCGAACAGTCCCGGGACGGCGTGGATCAACCGGGCCCGGACGCTGTCGTAGGCGATGCCGACCGAGACCGCCCCGACGATCCCGCCGTCGTCGTCCCGCAGCGGGACCTTGCCCCGAGCGGAGCGCCCCAGGGTGCCCTCGTCGATCTCCATGACGTCGTGTCCGGCCAGTGCCTCACCGGGGTCGGTCGACACCAGCCCGCCGATCCGCTCCGGATCGGTGTGCGACCAGCGCACGCCCCGCCGGTCCAGCACCACGACGTACTCGGCGCCGGTGGCCTTCCGGATCCGTTCGGCCTCCCGCTGCACCGGCCCGTCCGGGGACGGTGTCGTCCCGCGCAGGCCCCGTGCCAGCTGCGGCTGCTGGGCGGTGGTCTGCGCGATCGCGAGCGCGCGGCGCATCGCCTGGTCGTCCAGCTGGTCGCCGAGCGGTGCGAGGAACAGTCCGGTGGCCAGTACCGCGACTCCCGCGGCGATCGCCAGCTGCATCAGCAGGACCTGCGAGAACACCCGCCGCGGCAGGCCGAGGTGCAGGCGGCGTGCGGAGGGAGTGGAGCTCATGCCCATGACGGTACGTGGCTGGGCGCGGGGTGCCGCAGGGGTGTGGCGGGGATCTCCCGGGCCCGTGGAAGGGGCGATCAGCCGGCCAGCGCCGCCAGGGTCACCTCGCGGACGCCCACGACGTCCATCCGCGCGGGCGAGCCGAGCGCCGATCCGCAGCTCTCCGGACGGGGCGGCAGGGACGCGCCCTGGGCGACCTCCACCAGCCACCGGCGTCCGTCCGTGTGGGCGACGGTCACTTCCCAGCGGGGCGCCGCGCCGTCCGTCCGCACGACGCGCAGGACCTGTGCGTCGCGCTCGTCCACCGCGCGCCGGACGGCCAGCTCGGCCGCCTGACCGGGTCGCTCCCAGGCGGAACACCCCCGGCACCCCTCGACGACGATCCGGCCCTTCTCGACGCCGTGCAGCACTTCCTTGACGGTGTGCGCCTCGGCCCGCCCGTACGCGTAGCCGTACGGCAGACAGAGGAGCGTGGGGGAGAAGCGGTGGCCGCCCAGGTGAGTGACCTCCCAGACCCCCTCGACCCCGGAGGCGGCGAGTTCGGCCGCCAGGGGCCGTCCGAGGAGGGCGCAGCAGCGGTCGCGCTTGCCGTTGGTGCAGACGAGGGCGAGGGGGCCGCCCTCGTGGGGCCTTCCGCCGAGCGCGGTCGCGAAGGACCCCGGCTCGCCCCTGCCGAGCGCGGCGAAGTCGAGGTCGAGCAGGCGTTCGGGGTCCGAGGTGGTGGCGGCGTGCAGCCACACGTCTCCGGGAACGGTGTGGGCGACGTACACCCGGCGCGTGGCGGGCGTCCGGCGGTCCGCGTGCCGCCCGGGACGCCGTACGAGCGCGATCCGCACCCCGCTGCCCTGGGCGGCGGCCTCCAGGGCACGGCCCAGGGCGGGATCCAGATGGCTGGAGGTGAGTGCCTTGGCCCCCCAGGGGCCGGGCTGCTCCAGCAGCAGCCAGGTCCGCGCGGTGGCCGCGGTTCCCGCGACCGGCTCGTCGAGCCGACGGGAGAGGTTCGAGCATGTGCTACTCACAAAGGCGAGCCTAACCTGACTTGTCCGAGGGTGCCGTATCGGCCGTCGTTGTCGGGGGTGTGCGCCGAGTGGTGACGACTGCCCTGTAGGGGAGGCTGATCGTCGGTCCTTCGGTTACCCGTTGCTCCTGCGGAGGATTCCTCGGAGTCGAAGTGGTCTCACGCCTTCGGGTGGTGGGAACGCCGTACGCGCCGCGTCCGTCGGGGGCGACCCGGGGCGGCCGCCTGCGAGCCTCTCCCGGCGGGGCGGTGCGCCTCTGCGCGGTGACGGGAACCTCGAAGAGGTCCAGGACTTCGGCCGGCCCGGGATCGTCGATCGCCTTGCTCGGCAGCCCCGGTGCCCGGCCCTGCTGCATGGTCAGGCCGGTCCGCTGCTGCGTGAACGCGTGGTGTCCCAGACCCTCGTTGACGCTGTCCGGGGTGCGCCGCTGCGCCGCCGCGGCGGCACAGGCGCCTGCCGCCTCGCCCGGGCAGACCGCGGCCGCGGAGCGGAGCCCCCGCATCTCCCCGCCCTGTGTGACCATGCCAAGTACCCCCGGGCCAGGCCGCCGTCCGCCGGTCGTCGGGCTTGCGGGCTGCGGGCCGACGGCAGGAAACCGGCGGGCGGCGCTCACCGCCTTCCGGGGTGCCGAGGCCCTGATCGGCGGGAAGGCGGCCAGACGGCGCGCAGAGGGAAGCGAGGGCCGCGCGAACCGGCACCTCGCCCGACGTCTGCCCTGCGGGTGTCGCCGACCATCGTTCGCTTCGCCGTGGTTCCTGTCGCTCGTATCCTGGTGCGTCAGTCGTTCTTCGGTGTGCACGCCGTGGGTGAGCCGGCGTGCGCGGAGGTGGGAGAGGGGTCACGTGTCGGAGCGGAGCAACGGGCGGCAGATTCCGGTGGTCGTCCTGGCCGGATTCCTCGGCTCGGGGAAGACCACCCTGCTCAACCACCTCCTCCACCGCAGCGGCGGAAGCCGCATCGGCGCCGTCGTGAACGACTTCGGGGCCATCGAGATCGACGCGATGGCCGTCGCCGGGGCGCTCGGGGACTCGACCGTGTCACTGGGCAACGGCTGCCTGTGCTGCGCCGTGGACGGCAGCGAACTCGACGTGTACCTCGAGCGGCTCGCCCGTCCCTGCGCGGGGATCGACGTCATCGTCATCGAGGCCAGCGGTCTCGCCGAACCGCAGGAGCTCGTGCGGATGGTGCTCGCCAGCGAGCATCCGGGGATCGTGTACGGCGGGCTCGTCGAGGTCGTGGACGCCGCCGAGTTCGACGACACCCGGTCCAGGCACCCGGAGATCGACCGGCACCTCGGCCTCGCGGATCTCGTGGTCGTCAACAAGGTGGACCGGGTCACGGACGCCGCGCGCGTACTGGACCTGGTCCGGTCCCTCGTCGACCGCGCGGCCGTGGTGCCCGCCACATACGGCCGCGTCGACCCCGAGCTCCTCTTCGACTGCAGGCCGAGCGAGGAGCGCGTCGGGCAGCTGTCGTTCGACGACCTGCGTCACGAGGACCACTCCGGGCACCTGCACGCCGCGTACGACAGCGTCTCCTTCGTGTCCGGGCGTCCGCTGGACCCGCGGCGGCTGATCCGGTTCCTGGACAGCCGGCCCGAAGGGCTCTACCGGATCAAGGGATACGTCGACTTCGGGCCGTACGACGTCGGCAACCGGTACGCCGTGCACGCCGTGGGGCGGTTCCTGCGGTTCTACCCCGAGCCCTGGCCCGCCGGTGAGGAGCGGCTCACACAGCTCGTCCTCATCGGATCGGGCATCGACGCCACCGCCCTCGGCGGGGAGCTGGAGGCGTGCGGGAGCGACGGCGCCCCCTACACCGACGACCACGGCATGTGGGGCGTCCTCCGCTATGTGCAGGGGGCGGCGGAGGATCCGGCAGCCTAGACCGGTCCCGCCACCACCGACACCGTCTTCGGCAGGGGCACGCCCGAACCGTCACGGCGCGGGTCGGGCTCCGGGAGATCCACCGCGGTGCCGTTCTTCTGCGCGGCCCTGGCCGGGAGCGGACCCGCCCAGGCCAGGGCCAGGCAGTCCTCGCCCTTCAGGAACCGCTGGCAGCGCACGCCGCCGGTGGCCCGGCCCTTGCGCGGGTACTGGTCGAACGGGGTCAGTTTGGCCGTCGTCTGGACCGAGTCGTCCAGCGTGCCGCGCGAGCCCGCGATCGTGAACACCACCGCGTCCGCGGCCGGATCGACCGCCGTGAAGGAGATGACCTTGGCCCCCTCGGCGAGCTTGATGCCCGTCATACCGCCCGCGGGGCGGCCCTGCGGCCGGACCTGTGCGGCCGGGTAGCGCAGGAGCTGCGCGTCGTCGCTGATGAAGACCAGGTCCTCCTCGCCCGTGCGCAGTTCGACCGCGCCGACGATCCGGTCGCCCTCCTTGAGCGTGATGACCTCCAGTTCCTCCTTGCTGGAGGGGTAGTCGGGCACCACGCGCTTGACGACACCCTGTTCCGTGCCGAGCGCCAGGCCCGGCGACGACTCGTCCAGCGTGGTCAGGCACACCACCTGCTCGTCGTCCTCCAGGGACACGAACTCGGCCAGGGGCGCCCCGCCCGAGAGGCTCGGCACCGGCATCGCCTCCGGGAGCTGCGGCAGGTCGATCACGTTCAGCCGGAGCAGACGGCCGGAGGAGGTGACGGCGCCGATCTCGCCGCGGGCCGTCGCCGGCACCGCCGAGACGATCACGTCGTGCTTGACCCGCTTGGCGCCACTGGCGAGCGGCCTGTCGTCCGCCGTACGGGCGAGCAGGCCCGTGGAGGACAGCAGCACGCGGCACGGGTCGTCCGCCACCTGCAGCGGGACGGCGGCGGCCGGGGCGCCGGCCGAATCCAGCAGCAGCGTACGGCGGTCGTTGCCGAACTTCTTGGCGACCGCGGCCAGTTCGGCGGAGACCAGCTTGCGCAGCTCCGTGTCCGAGTCCAGGATCCGGGTCAGTTCCTCGATCTCCGCGTTCAGCCGGTCCTGCTCGGCCTCCAGCTCGATCCGGTCGTACTTGGTGAGGCGGCGCAGCGGCGTGTCCAGGATGTACTGGGTCTGGATGTCGCTGAGGGAGAACCGCTCCATCAGGCGCTGCTTGGCCTGCGCGGAGTTCTCGCTGGAGCGGATGAGGCGGATGACCTCGTCGATGTCCACCAGCGCCGTGAGCAGGCCCTCGACCAGGTGGAGGCGGTCGCGCCGCTTGCTGCGGCGGAACTCCGAACGCCGGCGTACGACGTTGAAGCGGTGGTCGAGGTAGACCTCCAGGAGTTCCTTGAGGCCCAGGGTGAGCGGCTGGCCGTCCACCAGCGCCACGTTGTTGATGCCGAAGGACTCCTCCATCGGCGTCAGCTTGTACAGCTGCTCCAGGACCGCCTCCGGCACGAAACCGTTCTTGATCTCGATGACCAGACGCAGCCCGTGCTCGCGGTCGGTGAGGTCCTTGACGTCGGCGATGCCCTGGAGCTTCTTCGCCCCGACCAGGTCCTTGATCTTGCCGATCACCTTCTCCGGACCGACCGTGAAGGGCAGCTCGGTGACGACGAGGCCCTTGCGGCGGGCCGTCACCTCCTCCACGGTGACCGTCGCGCGGATCTTGAACGTGCCGCGGCCCTTCTCGTAGGCGTCCCGGACGCCGGACAGGCCGACGATCCGGCCGCCGGTGGGCAGGTCGGGGCCCGGGACGTGCTTCATCAGGGCGTCGAGGTCGGCGTTCGGGTACCTGATCAGGTGCCGCGCGGCTGCGACGACCTCGCGCAGGTTGTGCGGCGGCATGTTGGTGGCCATACCGACGGCGATGCCCGACGCGCCGTTCACCAGGAGGTTCGGGAAGGCGGCGGGCAGCGCCACCGGCTCCTGTTCCTGACCGTCGTAGTTGGGCGCGAAGTCGACCGTGTCCTCGTCGATGGACTCGGTCATCAGGCTGGTGGCCTCGGCCATCCGGCACTCGGTGTACCGCATGGCGGCGGGCGGGTCGTCGTTGCCCAGCGAACCGAAGTTGCCGTGGCCGTCGACCAGGGGGACGCGCATCGAGAACGGCTGGGCCATGCGGACCAGGGCGTCGTAGATCGACGCGTCGCCGTGGGGGTGCAGCTTGCCCATGACCTCGCCGACGACGCGGGCGCACTTCACGTAGCCGCGCTCGGGCCGCAGGCCCATCTCGTTCATCTGGTAGACGATGCGGCGGTGCACCGGTTTGAGGCCGTCGCGCGCGTCCGGCAGGGCGCGGGAGTAGATGACCGAGTACGCGTACTCGAGGAAGGAGCCCTGCATCTCGTCGACGACGTCGATGTCGAGGATCCGCTCCTCGTACGAGTCGTCGGGCGGCGGGGTCTTCGTGCTGCGGCGGGCCATCGCTGCCGGCTCCTTGCTGAAGCGTGGGACGGGATCTGATGCGGACCATTGTGGACCGTCGCACTGACAGGCGGGACCAGGGCCCGGTCGTGGGTGTCTCCGGGGAGGGCAGGGTACGCGGCGTGTGCGGGCCGCTTCCGCGCGGGGTTCCTGGTGATCGGGACGCACCGGACCGGGGCGGGTTTCGCCCGTCCGCGCCTGCGGGGCGCCCCCGGAGGGGTGCCCCGGTTCACACGTGAGGCGGGGCGGCCGGGCGCCCGGTGCGGGGCCCGGCCGGGGGTCCGTCGCGCGGCCCGGCGCTTGCGGGGTGCCGTCGCGCCCACCCGTGCCGCCCCAGCAGCGGGACCGTTCGCGGGTACGGAGGCGGGAGCGTTCGCGGGTACGGAGGTGCGACCGGCCGGGGTGGCGGCGGGGCGGCTGTCCGCGGTGGCGACGGGTACGACTGCCCGGGTCGCGGCGGCCCCGCATTCTCGCTCTCGGCGTAGCTCGCCCCCGACGGGAACTTCGTCGGGGCCTCGCGCGCTTGCATACAGTGGCAGGACCGGCAGAAACGGCGGGTTCGACGACCGCCTCCGCGATCGAAGGGACGTACATGCCCATGGGTCACACGGCCACAGCCCAGGCAGGCTCCGGCGGCCTGACAGCGACCGAGCACCGCCTGGCCAACGGCCTGCGGGTGGTGCTCTCCGAGGACCACCTGACCCCGGTCGCCGCAGTGTGCCTCTGGTACGACGTGGGTTCGCGTCACGAAGTCAAGGGACGCACCGGCCTGGCTCACCTCTTCGAGCACCTGATGTTCCAGGGCTCCGCCCAGGTGAAGGGCAACGGTCACTTCGAGCTGGTCCAGGGCGCCGGCGGCTCCCTCAACGGCACCACCAGCTTCGAGCGCACCAACTACTTCGAGACCATGCCCGCCCACCAGCTGGAACTCGCCCTCTGGCTGGAGGCCGACCGCATGGGCTCCCTGCTGACCGCCCTGGACGAGGAGTCCATGGAGAACCAGCGGGACGTCGTCAAGAACGAGCGCCGCCAGCGCTACGACAACGTCCCCTACGGCACGGCCTTCGAGAAGCTGACCGCCCTCGCCTACCCGGAGGGCCACCCGTACCACCACACGCCCATCGGCTCGATGGCGGACCTGGACGCGGCCACCCTGGAGGACGCGCGCCAGTTCTTCCGTACGTACTACGCGCCGAACAACGCCGTGCTCTCCGTCGTCGGCGACATCGACCCGGAGCAGACGCTCGCCTGGATCGAGAAGTACTTCGGCTCCATCCCGTCCCACGACGGCGAGCCCGCCCCGCGCGACGGCTCGCTGCCCGAGGTCATGGGCGGGCAGCTGCGCGAGATCGTGGAGGAGGAGGTCCCCGCGCGTGCGCTGATGGCCGCCTACCGGCTGCCCGAGGACGGCACGCGTGCGTGTGACGCCGCCGACCTGGCGCTCACCGTCCTCGGCGGCGGCGAGTCCTCGCGGTTCTACAACCGGCTGGTACGGCGCGACCGCACGGCCGTGGCCGCCGGCTTCGGCCTGCTGCGGCTGGCCGGGGCGCCCTCCCTGGGCTGGCTGGACGTGAAGACGTCCGGCGACGTGGAGGTGCCGGTCATCGAGGCCGCCATCGACGAGGAGCTCGCCCGGTTCGCCGAGGAGGGTCCCACGGCGGAGGAGATGGAGCGCGCGCAGGCCCAGCTGGAGCGCGAGTGGCTCGACCGGCTCGGCACGGTCGCCGGCCGCGCCGACGAACTGTGCCGGTACGCGGTCCTGTTCGGCGACCCGCAGCTCGCCCTGACCGCCGTGCAGCGCGTCCTGGAGGTGACGGCGGAGGAGGTGAAGGAGGTCGCCAAGGCCCGCCTGCGCCCCGACAACCGCGCGGTGCTCGTCTACGAGCCGGTCGCCCCGGAGGGCGAGGACACCGAGGAAGCCGCCGCAGTTGCCGGCGCCGACGAGAACGAGGAGACGGCGAAGTGACCGAGCTCGCCACGATGGACTTCCACCCGCGGCCGCAGGCGGGCGACGCCAAGCCCTGGGCCTTCCCGGCCCCCGAGCGGGGCACGCTCGACAACGGCCTGACCGTGCTGCGCTGCCACCGTCCCGGCCAGCAGGTCGTCGCCGTCGAGGTGCTCCTCGACGCGCCCCTGGAGGCCGAGCCGGACGGTCTCGACGGTGTCGCCACGATCATGGCGCGGGCCTTCTCCGAGGGCACCGACAAGCACTCCGCCGAGGAGTTCGCCGCCGAGCTGGAGCGCTGCGGCGCCACCCTGGACGCGCACGCGGACCACCCCGGCGTCCGCCTCAGCCTGGAGGTGCCGGCCTCCCGGCTCACCAAGGGCCTCGGGCTGCTCGCCGACGCGCTCAGGGCGCCCGCGTTCGCCGACAGCGAGGTCGAGCGGCTGGTCCGCAACCGCCTCGACGAGATCCCGCACGAGCTGGCCAGCCCCTCCCGCCGCGCCGCCAAGGAGCTCTCCAAGGAGCTGTTCCCGGCGAGTTCGCGCATGTCGCGCCCCCGCCAGGGAACCGAGGAGACGGTCACCGGCATCGACTCCGCGGCCGTGCGCACCTTCTACGAGAAGCACGTCCGCCCCGCCACGGCCACCGCCGTGGTCGTCGGCGACCTCACCGGCATCGACCTGGACGCGCTGCTCGGCGGCACCCTGGGCGCCTGGGCCGGCTCCCCGGCCCAGCCGCGGCCCGTCCCACCGGTGGTCGCGGACGACACCGGCCGCGTCGTGATCGTGGACCGCCCCGGCGCCGTCCAGACGCAGCTGCTGATCGGCCGCATCGGGCCCGACCGGCACGACCGCGTGTGGCCCGCGCAGGTGCTCGGCACGTACTGCCTGGGCGGCACCCTCACGTCCCGCCTGGACCGCGTGCTGCGTGAGGAGAAGGGATACACCTACGGCGTACGGTCGTTCGGGCAGGTCCTCAGGTCCGCCCCGGACGGTGCCGGCGCGGCGATGCTGGCGATCAGCGGCTCCGTCGACACCCCGAACACCGGACCCGCCCTCGACGACCTGTGGACGGTGCTGCGCACGCTCGCCGCGGAAGGGCTCACCGACGACGAACGCGATGTCGCCGTGCAGAACCTCGTGGGTGTGGCGCCGCTCAAGTACGAGACCGCCGCGGCCGTCGCGAGCACCCTGGCCGACCAGGTCGAGCAGTACCTGCCCGACCACTACCAGGCGGACCTGTACCGGCAGTTGGCCGCGACCGGCACCGTGGAGGCCACCGCGGCCGTCGTGAACGCCTTCCCGGTGGACCGCCTGGTGACGGTCCTCGTCGGCGACGCGGCGCAGATCAAGGCGCCGGTGGAGGCCCTCGGGATCGGCGAAGTCACCGTCGTGACCGCCGAGTAGCGAGCCGCCACGGCGCACACGCTCGGGGCCCTGGTGGCAGGAGAGCCACCAGGGCCCTCGTATGCCCGAATTGGGGCGGAGGTTGCCTGTCTGCCCTGTGGGATGCGCTACAAAAACCCGGATCCGTTTGAGGATCGGGAGGCGTCCCGCATAGCTTCGTCCGGGCTGTTCGTCGGTCAGTGCGCCGCACCCGCGGCACCGGACAGCCATCGCCGAGTCCCCGTACGGCGCGAGCCAGGGGAGCCGGGGACCCACATACGTCCCTGGGGTGAATCGGACGCCCGCGCGTGTCGCGAGGGGGCCCGTAGGAGACCTTCCTGCTCCGAACCCGTCAGCTAACCCGGTAGGCGAGAGGGAAGGAAAGGACCAGCCTGTACATGGCGTTCACCCGCGCCCCGGGCAAGCACCGTCGTCCCAGCAGGATGCAGCGCGGCACCGCCCGCGCGGCGGGCGTCGCGGCGCTCACCACCACCGGCGTCGTCGGCTCCCTCGCGGCTCCCGCACTCGCCGCCGAGCCCGCTGCCGCGCAGACCGGCCTCACGCCCGTCGTCACCCTGGGCGACGCGGTCGCCGAGCGGATAGAGGCCCAGGCGGCCGCCCAGCACGAGGCCGCCCGGGAGGCGGCCGAGGCCGCCGCGCGGAAGGCCGCCGAGGAGACGGCGCGCGAGAAGGCCGCCGAGGAGGCCGCCGCGAAGGCCCGCGCGGAGAAGGAGCGCGCCGCGCGGGAGGCCGAGCGCGAGCGCCTCAGCACCTTCGTCTCCCCGATCCCCGGCTCGTACGTCTCGACCAGCTACCGGGCCGGCAGCTCGCTGTGGTCCTCCGGCAGCCACACCGGTGTCGACTTCCACGCCGCGAGCGGCACCCCCGTCCAGTCGGTCGGCATCGGCACCGTCGTCGAGGCCGGCTGGGGCGGCTCGTACGGCAACCAGGTCGTCATCAGGATGAACGACGGCACGTACACCCAGTACGCCCACCTGTCGTCCATCGGCGTCTCGGTGGGCCAGCAGGTCGCCGCCGGGCAGCGGATCGGCCTCTCCGGCGCCACCGGCAACGTCACGGGCGCGCACCTGCACTTCGAGGCCCGTACGACGGCCGAGTACGGCTCCGACCTCGATCCCGTCGCCTACCTCCGCGCGCACGGCGTCAGCCTCTGACCCGAGGACTTCCCGGTGCCCCGGCTCCCCGAGCCGGGGCACCGGTGTTTCCGGTCGGCGCTCGTCCGAAAAACGCGCATGGATTCCGGTCCGCCGTCGTGAATTCCCGCTGATTGGAATAGAGTCACGGAACACACGTCAATCGTCGACGTTTCACGGGGATTAAGCGGAGGTCGGTCATGCGTATTCCCGCGCACTCGGTGTGCACGGCGATCCGGGACGACATCGTCGCGGGTGTCCACGAGCGCGGCGGCCGGCTCACCGAGGAAGTCCTCGCCCGCCGTTACGGTGTCTCCCGCGTCCCCGTCCGGGAGGCGCTGCGCACGCTGGAGGCCGAGGGGTTCGTGGTGACCCGGCGGCACGCGGGCGCGTGCGTCGCGGAACCCACCGAGCAGGAGGCCGCCGACCTGCTGGAGATGCGCATGCTGCTGGAGCCGCTCGGCGCCTCCCGCGCGGCCCAGCGCCGCACCGAGGCCCATCTGAAGGTGCTGCGCGGCCTGGTCCGGCTGGGGCAGGAACGCGCCCGTCAGGGCCACAGCGACGATCTGCGCTCCTTGAGCGGCTGGTTCCACGAGACGCTCGCCCAGGCCACCGGCAGCCCGGCGCTGACCTCGGCGCTGACCCAGCTGCGGCACAAGATCGCCTGGATGTACGCCGCCGAGGGTCCGTCCGATCCGGTCGGGTACTGGGCGGAGCACGGCGCGATCGTGGACGCCGTGGCGCGCGGCGACGGCGACCGCGCGCGGTCCGTCACGGCGCTGCACACCGAGCGCGCGAGCGCCGGGCACCGCCTGCGTTTCGCCTCCGGCGCCGGCCGCGCGGACCGGGTGAGGAACTCGCAACATGCCGTAAACATGACGGGTCTCCGGCATTAACACGGCTGCCGTATACAAAGAGGGAGTAATTCCGGGGGTTATTCGTGCTGCTTGGAAAAGGGAAAGCGAAAGGCCCGTCCGGTGGTCCGGGCGGGCCTTTCGGTGAGACGGACGGGCGTCCGTCGAGGAGACGACTCCCGTGGTCGTGAATGCTCAGACGGTCTCGGGGAGCTCCTCGAGGCCCTCGGAGACCAGCTTCGCCAGACGGTCCAGGGCGGCGTCGGCGCCCTCGGCGTCGGAAGCGAGGACGACCTCCTCGCCGCCCTGGGCGCCCAGGGCCAGGACGGCCAGCATGGAGGCCGCGTTGACCGGGTCGCCCCCGGCCTTGGCGATCGTCACCGGGACGCCTGCGGCCGTGGCGGCTCGGACGAAGATGGAGGCGGGGCGGGCGTGGAGACCCTCGGCCCAGCCGACGTTGACGCGGCGCTCAGCCATGTGTTGCTGCCCTTCACTGTTCAGGGTTGTCTAGACCAGTTTCCCACATCGTGAAGCATGCCCGGGGGCGGCGTCCGCTCCCGGTGGCGGCCGGACCGCGGCCTCGGTCCGGCTGTCGTCCACCACAGACTGCCTCGCGCCGTCGCCGTACGCGAGCCGTACTCTGGGCCCATGCAGACCTCGTCGGACCGGTACGAGTACCCCGCCCACTGGGAAGCCGACGTGGTGCTGCGCGACGGCGGCACCGCGCGCATCCGCCCCATCACCGTCGATGACGCCGAGCGCCTGGTCAGCTTCTACGAGCAGGTGTCGGACGAGTCGAAGTACTACCGCTTCTTCGCGCCCTACCCTCGTCTGTCCGCCAAGGACGTCCACCGCTTCACGCACCACGACTTCGTGGACCGGGTGGGACTCGCGGCCACCGTCGGCGGCGAGTTCATCGCCACCGTACGCTACGACCGGATCGGCGCCGACGGCACGCCCGCCTCCTCCCGCCCGTCGCCCGCCGCCACCGCTGCCGCAGGGCGCTCCACGCCCGCCCCTCCCGTCCCCGACGAGGCCGAGGTCGCCTTCCTCGTGCAGGACGCCCACCAGGGCCGGGGCGTCGCCTCCGCCCTCCTCGAACACATCGGCGCCGTCGCGCGGGAGCGCGGCATCCGCCGGTTCGCGGCCGAGGTGCTGCCCGCCAACAGCAAGATGATCAAGGTGTTCACCGACGCCGGGTACACCCAGAAGCGCAGCTTCGAGGACGGGGTCGTCCGCCTGGAGTTCGACCTCGAGCCCACCGACCGCTCCATGGCCGTGCAGCACGCACGCGAACAGCGTGCCGAGGCGCGCTCGGTGCAGCGGCTGCTCGCCCCCGGCTCGGTGGCCGTCGTCGGCGCCGGCCGCACGCCCGGCGGGGTGGGCCGCAGCATCCTCGACAACCTCAGGGACACCGGGTTCAGCGGCCGGCTGTACGCCGTGAACAAGGCGCTGGGGGAGGGGGAGGAGGAGCTCGGCTCGGTGGCCGCGTTCCGCTCGGTGCGGGACATCGACGGGCCCGTCGACCTCGCGGTCGTCGCGGTGCCCGCCGAGCACGTCCCCGAGGCCGTCGCCGAGTGCGGCGAGCACGGCGTGCAGGGGCTCGTCGTGGTCTCCGCCGGCTACGCCGAGTCCGGCCCCGACGGACGTGAACGCCAGCGCGCCCTGGTACGGCAGGCGCGCTCGTACGGGATGCGGATCATCGGCCCGAACGCCTTCGGCGTCATCAACACCTCGCCGGCCGTACGGCTGAACGCCTCGCTCGCCCCTCAGATGCCGCGCCCGGGCCGGATCGGGCTGTTCGCCCAGTCCGGCGCCATCGGCGTCGCCCTGCTGTCCCGCCTGCACCGGCGCGGCGGCGGCGTCACCGGCGTCACCGGCGTGTCCGCCTTCGTGTCGTCCGGCAACCGGGCCGACGTCTCAGGCAACGACCTCCTGCAGTACTGGTACGAGGACCCCGACACCGACGTCGTCCTGATGTACCTGGAGTCCATCGGCAACCCGCGCAAGTTCACCCGTCTCGCCCGCCGGACCGCGGCGGCGAAGCCGCTGGTCGTGGTCCAGGGCGCACGCCACGGAGCGGGACCCCGGGGGCACGCCGTACGGGCGACCAGGCTGCCCCACGCGACGGTGTCCGCGCTGCTGCGGCAGGCCGGGGTGGTCCGGGTGGACACCATCACCGAGCTGGTCGACACGGGCCTGCTGCTCGCCCGCCAGCCCCTGCCGGCCGGCCCCCGGGTGGCGATCCTCGGCAACTCCGAGTCCCTGGGCCTGCTCACCTACGACGCCTGCCTCGCCGAGGGGCTGCGCCCGCACCGCCCGCTGGACCTCACCACCGCCGCCTCGGCGGCGGACTTCCACGCGGCGCTCTCCCAGGCACTGGCCGACGACACGAGCGACGCGGTCGTCGTGACGGCGATCCCGGCGGTGGGGGAGGGCCCGGTCGGCGACGCGGACCTGGCGCGGGCCCTGCGCTCGGCCGCGGCCGCGACCCCGTCCAAGCCCGTCCTGGTGGTCCACGTGGAACTCGGCGGCCTCGCGCAGGCCCTGTCGGCCGCGACGAGCACGGCACCCCCGTCGGCGACCGGCGCCGCGCCGCAGACGGTGACGGGCACGGCGCGGCAGGCGGCGAACGCCGCACCGCGACACGGGGAAGGCACCGGCACACGGCCGGGGGCGGGCACGGCGTCCCGGCCGTCCGGCGCCATGCAGCCCCCGGCCGCCGCGGGCGTCCCGCCGTCCGCCGGCAGCGGTGCGCCGATCCGTGCGGGTGTGTCGGACCGCACCCGCACGGCCGTCGACGGCGGCCCGCCGGCTCCCGCCGTACCTCCCGAGGACGCCCACCTCATCCCCGCCTACCCCGCTTCCGAGCGTGCGGTCCGGGCGCTCGCCCACGCCGTCGCGTACGCACAGTGGCGGCGGGACGCCGCCGAGCCCGGGAAGGTGCCCGAGCACGAGGACATCGACGAGCGGGGCGCGGCGGCGCTCATCGGCGGGCTGCTCTCGCGCGGACAGGGCCTGACCCTCGGCGCCGCCGAGACCTGCGACCTGCTCGGCGCCTACGGCGTCCGCGTCCACCGCGCCCTCCCCGCCCCGGACCCCGACACCGCCGCCGATGCCGCGCGCACCCTCGGCTACCCCGTGGCACTCAAGGCGACCGCCCCCCACCTGAGGCACCGCGCCGACCTGGGCGGTGTCCGCCTGGACCTGGCCGACGAGGAACAACTGCGCCGGTCGTACGCCGAGCTGACGGAGCTGTTCGGCGACCCGGCGGAGCTGCGCCCCGTGGTGCAGCGGATGGCCCCGCGCGGTGTCGACACCGTCGTGCGCGCGGTCATCGACCCCGCCGCCGGGGCCGTCCTGTCCTTCGGGCTCGCCGGACCCCCCTCACAGCTGCTCGGGGACATGGCGCACCGGCTGATCCCGGTCACCGACCGGGACGCGACCTCGCTGGTGCGATCGATCCGCACCGCCCCGCTCCTGTTCGGCTGGCGCGGCTCGGCGCCGGTCGACACCCCCGTGCTGGAGGAGCTGATGCTGAGGGTGTCGCGGCTGGTCCACGACCATCCGGAGGTCGTCGCGGTCACCCTGGAACCGGTGGTCGTCGCCCCGCACGGCGTGAGCGTCCTCGACGCCTCCGTGCGCCTCGCCCCGCCGCCCGCCCGCGACGACCTCGGCCCGCGGACCCTGCCCGCGTACTGACCGGCGGCGGGGGAGCGGAGCGCGGTGAGCGGTGCCTCGCAGTCAGCGGTCCCCCGTAGGATGGGCATCATGGCCAAGACCAGTACGACGACCCAGGGGCTGCGTGCGGCGATCGAGCGCAGCGGCTACTACCCGGCCCTCGTGGCCGAGGCGGTGGAGGCCGCCGTGGGCGGCGAGCCCGTCCGGTCGTACCTGGTCCACCAGGAGACGACGTTCGACCAGAACGAGGTGCGGCGGCACGTCACCGTGCTCGTCCTCACCGGCAACCGCTTCATCGTCAGCCACACCGACGAGCAGGCCGCGGACAGCACCTCCCCGACGCCGTACGCCACCACGTCCACGGAGTCGGTCAAGCTCGGCCGGATCTCGTCGATCGTGGTCAGCCGTGTGGTCGCCAACCCCGAGTCGTACAAGCCGGGCACGCTGCCGCGCGAGATCGTGCTCACCATCGGCTGGGGCGCCGTCTCCCGCATCGACCTGGAACCGGCCGCCTGCGGCGACCCCAACTGCGAGGCCGACCACGGCTACACGGGCAACTCCACGGCCGACGACCTGAGCCTGCGCGTCAGTGAGGCCGGTGACGGACCGGAGACGGTGCGCCAGGCGCTCACCTTCGCGCAGGCCCTGTCCGAGGCGACCGCGGACCAGACGCGCTGATGGCACAGCCCACCCCCGGCGCACAGCCCACCCCCGGCGCGCGGCCCGTGCCCCGTCCGCAGGCGCCCCGCCCCGCGCCGCCCGCCCGGCCGACGCCCTCCGTGCGGCCCGCGCCCCCCGCCCGTCCCACGCCGCACCCGCACTCCACCGCCTGGGACGACGCGCACCCGCGTCCCCTGACCCTCGACTCCGCGCCCCTGCCCGAATACGGCGCCGGTTCGCTCGCCGACCTGCTGCCCACGCTCGCCGCCGGCATGGCCGTCCCCGGCACCACCACCGCGATCCCCGAGCTGGCCCCCGCCGACCGGAACTGCGTGTTCCTGATCGACGGGCTGGGCTGGGAACAGCTGAAGGCGCACCCCGAGGAAGCCCCCTTCATGACGTCCCTGCTCGCCGCCTCGCGCGGCGGCACCGGCCGTCCGATCACCGCCGGCTACCCGGCCACGACCGCCACCTCCCTGGCCTCCGTCGGCACCGGCCTGCCGCCGGGCGCACACGGCCTGCCCGGCTACACCGTGCGCAACCCGGACACCGGCGAGCTGATGAACCAGCTGCGCTGGCAGCCCTGGGCCCCGCCCGGCTCCTGGCAGCCGTATCCCACCGTCTTCGAACTGGCCCACCGGGCGGGCGTGCACGCGGCCCAGGTCTCCTCACCGACCTTCGCGAACACCCCGCTGACCAAGGTCGCGCTCAGCGGCGGCACCTTCCTCGGTCGGCTCTCCGGGGAGGAGCGCATGGACACCGCGGCCGAGCAGCTCGCCGCCGCCGACCGCGCCCTGGTCTACACGTACTACGCCGAGGTCGACGGCGCCGGCCACCGCTACGGCCTCGACTCCGACACCTGGCGCGGCCAGCTCATGTACGTCGACCGCCTGGTCCAGCGCCTGGCCGAACAGCTGCCCCCGCGCAGCGCGCTCTACGTCACCGCCGACCACGGCATGATCGACATCCCCTTCGACGAGGACCACCGCATCGACTTCGACGAGGACTGGGAGCTGAAGGCGGGCGTCGCCCTGCTCGGCGGCGAGGGCCGCGCCCGGCACGTCTACGCCGTGCCGGGCGCCGCGGACGACGTGCTGACCTGCTGGCGCGAGGTGCTCGGCGAGCAGTTCTGGGTGGCCTCGCGCGACGAGGCGGTCGAGGCGGGCTGGTTCGGACCGACGGTCGACGAACGCGTGTACCACCGGATCGGCGACGTGATCGCCGCCGCGCGGGACGACGTCCTGCTGATCGCCTCCGAGCGGGAGCCCAGGGAGTCGGCGATGGTCGGCAACCACGGTTCGATGACCCCTGCCGAGCAGCTGGTCCCCCTGCTCGAAGTACGCTCCTGACCCTCCGCCCGCGACCCCTGCCGAAAGGTGCCCGACCCCCCATGCCCGAGCTGGTGTTCTTCTCCGGAACGATGGACTGCGGGAAGTCGACGCTGGCTCTCCAGATCGAGCACAACCGTTCGGCGCGCGGCCTGGTCGGCATGATCTTCACCCGCAACGACCGGGCCGGCGAGGGCAAGCTCTCCTCCCGCCTCGGCCTGGTCACGGACGCGGTGGAGGTCGGCGACGGCGCGGACCTGTACGCGCACCTCGTCGACCACCTCTCCCAGGGCCGGCGCGCGGACTACGTGATCGCGGACGAGGCGCAGTTCCTGGCGCCGGAGCAGATCGACCAGCTCGCGCGCGTGGTGGACGACCTGGAGCTCGACGTCTACGCCTTCGGCATCACGACCGACTTCCGCTCCAAGCTGTTCCCCGGCTCCCAGCGGCTGGTGGAACTGGCCGACCGGGTCGAGGTGCTCCAGGTCGAGGCCCTGTGCTGGTGCGGCGCCCGCGCCACGCACAACGCCCGTACGGTCGGCGGGGTCATGGTCGTCGAGGGCGCCCAGGTGGTCGTCGGCGACGTCACCGGCTCCGTGGACGAGGTCGGCTACGAGGTCCTGTGCCGCCGTCACCACCGCCGTCGCATGACGGCCGCGACGGCCCACGCGGCGGCACTGTCGCCCGACGTGCTGCCGGTCTCCTCGGGCTGACCGCGGGGTCGCGGGGCGCCGGTGGGTCCGGGACGGCAGGGGAGTCGAGGGTGCGGCCTCTCGTCGTGCGCCGGCGCGGCTGAGTGACCGGGTGCGGCGGACGCACCGGCCGCGGGTCCGGCCCCGGGACTGCGACGGCCAGGGCTCCGGGCCGGCCGCCGTCCTCGGGACGGCGGCCGAGGACGGCGAACCCCGCGGGACCCGGAGAGGGCGCGTGACCGGCCGAACGCCCCGTGACATCCCGGACGAGGCGAGACCGGATCCGGCGAAGCCGTCGGCTCGCGACCTCGGCCCCCCTAGGCTGGGGCATCGGCTGCACCATCACGGCAGGACGGAAAAGGATCATGCGCGGCCTCACCGAGGCGAATCTCCAGAAGCTGGCCGGTGGCCGTTCCTTCGAACGCGCCTTCGGGTATCTCGACGCGGTGTCCGGGGTCGAGGTGGGTGACGGCTGGGTCACCGCGAGTGTCCACGGGACGGAACGGTACGAGGTCGAGCTGACCCTGGACGGACCCGGCGGGCTGTCCGGCGCGTGCGACTGCCCGTACGGCCTCGAGGGCAACTTCTGCAAGCACCTGGTCGCCCTGGGGCTGACCGTGCTCGCCCGGCCGGAGAGCCTGCCGCGGCAGCGGAAGGCGGCCCGGGAGCGCGCCCAGGACCTCGACGGGTGGCTGTCCGCCCTGTCCAGGGACGAGCTGCTCGCCCTGCTGCGGGAACAGATCGACGAGGACCGGCAGGTGCGGCGACGCCTGGAACTGCGGGCCGCCGGCGCCCGAGGGGACCTCGCCGCGGTCCGGTCCCGTATCCGTGACCTGCTCGACATCGGCCCCTTCGCGCAGTACGGCTACGTCGAGTACGCCGATGCCCGCGCCTATGCCGACCAGGCCCGGCAGGCGGTGTCCGCGATCGGCGCGCTGACCGGCTCGGGCCGGGCCGCCGACGCGATCATCCTGGCGCGGGAGGCGATGCGGCTGCTGGCCGAGGCGGTGGGGAGCGTCGACGACTCCGACGGCCGGCTCGGACAGGTCGGCGCGGGTCTGGCCGACGCCCACCTCGACGCGTGCCGCGCGGCACGCCCCGACCCCGAGGAGCTCGCGCGCTGGCTGGCCGGCCATCTGCTCGGCGACAGCGACGACGGCCTGACCGACATCGATCCGCTCGATTACGACGACGTCCTCGGAGAAGAGGGCATGGCCGTCCTGCGAAAGCTGGCCGCCGAGGCGTGGCGACGCAACCGCCGCGGCTGGGCGGAGAAGTACCTGATGGAGCGCCTGGCCAAGGCCGGGGGAAACGTCGACGCGGTGATCGCCGTGCACGCGGCCGATCTCGCGCCGAACGGCCACACGCACCTGGTCATCGCCCGCGAGCTGGAGGCCGCCCGGCGTTTCGACGAGGCCTTGGAGTGGGCGGAACGCGGTGTCCGGGACGCCCGGGACCTCTCCGCCGTGGACACCGCCCTCGTCGACCACCTCTGCGACCGCTATGCGCAGGCGGGCCGGACCACCGACGCCGTCGCCGTGCGCCGTGACCACTTCGGCGCCCGCCGCTCGCTGCTCGCGTACCAGCAGCTGCGCGCCGCCGCGCGGGCCGCGGACAGCTGGCCGGCCGAGCGCGAGGGAGCCCTCGCCCTGCTGCGCGCCGACGCGGAGCGGCCGCGGCAGAGCTGGTACGGCGGCCCCGTCCTGATCGACGCCCTGCTCGACGACGAGGACGTCGACGCCGCCTGGCAGGCCGCTGCCCGGACCGACGCCCACGACGAGCAGTGGCTCGCGCTCGCCGACCGGGCGCGGGCCACCCGTCCCGCCGACGCGCTCGGCGTCTACCTGCGCCTGGCGGAGCCGCTGACCAAGGAGACCGGCAACACGGTCTACGAGCGGCTCGTCGGCCTGCTGCTGAGCATCCGCGACTGCCACCGCCGCCTGGGCACCGAGGACGAGTTCGCCGCTTACGTCACCGCCTTGCGCACCGCCCAGAAACGCAAGCGGAACCTGATGCGCCTGATGGACGAACACGGTCTGTGAGCCGAACGGTTTCCCGGGGGCCCGCCTGCCCGGCCGGAACCCCGGCCGTTGCGCCGAACGGTCAGCGACGTGAACGGTCCGCGGCACAGGGACCGAGGCGGAGCAGCATCCTTGGGCCGATCGCACGGTCGGTCCCCTCCGCCGTCGTCCCGTCATGCCGTACGACGTGTCGGTGGCCGAATCCGCAGGAACGACTCGCCCGACGACGTGAGGTCAGCCGTGCTCGGCCGTGTCCGCCGGCTCGTCGATCCCCTGGAACGTCAGCGGGCCGGGTTCCGGCGGTCCATGGGGCGCCGGCACCGGCGGTTCAGGGCGGCGGGCGCGGCGGCCCGGCCGGGACCGGCGGGCGGCTCGCGGCCCGCGCGGACGAGAAGGGCAGGGCCGCGGTCCTAACGGCATGCTGCCGAAGGTCGACTTCCCGGAGCTGCTGCTGGAGGTCGCCGAGCCGACCGGGACAGCGGACGCGTTCATGCACATCTCCGGCCCTGACTCCGGCATGGAGGGCTTCGCCACCAGCCTGTGCGGCCGTCGGTCGACGAGGGTGCTGACGCGGTTCCCGTACTCGCGACGGGCCTTGCGCTGGGTCGGGACGGCCTGAGAGCTGTCGAGGGGCTGGCAGCGGGTGAGGAGTCCGCGGTGTACGGAGGGGGCGGCGCTCACGCGGAGGGTGCACACCCTCCGCGCCGTACGGTCGTGCCGCGGTCAACGGCGGCCCGCTCTTCCTCGTCCAGCTCGGTCATGCGGAGGAAGTCGGCGACCTTGCCCGGCACATCGAGCATGACGGGCAGTTCAGGTGCCTGGGCGTCCTCGTGGTCAGCGGCGGTGTGTTCGGGCATGTGGTCGGCGACGGCGGTGCGGTTGACGCCGTGTTCGCGGGCCAGGGCGGTGATGGACCTGCCGTGCAGGTATGCCGTGCGCACGGCGTCGGTCTTCCCGGCAGGGACGACCGGGCGGCGGCGCCCTTGCCACCCCTCGCCTCGGCGGCCCGCAGCCCGTCGTAGGTGAGCTCGCGTTGGAGGCCGCGCTGGAGTTCGACGCCGGCGGCGAGGGTCTGCACCCTGAACTTCACGGTGGACAACAGTTCTCCGGTGCGCGGGTGGGGGGCGGTGAGATCCATCGCGGAGAACGCGTCGTCGTGGGTGCGCAGGGCGAGACGATCGCGGTGCAGGACGTTGAGCACGTCGAGGATGTGCCCGGTGCCGCGCACGAGGCGGAACATCCCGAAGATGTGCACCGTGTCGCCCGGCCGCGCGTGCGTCAGCAGTCCGCCGGACTTCGGGCGCTGGAGCGGGTGGAGACGGCTGGAGGTACCGGTCTCTTCCTCGAACGTCACCAGGGCCTCGATCCCGGCCTCGGAGGGGACGAGGTTCTGACGGGCGGTCGACCGCTGGTCGGTCGAGACCCGCTTATAGACCAGGCCCGCCACCGGGGCCCCTTCCGTACGGAGGGAACGGAGCCTGTCTGTCGTCAAACTCTGTCATCAACCATCATCGGATCCGATTGGATCGACGCCGCCCTGGCACTTCGGAATGTCCGGATTCACTGGATGCCTGCCACGCCTGTCGGTAAACGTTCGTTTGCCGGCACTTGAGAGCCTCGGTGCCAGCGGCCAGGCAGATCGTCGGCGGCGAGTCCGTCAGCGACTGACGAGAAGGCCGTCCACCAGGGCCTGGAGCCCGTCCCGGTAGGTGTCCTCAGCGGTCAGCGGAACCCAACGGTCTGCGGCCTGCGTCAAGCGGGGCAGCTCGCTCGGGTCGAGATCGGCGAAGACTTGCTCCCGGTAGGTCGCACGGTCATCGTCTGCGCGCCGTCGTGCCGCTGTCGCCCTGACCACGATCTCCCCGGCGGTGTAGTACCAGATCGCACGGTAGCCGTGCACGGCCCGGTCGAGGGAGAGGCCGCATTCGACCAGGCCGTCGACGATCTGCTCGACGAACCACAGCGCGCTCGTGGACAGCAAGTCGTCGGCGGTCAGCACTTCCACGATCCAGGGGCAGGCGGCGAGCGCCTCGTGGACTGCGGTGGCGGCCACGACGACCCGCTCGCGAGGGTGGGCGGGCAGTCCCGGTCGGCGCAGGGTACGGGCGGCGTAGTCGTCCAGCAGGAGGACGAGCAGTTCCTCCTTGTCGCGGACGTGGTGGTAGAGCGCCATCGGCGTACTGCCGACTTCCGTGGCCAGCCGCCGCATGGTCAGCCGGTCCACTCCTCCCTCCTCCACGATCCGGCGGGCTGTCTCAATGATCTCCTCACGAGAGATACGGGGAGGTCGGCCCGGGGTTTTGCGCGGTGTGGACGGTTGCGGCATGCCCCCATCATTCCCCAGGTGTCGACAACGACGAACCCCGACGCTAACTTTTCTTACATGTATAAAAACTCTCGTGGGAGGCCCGGAGCGGTGCTGGCGGCTGCCGCCGTCGCCCAGTTCGTCGTCGCCCTGGACATGTCCGTGGTCAACGTCGCATTACCCGCGATCCGCACGGCGCTGGGGTTCGCGCCGCTCGACCTGTCGTGGGTCGTGCACATGTACGCGCTCACGTTCGGCGGGTTCCTGCTGCTGGGAGGACGCGCTTGCGACCTGTACGGGCGGCGTCGGATGTTCGTACTGGGGCTGACCGTTTTCGGGCTGTGCTCGCTGGTCGGCGGGCTGGCCCAGGACCCCTGGCAACTGATCGCCGCACGGGCCGGCCAGGGCCTGGGCGCGGCCGCAGTCGCACCGGCCGCGCTGGCGATGCTCACCACCACCTTCGCCGAAGGCCCGCAGCGCGTCCGGGCGTTGGGGGTGTGGAGCGCGGTGAACGCCGCGGGCGGGGCGCTGGGCGTGCTGGCGGGTGGACTGCTGACCGAATACGCGGACTGGCGCTGGGTCATGCTGATCAACCTGCCCATCGTCGCGGCGGCTCTCGCGCTCGTCCCCGTGGGGGTGCCCGCCGAAGCACCACCTGCCCGGAGTGAGCGGCTGGACGCGCTGGGTGCCGTCCTGGCGACAGGCGGCATCGGGCTGTTGGTGCTCGGTGTCGTGCGGACCGACACCCTGGGCTGGGGCTCCCCGGGCACGTGGGCGACCCTCGCCGCTGCAGCCGTGATGCTGGGTGTCTTCGTTCTCGCCGAGGCGAGGGTCGCCGCACCGCTGCTGCGCCTCGGCCTGCTGCGCAGCCGCTGGGTCGCCGGCGCGAATGCGCTGGTGTTCCTGGCCGCAGCCGGGCAGTTCACGGCGTTCTACTTCGTGTCCCTGTACATGCAGCAGGTCCTGGGCATGGGTGCCGCCGCGACCGGCACCGCGTTTCTGCCCTTTTCCCTGGGCCTGATCGCGGGAACTATCGTCGCCACCCGCGTCACCGCGTCCCGCTCCCCCCGCATCCCCCTGGTGTCCGGCACCCTGCTGGCCACTGCGGGCCTGGCCTGGTTCGCCCTCATCAGCCCCGACGGCAGCTTCCTCACCGATGTGCTCGGCCCGTCCCTCGTCACCAGTGTCGGCGCCGGGCTGGTCCTGGCGCCGGTCGCCGCCGCCGCGACCACCGGCGTCGCCCCCCGCGAGGCCGGCATGGCCAGCGGCCTGCTGAACAGCTCCCGCCAACTGGGCGGCTGCATCGGCCTGGCCGCCCTGGCCACCATCGCCGCGCACCGGACCGGCACGACCGCCGACCCCGCCGCACTCAACGACGGCTACGCCCTGGGCCTGGCCGTCACCGCCGGCGTCTTCTCGCTCGCTGCGGTCGTGGCCATCGGTGTACTGCCGCGCCGCCGGGCCGTCCCCCCTGTCCCGGGGTCCACCGACCCCGCGGAGAACCAGTTGGAAGGAGCTCCGTCATGACGGCCACCACCGTCGACCTGTTCGCCTCGGCGCTGCATTTCCACCCCGACGGCGAAGTCCGAGCCGTCGAACGGCAGATGACGAGCAGCAGCTCCGGCGTCTGGCAGATCGCCGCGTTCCACGTGGAGACCGATGCCGACGTGCATGCCGACCACTGGGAGATGCACCCAGCGGCCGAGGAAGCGGTGTGCTGCCTGACCGGCGGCATCCGCCTCTACTTCCGTCCCGACGCGCCCGGCGGAACCGAGGACATGGTGCGACTGCAGGCAGGCGCCGCCGTGATCGTCCCCCGCGGCCGCTGGCACCGCCTGGAACTGGACGCCCCCAGCGACCTGGTCTCGATCACCCTCCGCCACGGCACCCGCCTCGAAAAGCGCACCGGCAACCCCTGATCGGAGGTGGCCCGGCAAAGGACTGCCGGGCCACCACGAACCCTGCCCGAAGGCTTGGCGGCTCCGTTCCGCCAGCACGAAGCGTTCATCGCGCTTGCTGGGGACACCGCGTACCCAGCTGGCCCCACAGGGCGACGAACGTCGTCAACCACGGGGGCTCCCGGGCCCTCGTGGAGGCGTTCCTCGCCGCCGGCGCCCGGATCGACGTGGAGGACCGGATGGAGCTGTGGCGGATGCTGGTGCGTGGGGTGTACGAGTTCCGGCTCGACGTCGTCGAGGGCGAGGAACTGACCGCCGATGAGTGGGGCTACCCGCATCTCCTCGTCGGCACCCTGCCCTACGAGGCCGCCGGGACCCGCGATGCGAAGCGAGGCTGCCTCCAGGCAGAAAGTCCTCAGCCGACGCACCCGGGTCCTCGTGAGCCCAGCTGCGTCGGCCGCGGCCCAGCCTCAGACGCGCTGTTACGACGAGGCCAACCCGATGAGGCTTGCCCATGCCTCGCGGGAGACGGTGAGCATGGGACCGGCGTCAGCCTTCGAGTCACGGACGTGCACGACTGCCGCAGCAGCCGCAACCTCTACACACTGACCGCCCTCGGTCCCGCTGTAGCTGCTCTTGAACCAGGTGAGGCTGGATGTGGCGGTTGAGGACTCAGCGTTGTTCATAGCGCTCCCAGCAACCCTTCGATGAACTTCGTTGACTCTCGTGGACTGAGCTTGGCGTTTAACCTTTGAGGCGTTTCAAGCGGATATGTTCAGTGAGGGTCTCGACGCGTTTTACGGTTTTCCCGGTCTCGTATCGCTGAGCTGACCTGCGG
>NZ_JAHWZY010000056.1:0-29534 GCF_041380215.1 Streptomyces pimonensis
CACCACCGGCACCGCCGTCACCACCACCGGCACCGCCGTCACCACCACCGGCGCCACCGTCACCACCACCGGCACCGCCGTCACCACCACCGGCACCGCCGTCACCACCGGTACCGTCGTCGCATCCCGGGTCGACCACGATGTCGCAGATGGGGTTCTCGTCGTCGGCCTGGGCGACACCCGCCACCGCCAGCGACGCACCCGCGGCGACCACGGCACCGGCTGCGATGCGCGCGATGCGAATCCGCATCTTGTTCGTCATATGTGTGCTACCCCCAGTAGCTGATCGTCGATGAGGCCGCGCGAGGGGCGGTGATCAACGGGGGTGACTGTGACGAAACGCCCCCCGGTTCACATGCGCCCCAGAGATACGCATGCCACGCTTCACCCTCCCCACTTTCCAGAAGAACGTCAAGGCCGTTGCGTACGCGATGTCCCCCCTACGCACGCTTTGCGGAACAACGAAACCGTGAGTGTGACGCACATCCCCGATGCCACCGGACGAAAAAGGCAACTGCCGTCCAAATGACGGCAGTTGCCTTGTCGACAAATCCGCGTTCACGCGGAGGGGGTTACTTCTCCTGCTGCTTGCGCCAGCGAATTCCGGCCTCCAGGAAACCGTCGATCTCGCCGTTGAACACGGCCTCGGGGTTGCCGACTTCGTACTCCGTGCGCAGGTCCTTGACCATCTGGTACGGGTGCAGCACGTACGAACGCATCTGGTTGCCCCAGGAATTGCCGCCGTCGCCCTTGAGGGCGTCCATCTTGGCCTGTTCCTCCTGGCGGCGCCGCTCCAGGAGCTTGGCCTGGAGGACGTTCATCGCGGTGGCCTTGTTCTGGATCTGGGAGCGCTCGTTCTGGCAGGAGACCACGATGCCGGTGGGGAGGTGGGTGAGCCGCACCGCGGAGTCGGTGGTGTTCACACCCTGGCCGCCGGGACCGGACGACCGGTACACGTCCACCCGCAGCTCGGACTCGTCGATCTCGATGTGGTCGGTCTGCTCGACCACGGGGAGGATCTCGACGCCCGCGAAGGAGGTCTGGCGGCGGCCCTGGTTGTCGAAGGGCGAGATGCGCACCAGGCGGTGGGTGCCCTGCTCGACGGAGAGGGTGCCGTAGGCGTAGGGCACCTGGACGGAGAAGGTGGTCGACTTGATGCCGGCCTCCTCCGCGTACGACGTCTCGATCAGCTCGGTCTTGTAGCCGTGCTGCTCGGCCCAGCGCAGGTACATCCGCTGGAGCTTCTCGGCGAAGTCGGCGGCGTCGACGCCACCGGCCTCCGCGCGGATGTTGACGAGCGCCTCACGGGAGTCGTACTCGCCGCTGAGCAGCGTCCGGACCTCCATCTCGTCCAGCGCCTTCTTGACGGACTCGAGCTCGGCCTCGGCCTCCGCACGGGTGTCCGGGTCGTCCTCCTCCTCGGCCATCTCGAAGAGCACGGCGAGATCGTCGATCCGGCCCCGGAGTGCCTCGGTCTTCCGCACCTCGGCCTGGAGGTGGGAGAGCTTGCTGGTGATCTTCTGCGCCTCGTCCGGGTTGTCCCACAGGGACGGCGCGGCCGCCTGCTCCTCGAGCACGGCGATGTCTGCCCTCAGCTTGTCGAGGTCCAGAACGGCCTCGATCGACTCCATGGTCGAGGAGAGGGACTTGAGCTCTTCGGATACATCGACGACTGCCACGCCCTCCAGCGTAACGGCTCCGCGCGCCGGCCCACGCAGTACGGCGGCACGAGGGCGCCGCCGGGGACGGTCCACTCGCCGGCGCCGGCGAGGTACCGCTGCGCCCGCCCTCCCCCGCTCCCGGCTTCGCCCGGGCGGGGGAGGGCGGGCGCAGCCACGTCTCAGGGGCCGGCCGGCGCGGAGTTCCGGGTGTCCTGGGGTGGGGGCGTGCCACCCTCCGTCGTGGCCAGCCAGGTGCCGACGACCGCCGCCACGAGCACCACCGCCGCCGCCAGGGTGAGCCGGCGCCGGCGGGCGACCGCGCGGTTGCGGGCGGAGCCCGGTCGGGGCGCACCCGCCGCGCGGGGCGCGCGGGCCGTGCCGCGGGCGCCGCCGGCCAGTTCGTCGGGGGCCGGCACCCTCATCGACGTGTGCGTGTCGCGGTTGGAGTCGGCCGGTTTCGCGCCCGGCACCAGCGGGACCGCACCGCGGCGCCGCACCGGCCCCCCGGCGGCCCGGGCCGCCGGGGAGGGCTGAAGCTCCTCCCCGGTCTCCTCGGCGGGCCCGGTGTCCGGCTCGTCGACGTCCAGCGGCGGCATCCCCGCCAGCATCGGCAGCAGCTCCCTCAGCCGTGCGCCCAGCTCGGAGGCGCGCAGCCGGGACGCCGGGGCCTTCGCCAGGCACTGCACCAGCAGCTGCCACAGCTCGTCCGGGACGCCGGGGAGGGGGACGACCGCCTCGGTGACGTGGCGGCGCAGCACCGCGCCCGGGTGTCCGCCGCCGAACGGAGTGAAGCCGGCGAGCAGCTCGTACAGGACCGTGGCCAGCGCGTAGATGTCGACCGACGCGCGCGGGGGCAGGCCCTCGACGATCTCCGGCGCCAGGTAGTCCGGCGTTCCGATGATCTTCGTGGCCCGGGTGCGGCGGGGGGTGTCGATGAGTTTCGCCACGCCGAAGTCGGTCAGCAGGGCGCGGTGCGAGCCGCCGGGGCCGAGCGGGCCCTCCATGTCGAGCAGCACGTTCTCCGGCTTCACGTCCCGGTGCACGACCCCGGCCGCGTGGGCCGCCGCCAGCCCGTCGGCGACGTCGGCCGCGATCGCGACCGCGGCCTCCGGGGCCAGCCTGCGCTCCCGGTCGAGGCGGGTGCGCAGGTCCGTGCCGCGGACGAGGTCCATGACCAGTGCGAGGTCGTTGCCGTCGACCACCATGTCGCGCACGGAGACGACGTGCGGGTGCTCCAGACCGAGCAGCACCGTCCGCTCCTGGACGAAGCGGCCGACGAGCTCCTGGTCCGAGGAGAGATCCTCACGCAGCAGCTTGATGGCGACGGGCCCGTCGGGGCCCTCGCCCAGCCACACCGTGCCGGCGCTGCCCCGCCCGAGGATCTGATGAGCGGTGTACCGGCTGCCGATTCTCCGTGCCAAGACTGCTCCTACCGACGCGTGTTGTCGCCAAAGCTACGCGTCCGGGGCGCCGGCCTTCACAGCGGATCCGGAAATCAGCCCTCAGGTGTCGACAAATCAGTAAACAAGCTCAGTTCGTCCCGGAGGGGTCCGAGGAACCGCCCAGGTCCTCGATCCAGCCCGTCACCGAGCCGAACCAGTCGCTGAGCTGGTCCCAGTAGCCCTTGCCGGTGCCGATCCAGTCCTGGAGCGGGCTCAGCTCCCAGATCAGCCACCCCGCGACGAACAGGATGACGACCGTGAACAGGCAGCCCTTCAGACAGCCCAGGCCGGGGATGCGCATCGGGTTGGCGCTGCGCTGCCGAGGCTGCCGGGACTCCCGGACCGGGCGCTGCGGCTCCGGCGGCGGGGCGTACCGCTGCGGCGGCTGGGGCTGCTGCCGACGCTGCGGCTCCGGCGGCGGGGCGTACTGCTGGGGCCGGTGCTGCTGCGGGTGGCCGTACCCGGGGCCGGGCTGCTGCGGCTGCTGCGGGGGCTGCTGCTGCGGGGGCCGGGCGACCTGGCGCTGGGGGCGGCGGCGCAGCGGGTCCTCGCGGGGGTCGAGGTACTGGACCTGGGTCTGCTCGTTGCGGTCGCGGGCCGCGCGGAGCTGGTTCTGCCAGGGGTGCGGGTCCTCCGGGCCGGCTCCGGGTCCGCCGGGCTGCCCCGGCGGTACGGGGGGCATGACGGCCGTGGGGTCGGCGGCGCCGACCGGGCCGCCGGTCTGCGGCAGGACGCTGGTCGCGCCGTTGGGGTCGTAGGAGCCCGCACCGTGCGGCAGCACCTGCGTCGGGTCGGCGTCACCGGGTGCGCCGGGCGTGCCGGGTACGGGCGCGGGGGCCGGGTCGGGGGCGAGCAGCGCGCCGACGTTCTCGGCGGCGCCGATCTGCGCGGAGTTCGCGTGCACGCCGATGCCGTCGGCGACGACGCGCAGGCCGCGCGCGAGGTTCTCGGCGCCGGGCCGTTCGTCGGGATTCTTGCGCAGGCAGCGCTCGATGACCGTCCACAGCGGGTCGGGGACGGTGGAGGGGCGGCGCGGCTCGGCGCTCAGGTGCTGGTGCAGCACCTCCAGGGCGGTGCCGCCGGAGAACGGCGGGCGGCCGGTGACCAGCTCGTACAGCAGGATGCCGGCGCCGTAGATGTCGACGGCGGAGGTCTGCGGGCGGCCCTCGGCGGACTCGGGCGCGATGTACGCGGGCGTGCCGACGAACTCGTGGGTGCGGGTCAGGCCCGGGGAGTCGGCGAGGCGGGCGATGCCGAAGTCGGTCAGCATCGGGTGCATCTCGCCGCCGGTCTGCCTCAGCAGGACGTTGGCGGGCTTCAGGTCGCGGTGCACCACGCCGTCGGTGTGGCTGGCGCCGAGCGCGTCGGCGATCTGCGCGGTCAGCAGGGCGGCGGCGACGGGGGTGAAGGGGCCGTTCTCACGGAGGTACCGGTGCAGGTCGGGGCCCTCGACGAGGTCCATGACCAGCGCCAGCAGATCGCCCTCGACGACCAGGTCGCGGACCCGGACGATGTTGGGGTGGGTGAGCCGGAGCAGGACGGACCGCTCGCGCAGGAAGCGCATCACGACATCGGCGTCGTTGGCGAGCTCCTCCTTGAGGACCTTGATCGCGACGGTCTCGCCGGGCTGTCCGGGCACGGCTGCCTCGGCGCCTGCGGTCTCCCGCTGGCGGGCTCGCCAGACGGTGCCCGTGGCGCCGCGACCGAGCGGCTCCTCGAGCAGGTACTTGCTGCCGACTGGCCGCACGTCACGCACTCCCTGCTGCCTGCCCGGCGCACACCCTGGTCCACCGCGCTACGGAACGTTCCGACCCACTGTAGTGCCGCCGCGCGCGATACCGGCCGGTCGCCTTCGAGGTGATCTCCCCGTGGGTCCTGCGCGCCGGTTCCCGTCCGTGTTCGGAGTTTCGCAGGAAAGACGCTCGACTCGGTCCGTTGGTTGCCGCAGGCCGGACGCGACCGGTCCCGAGTGGACCCGGAGCGATCATTCGCTCCCCACCGGTCAGGCACTTTTGCGGGCAGAGCCGACCAATCAAGATCATTCGATGTCGGAGGGCGGGCGCGTTGTCGGTGGCAGGTGCGAGGATGCGTGCAGTACTGGCCGTACGTGCGCGTGTGGCGGTGGGGGAAGTCCGCGGTGGGGGACCGCGGGGCGGTGGTGTCCCCCCGCGTCGCGGGCGCCCGCGCAGAAGGGACCGCTGACGGCGATGCAGATCCGGCTGACCGTCGTAGACCCGCTGGGCCCCTCCTCCCCCGCGCGGGGGCGGGCCGCGAGCTGTGACGTGCTGGTCACGGCGCCCGCGGGCACGGCCCTGGCCGCGGTCGCCTCCGCGCTGGCCTCGGTGCTCCCCGGCGGCGACGGCCCGCCCGGCTCCTCGGGCACCCCGGTGCTGTACGCCGGCGACCAGCGGCTCGACGCCCAGCGCTGCACGCTGGGCGAGCCGCCGCTGATCGACGGCGCGGTGCTGGTCGTGGGCGCCCCGGGCGAGCCCGAGCCGCATCCCGAGCTGGACGAGGCCCCGACCCGGCTGCACGTCGTCGCCGGTCCCGACGCGGGCGGGGTGCACCTGCTGCACGGCGGCGAGATCCGCATAGGCCGTTCCGTCGACGCCGACGTGCCGCTGGACGACCCGGACGTCTCCCGGCTGCACTGCGCGGTGACGGTCGCCCCGGACGGCGGCGTCTCGGTCGCCGACCTCGGCTCCACCAACGGCACGACCCTGGACGGCCGGCGCGTGGGCCCCCGCCCGGTCCGCCTCGCCCCGGGCGCCCTCCTGCGCATCGGGGAGTCGGCCCTGCGCCTGACCCCGGCGGCGGGTCCCCGCGCGCGAGCGGCGACGACACCGGACGGCGAGGGGCACGTACGGGTGCCGCCCCCGGCCCGGCAGGCGGGCGACGAGGGCGCCCACCCGCGCGTGACGGCGCCGACGGCGCCCACCCACCACGCCCACGGCCCGGCCGGCTGGGCCGTGACGGCACAGGACGCACGGGAGACGCCGGACGCTCCGGGGCCGGACGGCGCGAGCGGGCTGCCGCGGGTGCCGGCCCAGGGCCGCGTCCCCGGGATCGAGCGCACCGGAACCGCCCCCGGGGGGCGCGCGGTGCACACGGCCGCCCGGGGAGACGTGCCCCGCCTTCCCCGGGGCCGCCGCGTGTCGCGGCCGCTGCCCGCCGACGGGGACACACACGCGGGGCGCTCCGGCGTGAGCGGGCGCGGGGCGGACCCCGGCGTCGTCGACCGCTCCGCCGGGACGGCGCCGGACGGGGTCCGGGACAAGGCGGCCGGCGACGCCGCTCCCGGTCGTGGCGCGGGCGCGACGTCCGTCCCGGCGTCCGGCCGGACTCCGGGCAGCACTCCCGGCCCGGCCACCGACAGCGCGTCCGGCCGTCCCACCGGCCCGACCGCCGGTCCCGTCACCGGCCACATGCCCACCGGCGCGTCCCCCGCCCCGTACGAGGAGCTCCCCGGCACCCGCAAGGGCACCCCCGTGCGCGGCACCGAGCTCCCCCGGCCGGCGGGCGGGCGCAGGCGTGGCGGGCTCACCGCCTGGGCACGGCGGCTGACCGGCGGGCGGCAGGAGCCGGAGGCCACGTGGGCCGCCCACGACGAGGAGGGCTCCGCCACCGCGCCCGACCCGGGCGTGGCCGCCCCCGCCGTGCCCGAGACCTGGCCGGACCCCGCCACACTGCTGCTGACCGCGCTCGGCCCCGGCCCCCGGTTGTGGGAGCGCGGTCCGGGCCACCCGGAGGCGCTCGTGGTGCGGCTCGGCACGGCGGACCGGCCGGCGCCGGACGGCTCCGGTCTGCTGCCCGTCGTACCGGTGACCTCGGGGCTGCGCGAGGTCGGCGCGCTGGGGCTGGCCGGCCCCCGCGAGCGGGTCACCGGGCTGGCCCGTGCGGTGCTCGCCCAGATCGCCGCGCTGCACTCCCCCGACTGCCTGGAACTCGTCCTGATCGCCGCGGACCCCTCCCGCTCCCTGGCGGAGCGCACCGCCGAGTGGTCCTGGCTGGGCTGGCTGCCGCACGTACGCCCGGGGCGCGGCCAGGACTGCCGCCTGCTCCTCGCGCACGACCGCGAGCAGGCCGCGGCCCGCGCCGAGGAACTGCTGCGCCGGCTGGAGAAGCACGAGCACGCGGTCCCCCGCGTCTCCGGCGGAGGACCGCACGAGGGGCTGCACCGGGAACGGTACGAAGAGCGGTACGAAGGGCCCTGCACCGTGGTCGTCGTGGACGGCGACCCCGGCGACCCCGAGGTGCACGAGGCGGTGGCGCGGCTGGCCCTGGAGGGGCCCCGGGCCGGGATCCACGTGGTGTGCCTCGCCGAGACGGCCGCCGCCTCCCCCGCGTCCCCGGTGACGGAGACGTACGAGGCGGCCTGCGCGGCGGCCCCGGCGTTCCGGCGGTGCGGGGCCGTCGCCCTGCTCAGCGGGGACGTGGCGACCACCCTGCGCCTGCTGCGGGTGGCCGGGACCGGCTCCGGCCGTCCCCCGGGCCCCGTCGGCCACGGCACCCTCGCCACGGTCGACGCGGTCTCCCCCGCCTGGGCCGAGCGGTTCGCGCGGGCGCTCGCGCCGCTGCGCACGGACGGCTCCGGCGGGGAGCGGCACGCGCGTGTGTCGGCCCCGCTGCCCCCGTCGGCGCGGCTGCTGGACGAACTGGGCCTGGCCCGCGCCACCCCGGCCTCGCTGATGGCCCGCTGGGCGGACGCGGCCGAGGACACCCGGGCGCTCGGCGGACGCGTCACCGCCGTACTGGGCGCCGGCCCGCACGGCCCGGTCGTCGCCGACCTCGCCGCCGACGGACCGCACCTGCTGGTCGAGGGGCCGTCCGGCAGCGGTCGTACGGAACTGCTGCGGGCCGTCGTCGCCTCGCTGGCCGCCGCCGAGCGCCCCGACCGGCTGGCCGTCGTGCTGGTCGACGGCCGGGGCGCGCCCACGGCGGGCGCCACGTCCGGCGAGGGCCTGCGCGTGTGTACGGACGTACCGCACGTCACCACGCATCTGTGCGCCAACGACCCCGTGCGGATGCGGGAGTTCGCGCAGTCCCTGAGCGCCGAGCTGAAACGGCGCACGGAGCTGCTGGGCCGGTCGGACTTCGCGGAGTGGCACACCGGGCGGAAGCTGACGGACCGGATGGTCGCCCAGCGCACGACCGCGTCCCGCGCGGGCGCGGCGGTCGGCGGGGAACAGAACGGTGACCTCGACACCCCGCCCAGTTCGACGCTGCGGCTGCGGCCCGGGGCGGACCGGCGCGAGACGGGGGCGCCGCCGCTGCCCCGGCTGGTGGTGGTCGTGGACGACCTGGACGCGCTGGTCTCCCCCGCGCTCGGTTCGCCGGGGCGGCCCGCCGCCGGATCGGTGATGCGGGCGCTGGAGGCGGTGGCGCGCGACGGCGAGCGGCTGGGCGTGCACCTGGTGGCGGCCACCGGGCCCTGCGCCCGCACGGCACAGACCGAGCCGGTGCGGCAGGCGTCGCTGCGGGTCGCGCTCGACGCGGCGGTGCCGGGGGGCGGGCCGGACGAACCGGCGCCGGGGCGGGGGCGGCTGGCCCGTCCGGACGGGCGGGTGACGGCGTTCCAGGGCGGGCGGGTGACCGGTCGCATCCCGCGGACGGCGACCCTGCGGCCGACGGTCGTTCCCCTGGAGTGGCACCGCATGGGAGATCCGCCGGCCCGCCGGCAGGTGCGCGAGCTCGGCAACGGCCCGACCGACCTGGCCCTGCTCGCCAGCGCGTTGGAGCGGGCGGCCCGTCAGATGTCGGCGGCGAAGGTGCCGTCGCTGCTCTGACTCCCGGGCGGAAGCCGGTCAGTGGCCGCCCCGGTTCTCGACGCAGGGTCCCGTCCCGGGCTGGGGCTCGACGTAGGCGCCGTGCACCTCGGTGGTCAGCTCGTCCTTCGTCACGCGGCCGGAGACGCAGACGACTCCGGTGTGCACGCTGTAGTGCCCGTTGCTGATGAAGACCCCGTGCTCCTCGCCGCAGCCGAGCCGGGCCAGCGCCGCCGCGATCCGCTCCTGGGCGAAGCTGCCGTACTCACCGGAGCCGCCCTTCGCGCGCACCTTCTCCAGCTCCGCGCGGACGAGTTCCGCCGACGCCGCCCCCGAGGCCTGCTGCTCGGCGGTCAGCGATGCCCGCATCCGGTAGGCGTGGTTCTCGGCGTAGTGGGGAGCGCCGTCCCCGGCCCCTTCCCGCCGGCCGTCCGTGCCCGTGCCCGTGCCGGAGGAGCCTGACGGCGCGGAGGAAGCCGACGACGCGGCGGGGGACGGCAGGCCCGTCGGCGCCCCGGCCGGCTGCGCGCACTTCGGCCGGGGGGCGAAGGACGGCCGAGGGCTCGCCGACTGCGCCTGGAGGCCGCCCTGTTGAGTTCCGCACGCCGTCAGGGCGAGTGTCAGGAGGGCGATTGCGGTGACCGGTCGTCCGATGAGCATGCGCACAGCATCACGGGTGGGAGCGCGTGTGTCACGAGTTGGGGTACTCACTCGCGATGACCCCTGGTCACGACGCGGTCACGATCGTGGACTCGGGACGGGACGCGCTCTTGCCACCCCCATTCTCCGGGCGTAGACCAGAGCGCACGGACAGTGCTCGAACGTTCGGCGAAGTACGACGGAGTACGAGGAACGGGGCAGTGATGCGCAGCACGAGCAGGATCATCCGGATACGCAGGTCGCCCGGCGGCCACATGACGCCGCCCCGCTCCCGCCGGGGCGTGAAAGCCGCCGCCGCGCTCGTCGCGGGCGTGCTCGCGGTCTCGCTCACCGCGTGCGGTGGCGACGACGGCGAGGACGACGAGGACAGGGACGGCAAGACCGGCGGGACCGGGAACACCGTCACCCTGCCGAAGCTGGACGGCGCGAGCCTCGAGGTCGCCGCCGTGTGGACCGGCGCCGAGCAGAAGAACTTCAAGCAGGTCCTCGCGGAGTTCGAGAAGCGCACCGGCGCCAAGGTGACCTTCGTCCCCGCCCAGGACCCGATCATCAACTTCCTCGGCTCGAAGGTCGCGGGCGGCGCCCCGCCGGACGTGGCGCTGCTGCCGCAACCGGGGGCCATCAAGCAGGCCGTCGACAAGGGCTGGGCCAAACCGCTCGGCGCCGAGGCGGTCAAGGAGCTGGGCGAGAACTACTCGCAGGGCTGGCAGGACATCGGCAAGGTCGACGGCAAGCAGTACGGCGTCTACTACAAGGCCGCCAACAAGTCGCTGATCTGGTACAACGCCCAGGTCTTCGAGAACGCGGGGGTCGCCGAGCCCAAGACGTGGGACGAACTGCTCACCGTCGCGCAGACGGTGTACGACTCCGGTGTCACCCCGTTCTCGGTCGGCGGCGCCGAGGGCTGGACGCTGACCGACTGGTTCGAGAACGTCTACCTCTCGCAGGCCGGTCCGGAGAAGTACGACCAGCTCACCAAGCACGAGATCAAGTGGACGGACCCGTCGGTCAAGCAGGCCCTGACCACGCTCGCCGAGATCTGGGGCAAGAAGGACTACGTCGCGTCCGGGGCGCTGCAGACCGACTTCCCGGCGTCCGTGACGCAGACCTTCACCGGCGGCGACCAGCCCAAGGCCGGCATGGTCTACGAAGGTGACTTCGCGCAGGTCAACATCGGTGAGACCGAGGCGGAGATCGGCACGGACGCGAAGGTCTTCCCGTTCCCGGCCGTCGGCGACACCGCGCCGGTGGTCTCCGGGGGCGACGCGGCCGTGATCCTGGAGGACTCGGAGGCGGCACAGGCACTGGCCACCTTCCTGGCCTCCCCCGACGCGGCGGCGATCCACGCGAAGCTGGGCGGCTTCCTCTCCCCCAACAAGGGCGTCGATCCGTCGGCGTACCCGAACGCCGTGCAGAGGAAGATCGCCGAGGCGCTGGTCGCGTCCGGCGACGACTTCCGCTTCGACATGTCCGACCAGGCCCCGCAGGCGTTCGGCGGCACGCCCGGCAAGGGTGAGTGGAAGGCGCTGCAGGACTTCCTGAAGAACCCGAAGGACGTCGCCGGTACGCAGGCGAGGCTGGAGGCCGACGCGGCCGCGGCGTACGGGAACTGATCCGGCGATGGCGTCGGACACGGCGGCGGGGGCCCCGAAGACGGCCCCCGCCGCTCCCAAGTCGCGCAGGAGCGTCACCGGCACCCGCGCAACCGTGGCGGCGCTGTTCCTGCTGCCCGCGCTGGTCCTGCTCGGTGCGCTCGTGGTCTACCCGATCGGGTACTCCGTCATCCGCAGCTTCTACGACCAGTCCGGCGACGGCTTCGCCGGACTCGACAACTACCGGGCCCTGTTCACCGACGACGGCATCCGCACCGCCCTGAAGAACAACGTCGTCTGGGTGGTGTTCGCGCCGACGGTCGCGACCGCACTGGGTCTGGTCTTCGCGGTGCTGACCGAACGGGTGCGCTGGGGCACGGCGTTCAAGCTGGTCGTCTTCATGCCGATGGCGATCTCGATGCTGGCGGCCGGCATCATCTTCCGCCTGGTGTACGACCAGGACCCGGACAAGGGCGTGGCGAACGCGGTGTGGGTGGGGGTGCACGACACCTTCGCCCAGTCGTCGGCGTTCCCGAAGGCGCATCCGGGACGCGAGTCGCCGCTGGAGCCGGCCGACGGGGGCGCCTTCGTCACCAAGGGGACGGTGAGCGCCGGTGACGCGGTGACGCTGCCGCTGGTCGGCGTCGCCCCGGACCTGATGCCAAACGACGCGGAACCGGCCGCCGCGCCGAAGCCGGAGGGCGACCGGATCACCGGCACCACCTGGCAGGACTTCACCCGCGGCAAGGGCGTCGGCACGCTGAACACGGTCGACGCCTCGGAGCTGGGCTACGCCGGGATGAGGATCGAGGCCGTGAAGGGCGGCGAGGTGGTGGAGACGGCCACGGCAGCCGCAGACGGTTCGTTCTCCTTCTCCTCGAAGGCCGAGGGCGCCCGACTGCGGCTCCCGGCGAGCAACTTCGCGGAGCCGTACAACGGCCTGAACTGGCTCGGCCCGTCCCTGGTCACCCCGGCGATCATCGGCTCGTACATCTGGATGTGGGCGGGCTTCGCGATGGTGCTGATCGCGGCCGGGCTCGCGGGCATGCCCCGGGAGCTGCTGGAGGCCGCGCGGGTGGACGGCGCGAACGAGTGGCAGGTGTTCCGGCGGGTCACGGTGCCGCTGCTGGCGCCGGTCCTCGCGGTCGTCACCGTCACCCTGATGATCAATGTGCTGAAGGTGTTCGACCTGGTCTTCATCATCGCCCCGGGCTCCTCCCAGGACGATGCCAACGTCCTCGCGCTGGAGCTGTACCGCCAGGGCTTCTCGGCGGACCAGCCGGGCATCGCCAGCGCGATCGCGGTGTTCCTGCTGCTGCTCGTCATCCCGGTGATGTGGTTCAACGTGCGGCGGCTGAGGCGGGAGGTGCGGCGATGAACCGACATCGCCCCGGTGGCTGCCGGGGGTCCGGAGGCCGCCTCCCGGGCGGGCTCGGTAACGTGCGGCGGCTGAGGCGGGAGGTGCGGCGATGAGCGTCACCAAGGACGATGTGCCGCCGGTCCCCCCCGTCGGGGCCGAGCGGTCGCTGGGTTCCCGGCTGAGCGGGTGGGTGAGCGGCGGCCTGGTGCGCGTCTTCCTGATCGTCGTGGGGCTGTTCTGGCTGGTCCCGACGGTCGGGCTGCTGCTGGCCAGTCTGCGCACCCCGCAGGACATGGCCGCCGACGGCTGGTGGAAGGTGTTCACCGAGCCCTCCCAGCTCACCTTCGGCGCCTACGAGGCGCTGCTGGAGAACGACGACATCACCGGCTCGCTGCTGAACACGGTGTACATCACCGTCCCGGCGACCGTGCTGGTGGTGGTGATCGGCTCCCTCGCCGGGTACGCCTTCGCCTGGATGGAGTTCCCCGGCCGTGACTGGTGGTTCCTGGCCGTGGTGGGGCTGCTGGTGGTGCCGGTGCAGGTGGCGCTGATCCCGATCGCCGAACTCTTCGGCAGCCTGGGGCTCTTCGGCTCCGTGACCGGTGTGGTCCTCTTCCACGTCGGTTTCGGCCTGCCGTTCGCGGTGTTCCTGCTGCGGAACTTCTTCGCGGAGATCCCGCGGGAGCTGCTGGAGGCGGCCCGGCTGGACGGCGCGGGCGAACTGCGGCTGTTCGTGCGGGTCGTGATGCCGCTCGCCGGACCGGCCATCGCCGCGCTCGGCATCTTCCAGTTCCTGTGGGTGTGGAACGACATGCTGGTCGCGCTGATCTTCACCGACTCCGGCAGCCAGCCGATCACGGTCGCCCTGCAGACCCAGGTACGGCAGTTCGGCAACAACGTCGACGTCCTGGCGCCCGGCGCGTTCATCTCGATGGTGGTCCCGCTGGTCGTGTTCTTCGCGTTCCAGCGGCAGTTCGTCTCCGGTGTGATGGCGGGTGCGGTGAAGTAACAGACGTACACGTCGCGTTGAAGGGGCGGACCGCCGCGGGTCCGCCCCTCCGTGTGGCGTGCGTCCCCCGGATGCCGCAAGGGGCGTAACCAAGTCGGGCCGGCGTCCGTTGCCGGGCAGAACGCCCGCGCCGACCGTTGGATGCCCCTTGCCCAGGTTCAGTGTCATTGTCCCCGCGTACCAGGTCCAGGCGTATCTGCACGAGTGCCTGGACTCCGTACTGGCCCAGTCGTACCCCGACCTCGAACTGATCGCCGTGGACGACTGCTCGCCGGACGCCTGCGGTGCGGTGATCGACGAGTTCGCGGCCCGCGACCCGCGCGTCCGGGCCGTGCACCTGCCGCGGAACCTGGGCCTCGGAGCGGCCCGCAACGCCGGGATGGAGCGGGCGACCGGCGACTACCTGGTGTTCCTGGACGGCGACGACACCCTCACGCCCGACACCCTGCTCGCCCTGGCCGACCGTGTGAAGGAGACGGGCGAACCGGACGTCCTGGTCTACGACTACGCGCGCGCCCACTGGTCGGGCGAGACCGTGCGCAACCGGGCCGCCGCCGAGCTCGCCGAGGACGGCCCCGCGCCGTTCCGCCTCGTGGACCGGCCGGGACTGCTGAACCTGCTGATGGTGGCCTGGAACAAGGCGTACCGGCGGGAGTTCGTCGAGCGCGCGGGCTTCGCCTTCCCGCCCGGCTACTACGAGGACGCCCCGTGGACGTACCCGGTCCTGATGACGGCGGAGTCGATCGCCACCCTGGACCGGGTGTGCGTGCACTACCGGCAGCGCCGGGCCGGCGGCATCCTGCGCACCACCAGCGAACGGCACTTCGACGTCTTCGACCAGTACGACCGGGTCTTCGCGTTCCTCGACGGGCGGCCGGACCTCGAACGCTGGCGGCCGGTGCTGTTCCGCCGCATGGTCGACCACCTGGTGACCGTGTACGCGCGGCGGGACCGGCTGCCACGCGGGTCGCGCGCCGCCTTCCTGCGCCGGGCGCGGATCCACTGCCGGCGCCACCGGACGCCCGGCGTGTCCGTGTCCGCGCGTGCCCGGGCCCACCACACGCTGGTCCGTCTCGGACTGCACCGCACCTATCAGGCGCTGCGGCTGGCGGCGGCGCTGCGCCGCAGGTGGGCCCGGATCGCGGGGCGGCTGCCGCGCGCCCTGCGCCGCGCGACCCTGTGCCTGCACTACCGGTTCCAGCTGCTGCTCCCGCTCCGTGCCGACCGGGCCGTCTTCGCCGCCCACGGGGACCGCGGCCACGGCGGCGACCCGGCCGCGCTGGAGTCCGCGCTGCGCGAGCTGGCCCCGCACGTCCGCACCGCCTGGGTGGCCCGTCCCGAACACCACCACGCCCTGCCGCCCGCCGCCCGCCGGCTCGTCCCCGGCACGGCCGCCCACTGGAGCGCGCTCGCCCGGTCCGCGTACCTGGTGACCGACGCCGACGTCGTGCCGGGGCTGGTCAAGCGCAAGGGGCAGGTCCTGGTGCAGACGCGGCGCGGCACCCCCCTCGGGCACATGGGCCTGGACCTGCTGGAGCGTCCCGCGGCGGCCCGGGACACCGACTTCGCGCGGCTCCTCGAGGGTGTCGACCAGTGGGACTACGTCGTCTCCGCCAACCGCCACTCGACCCTGACCTGGGAGCGGGTCTGCCCCGGCAGCTACACCACCCTGGAGTACGGCAGGCCGCGCACCGACCGGTTCCACACGGCGACCGGGGCGGACGTGGCCCGGCTGCGGGAGTCGCTCGGCGTGCCCGAGGGAGCGGTGGCGATCCTGTACGCGCCGGCCCACCGCGACTACCGGCGCACCCAGCGCCGGCTGCTCGACCTGGAGCGCGTGGCGCGCCGTCTCGGTCCGCGGTTCGTCGTCCTGGCCCGCGCCCACCACCCGTACGGCGGGCCGCCCGCGGCCGCCTCCGACCGGGTCCTGGACGTCACCGGCCATCCGGACGTCATCGCCCTGTGCCTGGCCTCGGACGCCCTGGTCACGGACTACTCGCCGCTGATGTTCGACTACGCGGGCCTGGACCGGCCGGTGGTGCTGCACATCGACGACTGGGAGGCGTACGAGGCGGCCCGCGGCGTCTACTTCGATCCGCGGGCGTTCCCGCCGGGCGCGGTCACGGGCAGCGAGGACGAGCTGGTCGACGTCTTCGCGACCGGTCGCTGGTGCGGCGCTCGCGCCGCCCGGCTGCGGGCGGACTTCCGCGCGCGCTTCTGCCCGTACGACGACGGCCGCGCCGCCGAGCGGGTCGTGCGCCGGGTGGTGCTCGGGGAGACGGACCTGCCGCCGGTGGTGCCGCCGGACGGGCGCCGTCCGGCGCCGCCGGCCGGCGCCGTGTCCGTCCCCGTCCCGGCGGCGGTCACCACGGTGCCGCAGCAGCAGCCCACCGGCGTCCTGACCGTCACCGATCGCGGCTGACCGCCGTTCTCCTCTTCGGACCCAGGGAGTTCCCGTGCCCCCCGGCTCGTCACGGCCCGCCCCGGCCCGGCCGCCCGTCCGGCGGCCGACGGGGCGGCCGGGCCGGCGTCCCACCCGCCGAGGGCACCACGCCCTCCTCCACGAGAAAGAGCAGAATGCCCCGCTTCAGCATCATCGTCCCGTCCCACGGGGTCGCAGGCCGGCTGGGCCGGGCGCTGGACTCGGTCCTCGCCCAGTCCTTCGGCGACTTCGAGCTGATCCCGGTCTGCGAGGCGCCCGGCTCCCTCACGGCCGACGTGGCCGCCCGGCACGCCGAGCGGGACTCGCGGGTGGCGCCGGTGCACGCGCCGCCGTCGGCCGGACTGGCGGGCGCCCGCAACGCGGGGACGCGGGCGGCCACGGGGACGTACCTGCTGTTCCTGGACGGTGACGACGTCCTCGTGCCGGGCGCGCTGGCGGCGCTGGACGCGCGCCTGGACCGGACTGGTCCGGTGGACGTGCTGCACTGTGAGCACGAGCGCGCTCCGTGGTGGGAGGGCGAGCCCGCCAACCCGGCCGCGCCCCTGCTGGCGAAGGCCCCCGACGGCGTGTTCTCCCCCGACCGCGCCCCGCACCTCACCGGCGTGGGCCTCCCGGCGTGGAGCGCGGTCTGGCGCCGCGCCTTCGTCGCCGAGCGGGCTCTCGCCTTCCCGGCGGGCCACTTCACGGACATCGGCTGGGGCGGGCTGGCCGTGCTCGACGCCGAACGGACGGCGGTGCTGCGCTCGGTCGTCGTACGGCACCTGGTGCGGCGGCAGGGCAGCCGGCTGAACCTGCCCGGGGAGCACCACGCCGAACTGCTGGACCAGGTCGAGCTGGTGTTGGAGCGGGCCGCCGAACGGGGGCTGTCCGCCGAGCGGTCGACACCGTTGTTCGAGCAGCTGTTCGGCGCCGTGCTGAAGACGGCCGCCCATCCTCGGCGGCTCCCGTCGGGCCGCCGCGCCTTCTTCCGCCGGGCGAGCACCCTGTACCTCCGTCACCGCCCCGCCGGCTACCGGCCGCCGCGCGGCAGCCTCGGGGTGCAGCACCGGCTGCTGGCGTCCGGTTCCTACGAGGCCTTCGCCGCCCTGCGCGGCGCCCGCCGCGCGCTGGTGCGGGCGGCGGCGCCGCGCCCGCGGGGGCTGCGCACCCGGCTGTGGTACCGGGCGCATCTGCGCCGCCCGCTCGATCCGCACCTCGCCGTGTACTGCGCGTACTGGGGCCGCGGCTACGCCTGCAACCCGGCCGCGATCCACGCGAAGGCCCGTGAACTCGCCCCGCACATCCGCTCGGTGTTCCTGGTGGAGGCGGAGCACGTGCACACCCTGCCGGACGGCGTCGAGCACGCGGTCATCGGCAGCCGGCGCTACTGGGAGGTGCTGGCCCGTGCGAAGTACCTGGTCAACAACGCCAACTTCGCGGAGGGCGTCGTCAAGCGCCCCGGCAGCGTCCACCTCCAGACGCAGCACGGCACCCCGCTGAAGACCATGGGCGTCGACCAGTCGACGTACCCGGTGGTGGCGGCCGCGACCGGCAGCTTCACCAAGCTGCTCGGCCGGGTGGACCGCTGGGACTACAACCTGTCCTCCAACCCCCACTCCACCCGCGTGTGGGAGCGCGCCTTCCCCGGCTCCTACGAGCACCTGGAGTACGGCTATCCGCGCAACGACGTGTACCTGACCGCCACCGCGGACGACGTGTCCCGGATCCGTGCGGAGCTGGGCGTCCCGGAGGGCGCGAGGGCCGTGCTGTACGCGCCCACCCACCGCGACCACCGCACCGGCTTCGAGCCCGGCCTCGACCTGGAGGCGTTCTGCGCGGCGGCCGGCGAGGACGTCGTGGTCCTGCTGCGCGCCCACTACTTCTACGACCGGGGCGGGCGCGGAAGCGGCGGCCGGGTCATCGACGTCACCGCGCACCGTTCGGCGGAGGACGTGTGCCTGGCCGCCGACACGCTGGTCACCGACTACTCGTCGATCATGTTCGACTACGCCAACCTGGACCGCCCGATCGTGGTGTACGCCGACGACTGGGACGTCTACCGGGAGGTCCGGGGCGTCTGCTTCGACCTGATGGACGGTCCGCCGGGACCGGTGGTCCGCACCCCCGACGAACTGGCCCGGGTGTTCCGCGACGGCTCGTACGCGGACGCGGGGTCGGCCGCGCTGCGGGCCCGGTTCCGGGAGCGGTTCTGCGCGTTCGACGACGGGCGGGCCGCCGAACGGGCGGTGCGCCGGGTGCTGCTCGGCGAGCCGCCCGAGGCCCTGCCGCCCGTGATCCCTCTCGCGGAGCGCGTCCCCGCCCCCGCGGCCGGCCTGGTGAGGAGCTGACATGCCCCGGTTCAGCGTCGTCGTCCCCGTCCACAAGGTGCAGGGGTACCTGCACGCCTGCCTCGACTCGGTGCTCGGACAGTCGTACCGCGACATCGAGGTGATCGCCGTCGACGACCGCTCGCCCGACGGCTGCGGCGCGATCCTCGACGCGTACGCGGCCCGCGACGAGCGGGTCCGGGTGGTGCACCTGCCGCAGAACGTGGGCCTCGGCCGGGCCCGAAACGCGGGCATGGAGCGCGCGAGGGGCGACTACCTGTTCTTCCTCGACGGCGACGACACCCTCACCCCGGGCGCGCTGCGCGCGATGGCCGACCGCCTCGACGAGACCGGCGCCCCGGACGTCCTGGTCTTCGACTACGCCCGCACCCACTGGTGGGGCGGCACCCGCCGCAACGTCCTGGCGCACCTGCTGGCGGAGGCGTCCGGGGACGTCTTCACGGCGGCCGAGCGGCCGGAGATCCTCGACTTGCTGATGGTGGCGTGGAACAAGGTCTACCGCCGCGACTTCGTGGCGCGGGAGGGCTTCGTCTTCCCGCCCGGCTACTACGAGGACACGCCGTGGACGTTCCCGGTGCTGCTCAGCGCCGGGCGCATCGCCGTCCTGGACCGGATCTGCGTGTACTACCGGCAGCGCCGCCGGGGCAGCATCCTGTCCACCACCAGCCGCAGGCACTTCGACGTCCACGAGCAGTACGCACGGGTGTTCCGGTTCGTCGACGCCCGCCCGGCGCTCGCGCACTGGCGGCCCTTCCTGCACGCCAAGATGGGCGAGCACTGTCTCGACATCCTCTCCAAGCCGGACCGGCTGCCGCCGTCCGACAAGGCCGAGTTCTTCCGCCGCACGGCCGAGATGTTCCGGGCGTACCGGCCGGAGGGCGTGCCGGTGTCGCCGGAACTGCGGGTACTGGAGGGGAGCTACGCCGGTTACGTCCTGCGGCAGAGGACCGGGCGGGCGGGCCGGGAGCTGGGGCGGCGGGTACGGCGGGCGGGTACGGCGACGGCGGCGCGGTACACCCGGGCCCGGTCGGCGTTCCGCCGTCCGCTCGACCCGGACCTCGCCGTGTACTCGGCGTTCTCGCACCAAGGCGTGCTCGGCGACCCGGCGGCGATCCACCGCGCGGCACGCGAACTCGCCCCGCACATCCGGGGTGTGTGGGTGCTGGACGACGAGGAGCGGGCGGCCGGGCTGGAGCCGGACACCGAGTACGTCCTGCTCGGCTCGCCCGGCTACCGCCGGGTGACCGAGCGGGCCACGTACTTCGTCAACAACGTCAACTGGTCCGGCGCGCTGGACAAACGCCCCGGAAGCGTGCACGTCCACACCCACCGGGGCACCCCGCTGAAGTACCAGGGCGCCGATCTGCTGGACCGGCCCGGCGCCCGGCTCGGCTTCGACGTCCCGCAGATGCTGCGCCGGGCCGACCGCTGGGACTACAGCCTGGTCGCCAGCCGGCACGCCGAGCTGGTGTGGGAGCGGGCCTTCCCCTGCCGCTTCACCTCCCTGCGCAGCGGCAGCCCGCGCAACGACGTGCTGGTGGCCGCGCCGGCGGACCGGGGGCGGGCGGTGCGCGAGCGGCTCGGCGTCCCGGACGGCGACACGGTGGTGCTGTACGCGCCGACCCGCCGCGACTACCGCAGGGACGGGCTGGTGGAGCGGCTCGACCTCGCCCGGTTCGCCGCCGAGCTGGGCGGGGGACGCACCCTCGTCGTCCGCCTGCACCCCTCGCTGGCCGCCGGACCGGCGCGCGGCCTCGGGCTGTCCGAGCTGCACCGGCGGGGCGTGCTCGTCGACGCCACGGACGAACCGGAGGTGCAGGACGTGCTGCTCGCCGCCGACGTCCTGGTCACCGACTACTCGTCGATCATGTTCGACTACGCCCTCCTGGACCGCCCGATCGTCGTGTACGCCGACGACTGGGACGCCTACCGGGCGAGCCGGGGCGCCTACCTGGACATCACGGCCGAGGCGCCGGGCCATGTGGCGCGCTCCCCCTGGGAACTGGCGTGGCTGTTCGACTCCGGGACCTGGCGGGACGAGGAGGCGGCGCGGCTGCGGTCGGCGTTCCGGAAGCGGTTCTGCGAGTTCGACGACGGGCGGGCGGCCGAACGGGTGGTGCGGACGCTGATGCTGGGCGAGCCGATGCCGGAGCGGCCGGCCGGACCGGCCCGGGTGCCGGCCCGGGTGCCGGCCCAGGCCACCGGCCGCGACCTGCTGGCCCCGTCGTGAGGCCGCGTACCCGGGTCCTGTTGCTGGCCGCCGTCTTCGCGCTGCTGCAGCTCGCCAACGTCACCGGCCGGGACACCCCCGACAGCAAGAACTACCTGTCGTACGCCCTGAGCCTGACCGGTGCGGACAAGCGGGAGGCGGCGACCGCCACCATCGACTGGTCCTGCGCGGGGCGGGCGGCGATCGCGCACCGCGAGCAGAACGTGGACGTGGTGCGCTTCCACGCCCCGGACCCCGCCCCGCGGGTGATGCGGGAGTGCCGGGAGCGGGAGTGGCGACAGGTGGAGGCGATGCTGGCGGCCGGGCGGACCGGCGGGCACACCGTGCCGTTCATGCCGGAGCGGTTCATGCGGATCTTCGAGGCGCGGCCCGGCTACCCGGTGTTCCTGGCCCCGTTCGTCGGTCTGTTCGGGGTGACCTGGGGGGTGTGGGCGGCGGGCGTGGCGGTGACCTGCGCGGGCGGGGTGCTCGCCTTCCTGGTGCTGCGCGCCCTGGCGGCGTCCGTGCCGCTCGCGCTCACCGGGCAGGCGCTGTTCATGGTCCTGCCGTGCGGGACGACCGCGATGCGCCCGATGACCGAGGGGCTGCTGCTGGCGCTCACCCTGGCGGCGCTGTGGGGCTGCGCGCTGGTGCTTCGGGGGCGACGGACGCGGGCGGGTCTGGCGCTGGTGGGCGGGGCGCTGCTCGCGCTGTTCACCGTCAAGCACTCGCAGGCCCTGTTCCTGGGACTGTGCCTGGCGGGCGCGGGCGCGGCGGTCGCCGTACGGCGCCGCTCGCGGGGGCTGCCGCCGGGGCGCGGGGTGGTGGCGCTCGCCGGGGCGGGGTGTGCCGGGCTGCTGGGCACGGTGCTGCTGGCCCGGCTGTGGCACTACCCGTCGGTGTCGGAGAGCGTGCAGGACCTGCTCACCGGTCACTTCGCCCGTCCCGACCGGGAGCGGCCGTGGGCGGAGTTCCTCCAGTTGCAGGGGAACTTCTGGACCGAGTGGCTGCGGCGGCAGCTGTGGGAGCCGGTGTTCGTCGCGTTCCTGGCGGCCGGTGCCCTGGGGGCGCGGCGGCGGCCGGCGTTCGGCGCGTTCCTGGTCGCCGCCGCCTGTACGGGGTTCCTCAACCAGGCCGGGCATCCGGACATCAACATCTGGGGCGACCGGCTGATCACGCTGGCCTGGCTGCTTCCGGTGCTGGGCGTGCCGCTGCTGCTGGAGCCGGTGGTGCGGCGGGCGGTGGTGCCGGCGCAGGGGGCTTGGCGGAGCCGGCACGCCGACCTCCCGGGTCACCCGATGAGGTGATGCGGGGTCATGCCGTCGGGCTTGCCGGGAACATACGGCACGTGCCCGAGACGCTCTCCCTCCCCGCCGTCCGATGAGCTCCCCGGTCCTCGTCCGGTCGGCCGTGCGCGGCGCCACGGCGCTGCGCGGCGCCGGGGCCTGGCGCCCCACCCCGTACCAGCTCTTCGGCCTCCTGTTCTGGCTGGTGATGTCGCTGGCGTACTGGAGGGTGCCGCTGTGCTGCGACGCCGGGCAGCACGCGGCGGTCGTCGAGCGGCTCAAGGACGACCTGCTGGAGCCCCGGCATCCGACGGCGGACCTGCCGGGGGCGGGCAGCCCCTACTACTCGCCGTTCGCGCTGGCGCAGGGCGCGTTCGCCCGGCTGACGGGGCTGGGCGGCTGGGAGGTGCTCAAGCTCACCGGGCCGCTGAACCTGCTGGTGCTGCTCACCGGGATCGGCCGCTTCGTGCGGGTGCTGACCCCGCGCCCCTGGGCGCCGGTGCTGGCGCTCGGCGCGATGACGCTGCTGTGGGGGGTGGAGCGGGCCTGGTGGAGCGGCTACCTGAACCTGATGTCGATGACGGGCAACCTGGCCTACCCGTCGGCGTGCGCGATCGGGCTCGCCTTCTGGGCGTGGGCGCTGACGGGGGAGCGGACCCGGGACGCGGGGCCGGGCGGGCTGCGCCCGGCGCCCGGGTACGCGGCGCTGGGCGCGCTGTACGGGCTGGTCCTGCTGGTGCACCCGATCACGGCGGTCGCGGCGGCGCTGGGGGCGGTGGCGATGGTCGCGGGAGGGCAGCGGCGGTGGGGTCCGGCGGTCGCCCGGCGATGGGCGCTGACGGGGGCGGTGGCGCTGCTGACGGCCGCGGTCTGGCCGTACTTCGACGTGTTCGCGCTGGCCGGGGACGGCCGCGTGGACGCGATGCACCGGCGGCTGTACCTGGACCTCGGCGGCCAGTTCGGGCTGGCGCTGCTCGGACTGCCGGCGCTGTGGCTGCGGGCGCGGCGCACCTCGTGGCGCGACCCGCTGGTGCTGATGTTCGTCCTGGACTGCCTGGTGGTGGCGTACGGCTGGGTCAGCGGCCACTACACCTACGGCAGGGTCCTCGGTCTGACCCTGGTGCCGTTGCAGTTCGCACTGGCGGTGGAGCTGGCGGCGCCCCGGCCGTGGCCGGTGTGGCGGAGGCTGCTGGGCGCCGCCGCGGCGGCGGGGGCCTGCGCCGCGTTCCTGACCGTGCACGCCGGGGCGGTGGTGCCGGCGGGCTTCGAGCGGCCGCCGGACTGGCCGTCGTACGACTGGGCCGCGCGGTACGTCGAACCGGGCGAGGTCGTGATCACCGACGGCTACTACGCCGTCCACGCGTTCGCCGGGTACGGGCCGAACCTCGCCGCGCCGGCCTGGCCGGACGCCTCGCTGGACGAGGGGGAGCGGCTGCGGCGGCTGGCCGACGTGCGCGCGTACCTCGCCCCCGGTTCGACCCGCGCCGAGCGGGCCGCGGTCGTCCGCCGGTACCACGCGCGCTGGCTGCTGCTGACGCCCTCGCAGCGGGTGCCCGAGGAGGCGGTGGTGGTGGCGTGGAGCCGGCGGACGGGGGAGGTGCTGGCGCGGGTCGGCGGGTGAGCGCCGGGACTACTCGATGACGAGGTCGACCGGGACGTTGCCGCGGGTGGCGTTGGAGTAGGGGCAGACCTGGTGGGCCTGCTCGACCAGCTTGCGGCCGGTCTCCTCGTCGATGCCCTCGGGCAGCTCGACGCGCAGGGTCACCGCGAGCGCGAAGCCCTCGCCCTGCTTGCCTATGCCGACCTCGGCGGTCACCGCGGCGTCGCTGACGTCGACCTTCGCCGCCCGGCCGATCATGCCGAGGGCGCTGCCGAAGCAGGCCGCGTAACCGGCGGCGAACAGCTGCTCGGGGTTGGTGCCCTGGCCGTTGCCGCCGAGCTCCGCGGGGGCGCTCAGGGCGAGGTCCAGCTTGCCGTCGGAGGTGACGGCGCGGCCCTCGCGGCCGTGGGTGGCGGTGGCGACAGCGGTGTAGAGCGCGTCCATGGAAAGGACCTTCCCTCTCGAGTCGTGGCTCGGCCGGGCCCCGTGGCGGGTCCGGCCGCCGTACGACCACCAGTAGAGCACGCGATTAAGTTGTGTGCAACCAAATGGCCCGCAAGAGCTACCCTGGAGGCATGACAGCCACTCCGAGCCCTCCCCCCGCGACGGCCCCGCTGCCGGGCGCCGCGGACGACTGGCTCCGCCTCGACCAGCAGATCTGCTTCAACCTGAACGCCGCCTCCCGGGCCTTCAACGGCGTCTACCGGGTGGTCCTCAAGGACCTCGGGCTCACCTATCCGCAGTACCTGGTCATGCTGGTGCTGTGGGAGCACGGCACGCTGCCCGTGAAGCGGCTCGGCGAGCACCTGCGCCTGGACTCCGGCACCCTGTCCCCGCTGCTCAAGCGGCTGGAGACGGCCGGACTGGTGAGCCGGGAGCGCAGTGCGCGCGACGAGCGGTCGGTGGAGGTCCGGCCCACCGAGGAGGGCGCCGCGCTGCGGCAGCGGGCCCTGGAGGTGCCGCGCCGGATCATGGCCGCGACCGGCTTCGACATCGCCGAGATCCGCGATCTGAGCACCCGCCTCCACCGGCTCACCGCGGCACTGGACACGGCGGTGGCGGACGGCGCGTGACGGCGGCCGAGGTGCGCCGCACGCGCCGGGCGTCCTCAATGGAGGGCAGAAGCAGCCCCGTGACGCGCCCGAGGACACCATGCAGCCCCCTCAGCCCCAGGTCCCCCGGTCCCAGGTCGCCGTCGTCGTCATCGGTCACGACGACGCCGCCCATGTGACCGGCGCCGTGCGCTCGGCGCTCGCGCAGGGCGACGCCGTACGGGAGGTCGTCGCCGTCGACGACTGCTCGACGGACGGCAGCGCCGATCTGCTGGACCGGCTCGCCGGGGGCGAACCGCGGCTGCGGGTGATCCGGCGCCCCGTCAACAGCGGCGGCTGCGGCACCCCGCGCAACACCGGGCTCGCCGCGGTGACCTCGCCGTACGTGATGTTCCTGGACAGCGACGACCTGCTGCCGCCCGGCGCGGTGGACGCGCTGCTCACGGCCGCGACCGGGGCGCACGCGCAGGTCGCGGGCGGCCTGTGCGTGCGCCGCGAGCTGCCCTCGGGACACGAGACGCCGTGGGAGCCGGCCCTGTACGCCGCGCCCGCCGTGCTCGCCCGCCCGGCGCTGCGCCCGCGCCTGGTCCACGACACGCTGTGCGTCAACAAGCTCTACGCCACGGCCTTCCTGCGCACGCACGGCATCCGCTTCCCCGACGGCCGGTTCCCCTACGAGGACCTCGTGTTCACCGCGCGGGTGTGGGCCGCCGCCCCGCGCGTCGCGCTGGTCCCGGACCGGGTGTACGTCTGGCACGTCCGCCGGTCCGCGCGGCGGCTGTCGATCTCGCTGGACCGCGCGGGCGTCGACAACTGGCGGGCCCGCACGCACGCGTGCCGCTGCGTCCACGAGATCCTGCTGACCGCCGGGCAGAAACGGCTGGCGCGCCGGGCGCGGGCCAAGTTCCTCGACCACGACCTGCGCATGTACGCCCGCGAGCTGCCGCTGCACGACGAGGAGTACCGGAGGCAGTGGTGGGCGCACACGCGGGCCTTCCTCGCGGAGTACGACGCCGCCGACTGGGCCCGCGACCCCGTGGCCCCGGGCCGGCTGATCGGACGGGTCGTGCTGGCCTCCGCCGAGCCGTGCGACCTGCCCCGGCTGCGGGAGCTGGCGGCCCGGCCGGCCCGGCTGTGCCCGCCGTACCACCGCGCGGCGGACGGCACGCCCTGCTGGTCGGCCGACCTGCCCGGGATCGCCCTGGAGCCCCTGCTGGTCCGCCCCGTGCCCCTCCTCCCGCTCGCCGTGGACGCGGAACTGCGCCCCCACGCGCACGGCCCGCGGCTGCGGGTGCGCCTGCACGAGCTGTACGGCCGGGTGGCGCGGGCGGGGCCCTGGTCGGTGGAGACGGAGTGGCGCCACCGGGACCGGGGCGGCGTCCGGGTCCGCCGCACGGTGCCGCTGCGGAGGGCCGCCGACGGCACCTGGGTCGCGGAGGCGACCGTACGGCCGGACCGGCTGGCCATGCTCGGCACGGGCGCCTGGGACCTGTGGCTGCGGGTGCGCTTCCGGGACGGCTCCAGCCGCCGGGTGACGGCGCACGCGCTCGCCGGGCCGGGTCTGCTGCGCCGCTGCGTGATGCCGAGCCCCTGGCACGGCGTGGTGCTGGTGCGGCCGTACGCCACGCACTCGGGCTCGCTGGCCCTGCGCGTGGCGGCCGGGTTCCGCGGAGTCGTCCCGGTGCTGCGCGGAAGGCTTCGGCGCCTGGTTCACTGAGGGCTGACCTTTCGGGAACGGACGGGCACGGGCCAACGACAGGGAGACGGCCGATCATGACCTGGTTGATCACCGGCGGCGCCGGCTACATCGGGGCGCACGTCGTACGGGCGATGACCGGAGCGGGCGAACGGGCGGTGGTGTACGACGACCTGTCCACCGGCCTCGCCGACCGGGTGCCGGACGGGGTGCCGCTGGTGGTCGGCTCGATCCTGGACGGCGAGCGCGTGGCGCACGCCCTCGCGGACCACGGGGTCACCGGGGTCGTCCACCTCGCGGCGAAGAAGCAGGTCGCCGAGTCGGTCTCCCTCCCCCTGCACTACTACCGGGAGAACGTCGAGGGCCTGCGCGTCCTGCTGGACGCGGTGACGTCGGCCGGCGTGCGCTCCTTCGTCTTCTCCTCCTCGGCGGCGGTGTACGGCATGCCGGACGTGGACCTCGTGACGGAGGAGACCCCGTGCGCGCCCATGTCGCCGTACGGCGAGACCAAGCTGGCCGGCGAGTGGCTGGTCCGCGCGACCGGCAGGACCGCCGGACTCTCCACGGCCTGCCTGCGCTACTTCAACGTGGCCGGCGCCGCCCGCCCGGACCTCGCCGACACGGGTGCCTTCAACCTCATCCCCATGATCTTCGAGAAGCTGACGGACGGCATGCCCCCACGCGTGTTCGGCGACGGCTACCCGACCCCCGACGGCACCTGCGTCCGCGACTACATCCACGTCGTCGACCTGGCCGAGGCCCATGTGGCGGCGGCCCACGCGCTGCGCTCCGCGCCCGGCCGGGACCTCACCCTCAACATCGGCCGCGGCGAAGGCGTCTCCGTGCGCGAGGTGATCGACCGCGTCAACGCCCTCACCGGCCACGACCGCCCGCCCGTGGTCGCCCCGCCCCGCCCCGGCGACCCGGCCCGCGTCGTCGCCTCCGCCGACCGCGCGGCCGCGGAGCTGGGCTGGAAGGCCCGTCACGACATCGACGACATGATCACCTCGGCGTGGGCGGGCTGGCGGCGCCTGCACCCGTCGGCGGCCCGCTCCTGATGCCCACCCGCACCGAACGCGCCCTGGGCGCCGTCATCGGCTCCGCCGTGGGCGACGCCCTGGGCGCGCCCTTCGAGTTCGGCCCGGAGGGCGCCTTCTCGGCCCGCTTCCCGACGCCGGGGCTCGGCGGCGAGATGTGCGGTGGCGGCGGCTGGGACCCGGGCGAGGCGACGGACGACACGCAGATGGCGGTGCTGGTCGCCGAGTCGCTGCTGGAGCGCGGCGGCCTCGACCTCCCCGACGTCTTCCGCCGCTTCCAGCGGTGGGCCGCCGCCGGTCCGAAGGACATCGGCCTCCAGACGGAGGCCGTGCTGACCAGCGGTGATCCCTGGGACCTGGCCGCCGCACTGCACTTCCAGAGCAACCAGCGCGCGGCGGGAAACGGCGCGCTGATGCGGGCCGCCCCCTCCGCCGTGCACTTCGCGCCCCTGGGCCGGGACGCCACCATGGACGCCGCCCGCCGCCTGTCCGCCCTCACCCACGGCGACCGGGCGGCCTGGGAGGGCACGGCCGTGTTCCACGAGCTGATCGGCACCGCCCTGGCCGGCGACGACCCCGTGGCCGCCGTGCCCGACACCCTCCGCGCGGTGCACCCCGACCATCGCGAACGCTACGCGACCGTCCTCGCCCCCGACTGGCACCCGGACCTGGCCACGGAGTTCAACGGCGCCGTCTGGCCCTGCCTGGGCTCGGCCGTCTGGGCGGTGCGCACCACGACCGGCTACGAGGAGGCCGTCCGCGCGGCGATCGACCTGGGCGGCGACACGGACACGGTGGCGGCGGTGACCGGTGGCCTGGCGGGAGCGGTGTACGGCATCGGCGCCGTCCCCGCCCGCTGGACCACGCCGCTGCACGTACCCCTGCCGGGCTTCGCGGAGCGCGTGCTGCGGGTGGCGGACCTGACCGTCCTCGCCCGGCGGCTGTGCCGCTGAACCCGTGGCACCCGGGCCGGCCGGGACCGCACGGTCACCGACCGGCACCGCGCATCAGGGCGTCGGCACGGCCCGTGCACACGATCGCCGGGCGGGCTCCGGCCGCGCTCAGCCGCCGAGCTTCTCCGTGACCCCGGCTTCTCCGTGACCCCGGTCCGCGGGAGTCCGTCCTGCTCGCGCAGCCGGACGGGCTCCGGCGGGCGGGGACGGCGACGCCCCCCGTGACGATCTCCCCGGGGCCGGACCGCTCACGGGCGAGGTCCGTCTCCGCGCCCGTGCCCAGGCGGTTCCACCAGGGGCAGTCGGTGCGCGCCCCGTCCACCAGGACCTCACCGCGGAGCGGCCCCCGCCCAGCAGGTCGCCGGGGCCATGGCGGTGACCCCGCACGGGGCGCGGGCCGGGGCGCCGGCGGTCCGGTGCGGCCGGAACTCGGGCGTGCACATGACGGCGCCCCGGCTGCCGCGGACGGCCCCTTCGACGTCGGTGGGGAACAACGGCGTCATGGCCGGCATCTTCGCGGCAGGCACCGGCAACGCCGTCACAGCGTCTTCAGCGCCTCCGTCGTCGCCCGGGTCAGGGCCTCCAGGTAGCCCTTCGGCGGCTTCGGGCCACGGATGACCACCGAGCGCCAGTACAGCGGGCCCGAGATCAGGTCGAGGGCCAGGGCGTGGTCGGCGCCGGGGCGGAGCTCGCCGCGCTCCTGCGCCGCCGCGACGATGCCCTTGGCGACCCCGTCCTGGCCCTCGCGCAGCGCCTTCTGCAGGGCCTCGGCGATGTCCGGGTTGCGGGCGGCCTCGGCCTGGAGGTCGGGGAGGATCTGCGAGGCGACGGGGTGGCGCAGGGCACGGGAGGTGACCTCGTACAGCAGGCGCAGGTCGCCCTCCAGGGTGCCGGTGTCCGGGGCGGGCAGGCCCTGGACGGCGATCGCGGAGACCAGGTCGAGGACCAGGTGCAGTTTGGAGCGCCAGCGGCGGTACACCGCGGTCTTGCCGACGCCCGCGCGGCGCGCGATCCCCTCGATCGACATCCGCGCGTAGCCGGCCGCCGCCAGCTCCTCGAAGACGGCCGCCCGGATGGCCTCCGTCACGTCCTCGCGCAGTACGGCGGCCCCGGCGGGGGCCCTGCGGCGCGGACGCGGCTGGGGCTCGTCGGAGTTCGTCGTCATGCGGACAGCATAGGCCGCCACCGTCACGACGAAACGGTTGCGTTCCGACGTTCTTTCGACTTACGCTCCCGTTGCGACGATACGGTCCCGTCCCGACGCAAGAAGTCGACTTAAGCTCCCGTTGCGACGGTACGGTCCCGACACAAGAAGTCGCACGACGTCGTAGGAACCCGTTGCCACCCTCCCCCTAGCGAAAGCAGCGGATGTGAGTCAGGTCCTCCACACACCGCCCTCCTCCCCGGCCACCCCTCCCCCGGCCGGGGGCGACCTCGCGGCC
>NZ_JAHWZY010000057.1:0-27176 GCF_041380215.1 Streptomyces pimonensis
TGGCGCAGGGCAGGGAGTCGTCCCGCAGGGTCTCGGCCGCGGCGAGGACCACGGCCTGTCCGTCATCCCGCGGAACTCCGGCCGCCGCGCGCTCATGGAGGGCGGCGCCCTCCTCCAGCACCAGTCCGGCGTCGATGCCCGCCGGGACCTTGATGCCGGCGGTCCTGCGCCAGGTGGCCACGGGGTCGCCCCAGGCCTCGACGCGGTAGCTCCACCGGCCCGGTGCGTCCGCGACGACCTCCGCGCCCCACCTGTCCGTGCCGGGCGCGAGCTCCCGCATCGGCGTGAACGGCCCCGGACGTCCCTCGGGGTCCTTCAGTACCACGTTGGCGGCCACCGCGTCGTGGCCCTCACGGAAGAGCGTGGCCGTGACCTCGAACGTCTCGCCCACGACGGCCTTGGCCGGCCGCCTGCCGCAGTCGACGGACGGCCGGACGTCCCGTACCGGGACACGGCCGATGGTCCGGGTCGGCTTCATGGGTCTGTGCACCTCCGCCGTGCTCGACGTCCGGACGACCGCCCGGGTGTGGGACCAAACAGGGACGGGAAGGTCATTGCCTCACCGCCGGGGAGCGCCGCTCGACGGCCCGAGGTCCCCGTCGGACCGCGGCCGCCGGCCGGGGCGTGTCGTTCTGTTCCTGCGGACGGGTGACGAGGGCGGTGCGCAGATACCGTTCGGCGGCGTCCGCAGCCTCCCGGGCGCATCGCTTGCCCATCAGCACGCAGAGGGTGTAGCCGGCGTCCTCGAAGGTGGTCCGCACGGTGTGATCGGCCGGGGCCGCCAGCATCACGCGTTCCCAGGCCCGGTACCGACGCAGCTGCCGGGCGACTTCGGCTTTGGCGGGTAGCAGCATGGCGCCGTTCACCTTTCCGGGGCTCGATTCGAGGCGCGTCGTCCCGACGGTCGGGCGGCGGCCGTGCGCGTGGCCGCACGGATCCGTAACGGCGATCGAGGTCTTCACACATGGTGCACGGGTGATGACGCAACGTCTTGTTGGCTTTTCAATCAGCTGGGGCGGCGCCTCGCGGTCGCCTCCGCCCGGGCGTCGCCCCGGAGGTCACGGGCGCGCTCGTGTTGCACGAACGGCCCAACCGCCTCACTCTGAAGATGACTCAGAAGCGATACCCGCTCACGTTCCGTGTTCGGGGCTCGCCCCGCGGGGGCGAGGAGGGACGAGAGCTTCGCGTGAGGAGCCAACGACCATGAAGACCGCAGTGCCCTGCTACTACCACCTCGACGTGGAAGTCAGCCCCGAGAGGGTGGGACAGGTCAGCCGCATACTGGCCGCTCACCTCCGGTTCTGGGACCTGGAGAACCTGGTGGAGCCCGTCTGCGGCGGCGCCGAGATGCTGCTGCGGGCCATCGACGAGCACGCCACCGACAAGAACACGTCGATCGAGATGTGGTGGAACGGCCAGCACCTCATCACTGCCATCGGGGACAACAACCGCGCCCTGCGTCCCGACCAGGAGCTGCGCGGCTGCCTCGAACACATCGCGGCGAGCAGCGACGGCTGGGGCTGCTGCGCCGCCGAGAACGGCAGCAAGGTCATCTGGTTCTCGCAGCGCGCCCGCGCCGGCGAACGCGTCCCGCTCGTGCCGACCGCGCCCGACCCGCGCGAGAGCGAGGGGCTGGACCTGCCCCGCGAGGTGAGCGTCGCCACGCTCACCGGCAGGGTACGAACGCCGGGCGGCCTCCTGGAGGAGGTCCGGTGACCCGGCGACAGAACCGGAAAGGGGCGCCCGCCTGGAGCGGGCGCCCCTACCCGCTGGGTGCGTCCTACGACGGCGAGGGCACCAACTTCGCGCTCTTCAGCGAGGTCGCCGAACGCGTCGACCTGGTCCTGGCCGACGACGACGGCCGGCACACCACCGTGCGGCTCACCGAGGTCGACGGCTTCGTCCGGCACGGCTACCTCCCCGGCGTCGGCCCCGGACAGCGCTACGGCTACCGGGTGCACGGCCCCTGGGCCCCGACGGCCGGCGACCGCTGCAACCCGGCGAAACTCCTTCTCGACCCCTACGCCACCGCGGTGGACGGCCAGATCGACAACCACCCCTCGCTGTACGAGCGCGACCCGCACGGACCCGACCGGGCCGACAGCGCCGGACACACCATGCTCGGCGTGGTCACCGACCCGGCCTTCGACTGGGGTGACGACACCCGGCCCGGCCGTCCCCACTCCGACACCGTGATCTACGAGGCCCACGTCAAGGGTCTCACCCGCGCCCACCCCGACGTCCCCGCGGAACTCCGCGGCACCTACGCCGGACTGGCGCACCCCGCGGTGGTCGAGCACCTCACCTCGCTGGGCGTCACCGCCGTGGAGCTGATGCCGGTCCACCAGTTCGTCCAGGACGGCGTGCTGCAGGGCCGCGGTCTGGCCAACTACTGGGGCTACAACACCATCGGCTTCTTCGCCCCGCACAACGCCTACGCCGCCCGCGGCACCCGAGGGCAGCAGGTCACCGAGTTCAAGGAGATGGTGAAGACCCTGCACGCGGCCGGTCTCGAGGTGATCCTCGACGTCGTCTACAACCACACCGCCGAGGGCAACCACCTGGGCCCCACCCTCTCCTTCCGGGGCATCGACAACTCCGCGTACTACCGTCTGGTGGACGGCGACTGGGCGCACTACTACGACACCACGGGCACCGGCAACAGCCTGCTGATGCGCCATCCCTACGTCCTCCAGCTGATCATGGACTCGCTCAGGTACTGGGTCACCGAGATGCACGTCGACGGCTTCCGCTTCGACCTCGCGGCCACTCTGGCCCGGCAGTTCCACGAGGTCGACCGGCTGTCGGCGTTCTTCGACCTCATCCAGCAGGATCCCGTGATCAGCCGCGTCAAGCTGATCGCCGAACCCTGGGACGTGGGTGAGGGCGGCTACCAGGTGGGCAACTTCCCCCCGCTGTGGTCGGAGTGGAACGGCCTGTACCGGGACGCCGTACGGGACTTCTGGCGCGGCGAGGAGCACACCCTCGGCGAGTTCGCCTCCCGGCTTACCGGCTCCTCGGATCTGTACGCGCACAACGGACGCCGCCCGCGCGCCAGCGTCAACTTCGTCACCGCGCACGACGGTTTCACCCTGCGCGACCTCGTCTCGTACAACGACAAGCACAACGAGGCCAACGGCGAGGACAACCGGGACGGCGAGAGCGCCAACCGCTCCTGGAACTGCGGCGAGGAGGGCCCCACCCGTGACCCGGCCGTGCTGGAGCTGCGCGCCCGCCAGCAGCGCAACTTCCTCGCCACCCTGCTGCTCTCCCAGGGCATCCCGATGCTCTCCCACGGTGACGAACTGGGCCGCACCCAGCGCGGCAACAACAACGCCTACTGCCAGGACAACGAGATCAGCTGGATCGACTGGCGGCTCACCGGCGAACAGCGCGAGCTGCTGGACTTCACCCGCAGACTGATCTCCCTGCGCCTCGCCCACCCCGTACTGCGCCGCCGCCGCTTCTTCCGGGGCGAGACCGTGCGCCATGCCGACCAGCCGCTGCCCGACCTGGTGTGGCTGCTGCCGGACGGACGGGAGATGACCGACGACGACTGGCGGCGCTCCGACGCCCACTCGGTGGGGGTGTTCCTCAACGGCGACGCCATCGCCGAACCCGGCCCGCGTGGCCGGCGCCTGGTCGACGACTCCTTCCTGCTGCTGCTCAACAGCCACTGGGAGCCCGTCCGCTTCCGTCTGCCGGACGCCGCCTACGGGGAGCGCTGGACGGCCCTGATCGACACCGCCGACCCGGAGGGCACCCCCGACGAGGCGGAGCACAAGGCGGCCACCACCCTCATCGCGGGCCCCCGCAGCCTGGTCCTGCTGTCCCGCCCGTCCCGCACGGCCCGATGACCGGCAGGAGGTACCCGCTGTCAGCGCTCGCGGCGTGACACCACCGTGAACTGGGCGCCCTCGTTGTCGCGGAGCACGGCCTCGTCGGCGTCCAGGGACAGGACGCTGCCGCCGTTCCGTCCGGCGGCGTGGGCGCAGGCGGCCACGTCCTCCACCGCGAAGTGCACCTGCCAGTGCGGCCGGACCGTCGGGTCGGGAGCCGACTCCGCCGCCCCCGACTCGATCCGCGCCACCACGTCCCCTTCGCTGCGCAGCACCACTTCCTCGCCCTCGTACCGCACCTCGACGCACCCCGGCTCGTCGGACGCCCAGTCGAAGACCCCGCCGTAGAAGATCGCGGCGTCGAAGGCGTCACGGGTGTGCAGCCGGATGAACGCGAGCTGTGCGCGGCGCCAGGTGGGCCAGTCGCTGAACAGCTCGCCCTCCCAGACCCCGAACGTCGCCCCGTCCCGGTCGGCCAGCAGCGCCGCGCGCCCGGGCGGCAGGGAGATCGGGCCGACCGCCGCGGTGCCGCCGCGCTCCTGCACCCGCCCCGCGGCCTCGTCGGCGCTGCGCACCGCGAAGTACGGCGTCCACGCCACCGCCGTCCGCCACATCCCGGCGACCGCGGCGATCCCGGCCACCGGCCGGCCCTCGGACAGGGCGATGCGGAACCGGTCGCCGAGGCGCGCCGGGCGCCATTCCCAGCCCAGCACGGCTCCGTAGAACTCCTCGGTCGTCCTCATGTCGCGGCTGGTCAGGCTCACCCAGCAGGGCACCCCGAACACGGAGTGCGTCGAGACGACGTCCGTCGCGCCGGCGGGGGAGGGCATGTCGTGGTTCATGGCAGTCGCGTCCTGATCTCGTCGGCCTGGCAGCCACCCGGATGGCAGCGGTGTCCGCCGGGCATCCCTCCGGGCGCCTGCCGAGTACCCCGGCGGCGGCGCCGAAACGAAGGGCCCCACCGCCCCCGGACCACCCCGGTGGCGCAGGGCGGCCCCAGTGGCGACGATGGATGCAACGGACACTGGGTGAAGGCACTCAAGCACTATGCGAAGGCATCAGCAGAGCGGCACACCGGAACCGGAGGTGACCATGCCCACGGACGGGGGCGCGGACCGCATCCTCCAGCTGGAGGAAGAGGTGCAGCAGCTGAAGGACGCGGTCGTCTCGCACGCGGTGGTGGACCAGGCGATCGGCATGGTCGTCGCGCTCGGGCGGGTCTCGCCCGACCAGGGCTGGATCGTGCTGAAGGAGGTCTCCCAGCGCACGAACATCAAACTGCGCACCGTGGCCGACCTGATCCTCGTCTGGGGGCGCACCGGGATCCTGCCCACGGAGGTGCGCACGGTGCTGGAGGAGGTCCTGGACCGGCTCGGCCCCACCCAGATCCCGGGCGCACCGCCGGAGGGCTGACGCGCCCGGCGGAGCCCGCCCCCGCTCAGCCGGTCTCGGCGAGGAGTTCCTCGCGCAGCTGGGCGAAGCAGCCGCTGAGCAGCCGGGAGACGTGCATCTGCGAGATACCGAGCTGCTCGGCGATGTCGCTCTGCGTCATCCCCCGGAAGAACCGCAGGTAGAGGATGAGCCGCTCGCGCTCCGGCAGCGCCTCCAGACAGGGCCGTACCGCCACCCGGTCGACGACGGTGTCGTAGGCCGGGTCCGGGCTACCGAGCGCGTCGCCCAGGGCGTAACCGTCGGTGCCCGGCATCTCGGCCTCCAGCGACAGCGCGGAGAAGCACTCCAGGGCCTCCATCCCGGTGCGCACCTCGCTCTCGGTCAGCCGGGCGTGCGCGGCGATCTCGGCGACCGTGGGAGAGCGGCCCGCAGTGGTCTGCGCCAGCTCCTTGGCCGCGTGCCGGACGCGGTTGCGCAGGTCCTGGACCCGGCGCGGCACGTGCAGCGTCCACATGTGGTCGCGGAAGTGGCGCTTGATCTCGCCGGTGACGGTCGGCACGGCGTACGCCTCGAAGGCGTTGCCGCGTGCCGGGTCGTAGTGGTCCACGGCCTTGACCAGACCGAGGGCCGCCACCTGGTACAAATCCTCCAGGGCCTCGCCGCGGCCCCGGAAACGGACGGCGATGCGCTCGGCCATGGGCAGCCAGGCCGTGACCAGCGCGTCGCGCAGCATCCTGCGCTCGGGCCCGTCGGGCAGCCGGGCCAGGCGCGCGAAGTCCCCGGCCGTGTCGGGGGCGTCGTCGTGGGAGTGCTGCTTCCTGGGACTGACGGTACGCATCACGCGCACCTCCCTGAGCGGGGTGCCGGATGGACAGAACCCGTGGGAAGCGGCGGCTCGGACCACGACAGGTCCGCAGCCCGCGAAGCGGTTCCCACGAACGTGCCTCCTGTCCGAAGCACTGAGAATCCCCTTCCCGCGGTCCGTCATCCCAAAACTTTTCCCGGAATTCGACGAGGGGAATCACGGAGGATGCACGGTAGGAAATCAAGTGAATTCACGGCGTGAAATTCCCCGCCGCGGAACGGGCGGCTCCGGAGCGGCCCGCCCCCGCCCCCGCCCCCGCCGTCGCGGACCGCTCGGACGGTGCGCCGGTGATCACGGTGCCGGACGTGACGTACGGCACGCGCTCCCCGGCTCCCGGCCGGCCGGCCGACGGGTTCCTCCAGCGCAGCGCTTGATCACCGGTCAGCCGGGGCGAACCGCCTGACCACGGCGCATTCCGCTCATTTGACAGTGTGCCGAGGCCGCGGATAGGAAGCATCGGACAGAAGTCGAGAGGTGCACTGTGTACGAGCCGAACGTGGTCGGGGACTGGCAGGAGTACGACGAGCATGCCGGTCTGCGGGTCCGCGTCCACCGTCTGGAATCCGGTGAACCGCCGAGGGGACGGGACGACGCCGCCGAAGGGCTGACGTATTTCAGTGTCCGCGTGACCGTCGAGAACCGCGGCGACCGGCCTTTCTGCATTCACGTCGAGGACGGTCAGATCGACGTACGGACCGGCCCCGACGGTGAGAACGCGTTCATCGACTGGCGCAATTCACAGTTCGTCGAGGGCTTCGACGTCTACCCGCTGCGCCGTGCCACCGCAGTCCTCTACGCGGCCGCTCCCCAGGCGACCCTGAGCCAGGTCGACGTCCAGGTCCAGTTGCGCGTCGACGAGGAGTGGGCCGGCCGCCGGCTGTGGGCGGGCGGCGTCGGCGTGCACGAGGGGCCCGTGGGGGCACCCGCGGGCGCGGGCCGGGACAGCAGCCTCGCCCAGCAGGTGAGCTTCTTCCTGCGGGAGCAGGCGGAGGAAGGCACCGCCTGAGCGTCGCGTCAGTGCGGGATGCCGTCGATGATCTCGCGGGCGCCCTGGCGCAGCAGTGCCACGGCGACCGAGGTGCCGAGCGTGGCGGGGTCGAGCCGCCCCGCCCATTCGTGCGCGTTCAGCCGGGTCTTGCCGTCCGGGGTGAAGACGCATGCCCGCAGGGACAGTTCGCCGCCGCGGTCCACCCGTGCGTAGCCGGCGATCGGGCTGTTGCAGTGTCCCTGCAGTACATGCAGGAACATGCGTTCGGCGGCGGCCTCGCGGCGGGTGTCCGGGTGGCCGAGGGCGCCGACCGTTTCGATCAGACCGGTGTCACCCTCACGGCACTGCAGTGCGAGGATGCCCGCGCCGATGGGCGGCATCATGGCCTCGGGGGAGAGCACCTCGCTGATCGCGTCGGTCCGGTCGATCCGTTCCAGGCCGGAGACCGCCAGCAGCAGGGCGTCCGCCTCCCCGGCCGCGAGCTTCTCCAGCCGCCGGTTGGCGTTGCCGCGCATCGGTACGCAGGTCAGGTGCGGGTGAGTGGCGGCCAGCTGGGCGACCCGGCGCACCGAGGAGGTGCCGATCCGGGCGCCGGGCGGCAGCTCGTCCAGGGCGAGGCCGTCCGGGTGGACGAGGGCGTCGCGGATGTCGTCCCGCTCCAGGAAAGCGGCGAACACCGTGCCCGCGGGGAGCGGCCGGTCGGCGGGCACGTCCTTGACGCAGTGCACGGCGACGTCCGCCTCGCCGGCGAGCAGCGCGGCGTCCACCTCCTTGGTGAACGCGCCCTTGCCCTCCACCTCCGACAGATCGCCGAGCCACTTGTCCCCGGTCGTCCGCACGGGCACGACCTCGGTGCGCACCCCCGGACGGACGGTGGCCAACTCGGTCCGGAACCGCTCCACCTGGGCGAGCGCCATGGGTGAGTCACGGGAGACGACACGGATCAGTCCGGGCAGCGACATGCCGACACGATAGTCCCTCGGGGGCCCGCCCGTACCGGGGCGCCGGACGACGCCCCGGCGTCAACGGGCCGTGCGGGGTCAGGCGTTCGGGTCGAAGGGGATGCCGGAGGGCTTGGCCGCGGCCAGGTGGGACGCGAAGCTGCCGTCCTTCAGGCCGAAGTGGGCGCTGCCGAAGTCGTACGAGCTGAGCTTGTCCCGCAGGCCCGCCGGATAGCCGTTCCAGCCGACCAGCGCCGGGTACTGCCAGCTGCCCCGGTGGTTCTCCGGCGGTTCGTCGCCCGGCCCCGCGAGGCGGAAGCAGTGGGTGCCGATGCCGTCCTTGTGGTACACGATCTTCGGATGTGTGCCGTCGAAGCGGACCGCCGAGCGGGCGTGGACCGTGAACGATCCGTGGTTGGACGTCGAGACGTACTGCACGGTGTCGTTCCGCACCCAGACCACCACGTGCTCCCAGTCGTGGCGGTGCCCCCCGAGGCTGATGCCCGGCAGGGCCTGGTCCTTCTCGAAGTACAGGCCGTAGACGACGGCGCACCAGCCGTTGTTGCACTTGGAGCGGGAGTAGCCGTTGGTGTTGTCCAGGTCCGAGGCGTCACGGCAGTTGCCGTTGAGGGCGCCGGTCGGGCTGAGGCCGGTGTTGACGGAACCGTCCGGGCCGATCGCCGCCGTGGGATAGCAGCCGTCGGTGTCGTAGTCGTACGCGGGCTGGTACGTCCGTTCCAGGGCGTCCGCGTTGGCCGGCAGGGCGGGAAGAGGCGCGGCGAAGGCGGTGGCGGGGAAGGCGATGACGAGCGCGGCCGCGCCGGCCAGGCCGGTCAGCCATCTCCTGCGGTGCGTTCGGAACGTACTCGACGGCACTGCGTTCTCCTCGTGGTCCGGGATCAGCCAACGGCTGTGGCGGAATGGGGAGTTCAGCATCCCGACTAGACGTATACATGCCAAGAGGGTGCAGGCGTACCGCTGGTGAAGCGCGGCCCAACACTCGCGGCGCCGGGCTCCGGGCGGTTCCGTGTCGCCCCGGTTCGTTCGGAACGCGGCCGCCGCCTCTCCGGGCGTGGGCGGACGCGGCGGCGCGGGAGATTGATTGAGTCACGCAAGGAGATGGTAAAGTGCGGTGCATGTCCACACCCGACGCTTCCGCCCCTCCGGAAGTGGCCGAGATCGAGCGCGCGTTCCACCGCCTCGCCTACCTGAGCACGCGCGCGCGTCGGCACGAGCGGCTGATGGCGCTGGCGGGAGTGCCGCTGGACCGGGCCGCCGTCGCGCTGCTGCGGCAGATGGCGGACACCGAGCCGATGCGGCCGGGGGAGCTGGCCGCCCGGCTGGGGGTGGAGGCCTCGCACGTCACCCGCACGGTGCAGCAGCTGCAGAAGTCCGGCCATGTCACCCGGGTCCCGGACCCCGACGACCGCCGTGCCCAGCGCATCGAGCTCACCGGATCCGGCCGGGAGGCCATCGCCCGGATCCGGGAGACGGGAATCCGCGGCATCCAGGCGGCCCTGGCCGACTGGTCGCCCGACGACCTGCGGCAGCTCGCCACCCTCTTCCACCGCATGGTCGACGACTTCCTCGCCCACGCCGCCGAGGAGCCGGAACCCGCCCACGACGCCTGACGGCGGGTCCGGGTCGGTGCCGCACGCTACTTACCGTCGGGTAATATCGTACGGCAGGCCATCGGAGGAGGAACCGTGTCACGGTCCGAACGCTCGCCCCTGCTGCTCGCCGGCCTGCTGGCCGCCGCGGGAGCCGCCCACTTCGCCGCCCCCCGCCGGTTCGACCGCATCGTGCCGCGCTCCCTGCCCGGCTCGCCCCGGACCTGGACCCGTGCCAGCGGCGCCGTCGAACTCGCGCTGGCCGCCGGGCTGGCGCTGCCCCGGACCCGCAGGGCCGCCGCACTGGCCTCGGCGGCCTTCTTCGTCGGCGTGTTCCCCGCCAACGTGAAGATGGCCGTCGACTGGCGGCACCGTCCCGTCCCGCAGAGGGCGGCGGCCCTCGGCCGGCTACCCCTGCAGGTGCCGCTGGTGCTGTGGGCGCGAGGCGTCGCCAAGGGGGCGGAGGGCCGGTCGTGAGCGGGCGGGTGGAGAAGGGCGGCACGGCCCCGGACTTCGCGCTCCCGGACGAGCGGCGCCTACCTGCGCCACCTGCTGGACCGTCAGACCGCCTCGGAGCACCCCTTGGTGCGCGTCCACCCGGAGACCGGGGAGCGGGTGCTGTTCGTCAACGGCTACTACGTCGAGCAGATCACCGGTCTCTCCCGCCCCGAGAGCGCGGCCGTTCTCCGGATGCTCCTGGAGCAGGCCACCCGGCCCAGTACACCGTGCGGTTCCGCTGGGAGCCGGGCAGCGTGGCGTTCTGGGACAACCGGGCCACCATCCACCTGGCCCCGGGCGACACGGCCCACCTCGACCACCCGCGGATCATGCACCGGGTGATGCTCGCCGGCGACGTCCCGGTCGGCGTGGACGGCCGGCCCTCGCAGCCGGTCACCGGTACCGCCCCCGGCCGCTGGTGGCTCACCCGAGGGGGATGGTCGCCTCGTCCTCGACCGGGTGGGTCGACCTCCTGCGCGCGGTGGCCGGTGACCGCGTGACAGCGCAGCCGGACCGCCTCCGGACTCGCGTCCAGCCGCAGGAAGCACGTGAAGGACGGCGGGCTGTAGGTGGCCGAACCCGGTGAGAACAGCGACGTGCAGGCCTTGCGCACGAGCAGCCGCGGCCGCTTGCCCCGGTCGGGCCGGCGTCCGGTGTCGAGCAGCCCGGCGACCAGCCGCATCCGGCGGGTGACCCGCGTCGGCGCGCCCGGGCCCCGGGTGGCCCGACACCGAGGCGTTCGGTGACCACGGTCATCGCCTCGGCGTCGGTGAGGGCGAAGAAGCGGCGCAGCCGCAGCCGGCGCCCGTACGCCGCGGACGCAGCCCGAAGGCGTCCATGGAGAACAGGACCGCCGGCCGCGCCCCCCGCCGGCGGGACGCGTCGGATGCGCGTCCGCGGCGCCGTCCCCGGTGGGGGCGCCGACGGCCGTTCCCTGTACGGCGGTCATGGCCGTGCCGCCTCTCGACGGGTGCGGATCACGGCTGTCGTGACGCGCCGGCCGGACGCGGCGCCCTCACTCGAACCGGGTGACGTCACCGGCGCCCCGCCGCACGATCTCCGCCTCGCCGCCCGAGAAGTCGATCACCGTGGTCGGCTCGGTGCCGCAGTCGCCGGAGTCGAGCACCGCGTCCACCTGGTGGTCGAGCATGTCCTTGATCTCCCAGCCCTGGGTCATCGGCTCGTCCTCGCCGGGCAGCAGCAGGGTGCTGGACAGGAGCGGCTCACCGAGTTCGGCCAGCAGGGACTGGGTGACGACGTGGTCCGGGATGCGCACGCCGACCGTCTTCTTCTTGGGGTGCATCAGCATCCGCGGCACCTCCTTCGTCGCGGGCAGGATGAACGTGTAGCTGCCCGGGGTCGACGCCTTCACCGCGCGGAACACGTCGTTGTCGATCCGTACGAACTGGCCGAGCTGCGCGAAGTCCCGGCACATCAGGGTGAAGTGGTGCCGGTCGTCCAGCTTGCGGATCGTGCGGATCCGGTCGATGCCGGAGCGGCTGCCCAGACGGCAGCCGAGTGCGTAGCAGGAGTCCGTGGGGTACGCGACGAGGGCGTCGGAGCGGATGCTGTCGGCGACCTGCGCGATGGTGCGCGGCTGGGGGTTGTCGGGGTGCACGTCGAAGTACTTCGCCATTCACCGAGCTTATGCCGTCCAGCGGCCGAGGGCCGCACCCGGAGCGGCTGATGGACCCCGCCGCACTGCGCGGCTGGGCGGCCCGGGTGCTGCGCCCGCTCGACGCGTTACCGCACCACACCCGCGCCGAACTCCTCGCCACCACCCGCCTCGGCCTGGAGTTCACCGCCGTCAGCGCTGCCAAGATCCTCGGCGTCAGCCGCAACACCGTGCGGGCCCGCATGGAACGCGTCGAGGCCATGCTCGGCGTCGACTTCGACGACGTCACCGTCCGCGCCGTGGTGCACCTGGCGCTCCACACCCGGATCAACCCCCTGGACGGGCAGGCGGACGGCGACGGCGCGGCGTCCTCCCCGGGCCTCGCCGACCTGCTGGCCCGCCCCGCCCTCGGCGGCTGGGCGCGGGAGCTGCTGGGACGGCTGGAGGGGGGGACACCCGGAACGTGCGTCGCACCCTGTGTGCCTGGATCGCCGCCGACGGCAACGCCGAGCGGGCCGCGCAGAGCCTGGGCGTGCACGCCCAGACCGTGCGCGAGCACGTGCGCAGCACCGAACCGGTCCTGGAACGCCAGGTGCTGGCCGCCGGGACCGACCTGTACGAGGTCGTGCTGGCCCATCTGGTGGCGGGTGACCTGGAACAGCCGGTCCTCGCGGGCGGGTGAACCGGGCCTTTCGGACCCGGTTGTGCACGGATGAGCCCTCCGGCGGCCGCAGCGGGCACCGGTGCGGTTCACGGACCCGCCCCGCTGCGCGTAGTTTCGGCACGGCGCGGGGCACGACCGGAACGGGGGACCGGTCGCGCCCCGTCCCTTCGTCGCTGTGTGCCTCCGGCGGGGACGGGTACCCGTCCGTCGTTGTGGAGGCCCTCGCCCCGGCACGGCACGCCGGGGCGGGCGGCCCGTGACGAGCACCGCGACGAGGAGGCCCGGATGACCAGTGAGACGGAGACCGGCGGCGCCACCGGCACGCAGGACAAGGACTACAACCTGATCTGGTACGTCGAGGCGTGCCTGAGCAACGCACTGCGCCTGGAGGGCTACATCCAGGACGCCGAACGCGCCGGGGACACCGAGGTCGCCGACCTGTTCCGCAAGGCCCAGGCGGACAGCCGCAAGGGCGCGGAGCTCGGCAAGGAGCTGCTGCGCGCACGCCTGAACGGCGGCTGAGCGCGCCGCTCCGCCGGACCCGGCCGCCGCGCACGACCGCGGCGGCCGGGCCCGTGCCGTCGCGGACCACCTCCCGCGCGGCCTGATGCAACCGGCGGCTCCCCGAGTCGCCGACCGCGGTGATGCGCGGCAACATGACCCTCGTACGCGCCACCGCGGGGGGTCGAGCAGTTCAAGGAGCCCACGATCATGACGGACGTTTCGAGCCGGGGCCCCGCTCCGGACGACGACCGCAAGGTACTCACCAACCGGCAGGGCCATCCGGTCTACGACAACCAGAACCAGCGGACCGTCGGCTCCCGCGGCCCGGCCACGCTGGAGAACTACCAGTTCCTGGAGAAGATCAGCCACTTCGACCGGGAGCGCATCCCCGAACGCGTGGTGCACGCCCGCGGCGTCACCGCGTACGGCTACTTCGAGGCGTACGGGAAGTGGGGCGACGAGCCGGTCTCCCGCTACACCCGCGCCAAGCTCTTCCAGGAGGAGGGCAAGCGCACGGACGTGGCCGTCCGCTTCTCCACCGTCATCGGCGGCCGGGACTCCTCCGAGGCCGCCCGCGACCCCCGCGGCTTCGCGGTGAAGTTCTACACCGAGGACGGCAACTGGGACCTCGTCGGCAACAACCTGGGCGTCTTCTTCATCCGGGACGCCATCAAGTTCCCGGACGTCATCCACGCCCTCAAGCCCGACCCGGTCACCTTCGAGCAGCAGCCGCGCCGCATCTTCGACTTCATGTCGCAGACGCCCGAGTCCATGCACATGCTGGTCAACCTGTTCAGCCCGCGCGGCATCCCGGCGGACTACCGCCACATGCAGGGATTCGGCGTGAACACCTACAAGTGGGTCAACGCCGAGGGCGAGACCAAGCTGGTCAAGTACCACTGGATGCCCAAGCAGGGCGTGCGCAGCATGACCGAGGAGGACGCGGCGAACGTCCAGGCGGAGACACTCGGCCACGCCACCAAGGACCTGTACGAGGCGGTGGAGCGCGGCGAGTACCCGGAGTGGGAACTGCTGGTCCAGATGATGGACGACCACGAACACCCGGAACTGGACTTCGACCCGCTGGACGACACCAAGACCTGGCCGGAGCAGGAGTTCCCGCCGAAGCCGGTGGGCCGGATGGTGCTGAACCGGATGCCGGACAACTTCTTCGCCGAGAACGAGCAGATCTCCTTCGGCACCGGCGTCCTCGTCGACGGTCTGGACTTCTCCGACGACAAGATGCTCGTCGGCCGGACCTTCTCCTACAGCGACACCCAGCGCTACCGGGTCGGCCCGAACTACCTGCAGCTGCCCGTCAACCAGGCCAAGCACACCGACGTGCGCACCAACCAGCGCGACGGCCAGATGGCGTACTTCCAGGACAAGGGCGGGGAGAACCCGCACGTCAACTACGAGCCGTCGATCACCGGCGGCCTGCGGGAGGCCCAGTACCCGACGCACGACGAGCAGGGCCCCGAGATCGTGGGCCGGCTCACCCGCAAGCGCATCGAGCGCACCAACGACTACCTCCAGGCAGGGCAGCGGTACTGCCTGATGGAGGACTGGGAGCGCGACGACCTGGTGAAGAACTTCGTCACCCTGATCTCCCAGTGCGACCGGGAGGTGCAGGAGCGCATGGTGTGGCACTTCCTGCTGGTCGAGAACGACCTCGGCCGCAGGGTCGGCGAGGGCCTCGGGATCACGCCGGAGGACGTCGCCCACCTGGAGCCCCTGGCGAGCCAGGACCTCACCGACGAGGACCGCAAGCGGCTGGCCAGCCTCGGCGACAACCCGCCGCGTGACGTGGAGGGACTCACCATGACCCACTGCGTCCCCGACGAACGGCACGTGGTGACCCGTTAGAGACGGTCCGCCGACCGCGCCACCGCGAGCACCTGCTCGGCGTAGCCGCGTCCGAACAGAACGGCGTGCACCAGCAGTGGGAACAGCTGGTGCACGCCGACGCGTGTCCGCCACCCGTCGGCGAGCGGCGCCGCTTCCCGGTAGCCGTCCAGCACCGCGTCCAGCCGGGGACAGCCGAAGAGGGCGAGCATCGCCAGATCGGTCTCCCGGTGCCCGCCGTGGGCGGCCGGGTCGATCAGCCGGACGTGTCCGTCGGCGCCCCAGAGGACGTTGCCGTTCCACAGGTCGCCGTGCAGCCGTGCGGGCGGCTCGGCGGGCCCGGCGAGCTCCGGCAGCCGCTCGCAGACCCGCTCGACGACGCCCGCCTCACCGGCGGTGACGGTGCCGTCGTCGACCGCCCGGCGCAGATACGGCAGGACCCGGTGCCCGGCGTACCAGCCGGGCCAGTGGTCGCCGGTGACGTTGCGCATCGGGGCGAGCCCGATGAACGCCTCCACCGGACCGCCCGGCGGCGGTGCCCCGAAGGCCGGCGCACCGGCGGCGTGCAGCGCGGCCAGCCTCCGGCCGAAGCGCCGCGCCGCCCCCCGCCCGGGAGGGCCCTGCGTCACCCGGTCGACGACCAGCCGATGCGCGTCGTGCCCGTGCACCGCCGGCACCCGCACCGCTCCGGCTTTGGCCAGCCAACGCAGCCCCGCCGCCTCGGCGCGCGCGGCCTCCGCTCCTGCGGTGCTCTTGACGACCACCACCCGGCCGTCGTCGAGGGCGACCTCGGCGAGCGAGGCGGACAGCGGACGCACACCGGTCACCGCCCGCCCGGTGAGCCGGGCCGCCACGGCCCCCGGACCGTCGCCGCCCCGGGCGGACGGACCGGGAGGGATGCTCATGGGCGGGCTCCTCATGTGCGGGTGCGCGGGTGAGCGGTCGTGCCCAGGGTACGAGTCCTCCGCCCGACCGCCCGCGTTCGCCGTCGGCCGGTCACGCGGGACGGTGAAATCCCGGCCGCCGCCGATCGAAGGGAACCGCGCCGGGGGAGCACTCGAGCATGACGAGTTCATCGTTCCAGCGCACTCTCACCCTGCCCGCCACGCTGTGCGAACAGGCCGCGCAGCATCTGGAGCAGGCCGCCCGGCGGACCGTCGACGGCGCCGGGATCCCGCTGAAGGCGTTCCGCGCGGCCGCCGACGGCGACTGCACGCTCCCGGTGTCCGTGGTGGAACAGGCGGCCGGCTGTCTGCTGGTCCTGGCCACGGAGACCGCCCAGACCGTGCGGCCCTCGGTCCTGCGCACCACCGTCGGCGTCGCCCTGTGCCTGCGCGACGCCGTGCAGGCCGTCCACCGGCCCGCGCTCACCACCCGCTTCTGGTGAGGGCGCGCCGAATGGTCCCCGCCCGGCGGGGAACCCGGCGCACCTCCACCACCCACACCTCCAGGAGAAGGCATGAGTCTGTTGCGCGTCCTCGGCCGGCCGATGCTGGCGTCGATGTTCGTCGCGGGCGGACTGGATTCCGTCCGCAACCCCCAGAACGTCGGCCCAATCGCCGAGTCCGTCGTCAAGCCCGTCACCGATCGAGTCGCGGTACTGCCGGACCGCACCGAGGACGCCGTACGCCTCAGCGGCGCCGTCCAGGTCGTGGGCGGGCTGCTGCTGGCCACGGGGCGCCTGTCCCGTCCGGCGGCGCTCGCCCTCGCCGTCACGCTCGTGCCCACGACGCTGGCCGCCCACCGCTTCTGGGAGGAGGAGGACCCCGGGCAGCGCATGCAGCAGCGCATCCACTTCCTGAAGAACCTGTCCATGCTCGGCGGTCTGCTGATCGCCGCCGACGACACCGGCGCCGCCCCCTCGCTGCTCTGGCGGAGCCGGCACGCCGCCCATGATCTGCACCGCGACGCCCGCCTCGTACGCCGGTCCGTCCGGGCCGGGGCGGGCCCCGCCGCGGCGGCCGGCCGGGCCCGGGCCAAGCTGTCCCGCTGATCCGCCGGGCCGCGTCGGTTCCCCGGGGGAGGGGCCCGTCGGCGGGTGGCGCCCGGCCGGGCGCCACCCCGAACCGGAGGTGAAGGACACGGGACGCGGAGGCGACGTCATCGACGCACCGGTGACCGGTCACCGGTGGGCGAGGAACCCTTCGACAGGCTCGGGGAACCGCCGCCCGGTCACAAGGACCGCAAGGCGTACGCCGACCGGGCCACCATCGAGCTGACCCGGCCCTCGGTGGCCGGGAAGGCCCACCGCCACCCGGCCGTGCGGGAGCACAGGGGGAACGGGGACGCCGCCGGCCGACCGTGAGCCCGAGGAGCACGTCACGGCCGAGCGGACGGTGAGGGCCCCGGAGGGCCGCGCCGCGGGCGGCCCCGGGTTCGACCGGCTCATCGGCATGCCGACGAGGCAGATCCGCGGGCACGTCGCCGACGAGGAGCGGAACCTGTTCCGGTGCTGCGCGCCTCCCGGGCCCGGAGCGGCTCGGCCGGCTCGGTGACGAGGCCCGGCAGGTGAACAGACCGGCCCCGGCCGCCCTGGGCCAGCCCCCGGCGAACAAACCACCGCGCACCGGGCGCCGGGACGGCGGACCGGGGCCGGGACGCGCTGAGCGGACGCCGGGAGCCCGGCTGACGAGGGGGAGCACAGGAGTGGGGCGGGGCCCGGAGCCCCGACGCCGGGACTCCGGGCCCCGCCCCACCCGTCCCGGTCGCTGTGAGCAACCGCACTCACGCGTCAAATCCACTCCCACGCCGCCCCTTTGGCGTCCGCGCCCCGGTGATCCCAGGCCACCCGGAAACGACTCGGCCGTTCCTTCTGCCACGATGGGCCGCGCCCTGTCCGGGTGACGGGAGCCGCCGCGCAGCGCAGCCGGCGTTCCGCTTCCCGCACCCCTCCGCCGAGTCCTCGGACTCGCCCTTCCGAGTGGCGTCCCTGTGCCTTCTTCACCCACCCCTGCCCAGCCCGAGTCCCGCTCGCCCTGGCGCTCCCTACGGCACCGCAGCATGCGCTGGTGGTCCGTCGCGAACTTCGTGTCCAACGCCGGTACGTGGATGCAGCTCACGGTGCAGAACCTGCTGGTCCTGCAGATCACCGGGTCCGCCGCCGCCACCGGCCTGTCCATGTCCGTGCAGGCCGCCCCGGCCCTGCTCATGAGCGTCCTCGGCGGCGCGGCGGTCGACCGCTGGCCGCGGAGGCTGACGGCCGCCGTCAGCCAGGCGCTGCTGGCCCTGATCGCGTTCACCACGGCCACCCTGGTGGCGCTCGACCGGCTCGACATGACGGCCCTGATGGTGCTGGCCGCCGTCACCGGTCTCGTCGCCACCGTCGACAACCCGGCGTGCGCCCTGCTGGGCAACGACCTCGTCCCCGCCGAGGACGTGCCCTCCGCCATCGGCGTGGGCGCCCTGGTGTTCAACGCGGGCCGGCTCGCGGGCGCCGCGCTCGCCGGCGTGACCGTCGGGTTCCTCGGCACGGCCGCCGCCTACTTCGCCAACGGTTTCTCCTTCCTGTTCGTGACCGCGGTCGTCCCGTTCCTGCGCCCGGCGGCGGGAGCGGTCCGGAGCGTCGCCGAGAAGGGCGCGCGCCCGCGGAGCACCATGACCGTCCGCGAGGGGCTCGCCTTCTTCGTCCGTCGGCCCCGGCTGCTCGCGCTCGCCGGGGTGACCGGCGTCAGCGCGGTCTTCGGCCGCAACTACGGACTCACGCTCGCCGTCCTGGTCACCGGGCCGCTCGCGGGCGGCGCCGGGGCGTTCGGGACGGTCTCCACCGTCCTCGCGGTCGGCGGCATCCTCGGCGCGGTGCTCGGCGCGAGGCTGCGCAGGCCGTCCGTGCGGCTGGTCGGAGCCCTCGCGGCGACGGGCGCGCTGCTGCAGGTGGTGGCGGGGATGTCACCGTCGCTGGCCGTGCTGCTGGTGCTGGTGCTGCCCATGGCCGTCGTCGAGTCCGTGTCCGACACCGCCGGAACGGCCGTCCTGCAGACCGACCCGCCCGCCCACCTGCGCGGACGCGTGCTCGGTGTCTGGGGCAGCGTCGGCACCGTGTGGGGTCTGGGCGGTCCGCCCGCCCTGGGCCTCCTCATGGAACTCGCCGGTCCCCGCGGCGCCCTGGTCACCGGCGGCCTGATCATCGCCGCGTCGATCGCGGCGGGTCACCTCCTCCACACCCGCCGCACCACGGCCCCGCCCGCCCTCGACCGGGCCACCCTGGAGACAGCGGCGTGACTCCCACCCCGTCCGGCGCTTGAGGACGAGGCCCGCAGGGCCGACGGGGGCCGGGGTCACAGCCCCGGGGACGGCAAGGGAAGAGGAGGGGCGGTGGGGGCGAAGACCCTTCCCGCCCCCCGCTCACCCGTCCGGCGCCCGCAGAGCCACCGCCGCCGCCTCAGCCGCCCGCCGGGCCAGCGCGGTCGTGGACCGCCCGTCCAGATACGGCAGCACCACCGCCTGCCCGCCCCAGGACCGCAACACCTCCGCCTCCGGCAACTCCTGCACGGAGTAGTCCCCGCCCTTCACCCACACATCGGGCCGCAACCGTCCCAGCAACGCCTCGGGCGTGTCCTCCTCGAAGACCACCACCGCGTCCACACTCCCCAGCGCCGCCAGCACCCTCGCCCGGTCCGCCGCCGGCGTCAGCGGCCGCCCCGCACCCTTCTGGCGCGTGACCGACACATCGGAGTTCAGACACACGATCAGACAGTCGCCGACCCGCCGCGCGCTCTCCAGCAGCCCGACGTGCCCCGCATGCACCAGGTCGAAGCAGCCCCCGGTGGCGACCACCGTCCCCCCGCGCGCCCGAACCCTCTCCGCCAGCTCGAACGCGTCGGCGGCCGGATCGTGCGCGGGGCCCGGTACGGCCGGCGCGTGCCACAGGTCCGGGTTCCCCGCCCCGCCCGCCGCGACGAACGCCGCCGCGTCGGCGACCGCCCGCTGCAGCGCCTCCTCCGGCAGCAGCCCGTCGGCCAGCGCCGCGACCGTCGTCGCCGCGAAGCAGTCGCCCGCGCCGCACGGGTCCCCGTCCGCCCGGAACGGTGCCGGGATCAGCATCGGCGTACCCCCGCCGGGCCGGGTCAGCAGCACTCCGCGGTCCCCGAGCGTCACCGCGACCCCCGCCGCCCGCCAGCGCTCCGCCAGTACCGCCCCGCGCTCGGCGAAGGCGCCCAGCGAGGCCCCGGACACCCCCGGCGTGTCCGCGCACAGGACGGCCGCCTCCGCCGCGTTGGGCGTGACGAGGCGCGCCCCCGGTACCGGGGGGTCCCCCCTGGGGTGCGGGTCCCACACCAGGGGTGCGCGCCGGGCCGCGTCCGCCAGAAGCGGACGGACGGCCCCCGCGGTATGCCGTCCGTAGTCCGCGACGAGGACGGCGTGCGCGCCCGCGAGCGCCTCGCGCACCGCGTCGTCCGGCTCGCCCGGCGTCCCCCCGCCCCGGTCGATGCGCACCACGGGCCGCCCGCTCGCCAGCACCCGCGTCTTCACCGGCAGCGTGCCGTGCAGCGGCAGCCCGAGCAGCCGGACCCGGCCGTCGAGCTCCCGGCGCACGGCCTCGCTGGCCGGGTCGTCGCCGAGCGCCGTCACCAGCACCACGTCCCGGCCGCCGCGGGTCGCGAGCGCGGCGGCCAGCCCGGCCCCGCCCGGATGCCGGCGGTCACCGGTGACGTCGACGACCGGGGCGGGCGCGTCCGGGGCCAGCCGGGTCGCGACCCCCTCGATGTCCTCGTCGAGCAGGACGTCCCCCACCACCACCAGCGGCTTCGGGCCGGTCATGACATCCTCCCGGGGACGGTCGCCGCGTTCCGTGCGAGAGGCGCGGCCACGGCGGCGTCGAAACACTCGCAGAGCAGGTGCACGGCGACCAGATGCGTCTCCTGGACGGTCGCGGTGCTGCCCGCCGCCACGCACAGCGCCTCGTCCGCGGCCTCCGCCAGCGGGTTCGGGCCGGGCCCGGTGAGCGCCCAGACCCGCAGTCCGGCCTGCCGGGCGGTCACCGCCGCCGCGATCAGATTCGCGCTGCGGCCCGAGGTGGACAGCAGCATCAGCACGTCGCCGGGCCGCCCGTGGGCGGTCACCTGGCGGGCGTAGACGTGGTCGAAGCCGTAGTCGTTGCCGATGGCGGTGACGCTGGAGGTCTCCGCGTGCAGGGCGAGCGCCGAGTAGGCGCGCCGCTCCCTGCGGTAGCGGCCGACCAGTTCGGCGGTCAGGTGCTGGGCCTGGGCGGCGCTGCCGCCGTTGCCGGCGGCCAGCAGCCGTCCGCCGTCGGTGAGGACGGCGGCGAGGCCTCCGCCCCAGTCCGCGATCCGGGGCAGGCCGCCTCGGCAGAAGCCGTCGAGGGCCTCCTGGAGCGACCGGCAGTGCAGCCGGGCGGCATCGAGCGCGGGGTGTTCGGTCATGGTGTTCCGGGCGCACCGCCTCGACGGCGGCGGGACCCGCACCTCCTTCCAGCATCGGACGCCGGCGGGTCAGCCGGTCCCGGTCGTGGCGGGCTCGGCGTCGAGGACCTCGCAGTACGCCGCCTCGGTGGCCGCGGCGATCCGCGCCCAGCCGTAGCGGCTGAGCACCCGGCGGCGGCCGGCCGCCCCGCACGCCCGACGGGCCGCCGGATCGGCGAGCAGGCCGGCCACGGCCCGGGCCAGCGCCTCGGGGTCGCCGGGCGGCACCAGCCGGCCGGTGCCGGGATCGGCGACCGTGTCGAGCTGGCCGCCGACCGCGCTGGCCACCACCGGACGGCCGCAGGCCATGGCCTCCAGCGGGACGATCCCGAAGGGCTCGTAGTCGGCGGGGCACAGCACCACGTCGGCGGAGCGCAGCAGCGCCGGCACCCGTCCGGCGTCCACCCCGCCGGTGAACCGGACCCGGCCGGAGACTCCGGCGTCCCGCGCGATGCCGCGCAGCCGGCGCACCTCCGGGTCGGCGTCGAGGCGGTCCGCGGGGGGTCCGCCGACCACCAGCAGTTCGGTGTCGGGCAGCCGGGCCAGCGCGGCCACCGACACCGCGGCGCCCTTGCGCGGCACCAGCCGTCCGAGTTGCACCAGCCGGTACCGGAACGGGCCGCGCGGCGCGGCCGGGCCCACCGGCGAGAACCGGTCCGTGTCGACGCCGCACGGCACGACGCCGATCCGGTGCGCCGGGACACCCATCCGGTTCAGCTCGGCGACCTCGTCCCGGCAGGTGGCGATGACACGGTCGCAGCCCAGCCCCACCTCGATCTCACAGCCGATCCGCTCCGGCGGACTGGTGTCGGCGAGCCGCTGGTGCCGGCGCTTCACCGTGCCCAGCGCGTGGTAGGTGTGCAGCAGCGGCAGCCCCAGCCCCCGGGCCGCCCCCAGCGAGGCCAGCCCCGACATCCAGTAGTGCGAGTGCGCCACGTCCGGGGTGCGCGCCCGCCACACCCGGGCCAGACAGCGCCCGAACTCGTCCATGTACGGCAGCAGCCGGTCCTTGGGGACCGGCTGCGCGGGGCCCGCCGGGACGTGGTGCACCTCGACCCCCTCGCGCAGCGCCACCCGGTCGGGCAGGTCGGGCGCGTCACGGCGGGTGTGCACGGTGACGCGGTGACCGCGGTCGGCGAGCGCCCCGGCCAGGGCGGCGACATGGACGTTCTGCCCGCCGGCGTCCACCCCGCCGAGTGCGGCGAGCGGGCTCGCGTGCTCCGAGACCAGGGCGATGGACAGCACGCCCGGGGGAAGAGGGCCGGGAGCGGGGGTCATGGGCGCACCTCCGTGATCGGTCGCGGCACAGGCCGCGGCGGAATGTTCGTACGTCCGCTCCTCGGTCCGCGCGCTCCCCCCGCCCCCGCACCGGACGCCACGGCCACGGGTCCGCCGGGGCGCCGGGGGGCGGCCCCGGCCGGGCGGATCACGAGGGCTGCCGTTCGCCGGCCCCCGGGTGACGCGCCGGCGCGGGCGGCCCGGCCCGGTGCGTACGGGGCCGCGCCGTGCGGTGGGCGACATGGCCGCGCACCCAGTGCCAGGTCGCGGCGGGCGGGATGAGCGCGCTGGTCAGGACCATGGTGATGACCTCGTCCCTGGTACGCGGGCCCGGCAGGATCCGGGCGAGGGCGAACTCGGCGGTCCCCGCCAGCCACCCGGCGGCACACGCCACCGCCGCGCGCGGCCGGCCGGACAGCGCGCAGCCCGCCGCGGCCAGACCCGCCGCGGTCACCGCCAGGTGCAGCGGCAGACGGCCCCGGGGAGCCTGTGCCCGCCGCCACCAGCCGTGTCCGTGCAGCCTGGTCATCAGCGCGTCGTCGGCGTTGCCCGCCTGGAGCCGTACGGAGATCCAGCGCCCGGCGGGCCGTACCGGATGGGCGGTGGTGCGGCGGCCCTCGGACAGCGTCCAGCCGGCGTCGAGCACCCGCAGCGCCAGGTCCGCGTCCTCCCGGAAGGCCCTGCGGAACCGTTCGTCAAAACCGCCGACGGCCTCCAGCGCCCGGCGGCGGTACGCCATGTCGGCGGTGATCCAACGGGCCCGGGCGAGCCCGGCGGTGGCCCGCTCCCAGTCGGTGGGCGGCCGGTCCGGCGGCAGGGGCACCTCGATCAGGGCGGTGATCCCGGCGGTCGCGACGCTCGCCCCGGCGAGGTCGAGCGCGAGGTCGTCGGCCCAGGTGGGGCCGGGCACCACGTCGTCGTCGAGGAAGACGATCCACGGAGCGTCCCCGGCGGCCCGCCACCCGGTGTTGCGAGCGGCGGCCGGGCCCCGCGCCCCGCCGGGCACGACGAGGGTGCGCGAACGCAACGACGGCGGGACGGCGGCCGTCAGCGGCGCACCGGCCGGGTCCGGGCGGTCGTCGACCACCACGACCCGTACCGGGCCGGGCCCGTCCGCCTCGGCCAGCGCCCGCAGACACCGCCCGAGGCAGGGCCGGCCGAGCGTCGGCACCACCACCGCGTACTCCCCGTCCGGGGCGACCGGCCCGGTCACCGCACGCCCTCGCCGTCGCCGCCGGAGCGGAACAGATCGCCGCGCCGGATCGCGTACGGGCCGATGGCCAGGAGGTCGACGGGGGAGGAGCCGAAACACTCCAGGGCGTCGCGCGGGTCGTCCACCATCGGCCGGCCCGCCGTGTTGAGGCTGGTGTTGACGACCACGGGCAGTCCGGTCAGCCGCTCGAACTCGCCCAGCATGCTCGCCACCAGGGGCTCGCGCGCCGGATCGACCGTCTGGATGCGGGCGGTGCCGTCGACGTGCACCACGGCCGGGATGCGGTCCCGCCAGGCGGGCGCCACGTCGTGCACGAACAGCATGTAGGGGCTGGGCAGCGGCCCGTCGAAGATCCCGGCGGCCCGGTCGGCGAGCACCATCGGCGCCACCGGCCGGAACTGCTCGCGTCCCTTGACGTCGTTGAGCCGCTCCAGGTTGCCCGCGTGTCCGGGATGGGCCAGCAGGGAGCGGTGGCCGAGTGCCCGGGGGCCGTACTCGCCGCGCCCCTGGAACCAGGCGACGATGCCGTTGCCGGCCAGCGTCCGGGCCACGGTGGCGGCGATGTCGGCCGGCCGCTCGAAGGGCACGGCGGCCGTCTTCAGCCAGGCTCCCAGCTCCGCGTCGGTCCAGTCCCGGCCGAGGTCGGCGCCGGTCATGGGCTCCGGCTCGTCACCGGCGCCGGCCGACAGCAGCAGGGCGCCGCCCAGCGCGGTCCCCGCGTCCCCGGCCGCGGGCTGCACCCACACCCGGGAGAACGGGCCCTCGCGGGCGATGCGGGAGTTGGCGACGCAGTTCAGGGCGACGCCCCCGGCGAGGGTGAGCACGGAGCCGCGGGTGCGGCCGTGCAGCCAGCGCACCAGGTCCAGCAGGGTCTCCTCCAGTACCGCCTGCGCGCTCGCGGCGACGTCGGCGTGGTCCTGGGTCCACGGTTCGTCCGGGCCGCGCGGCGCGCACAGTTCGTCCCAGGGCACGCCGGTGGCGTGGAAGCCGCCGTCGCCGGTCGGGTACACGTACCGGCGCAGTTCGGGCAGCATGCGCGGGGTGCCGTGGGAGGCGAGGGCCATCACCTTGAACTCGTCGGAGGAGCGCAGGAAGCCGAGGTGCTCGGTGAGCTCCTCGTAGACCAGGCCGAGCGAGTGGGGGAGGTCCTGCGCGCGCAGGGGCTCGAGCCGGTCGCCCGTACGGCGGGCGGCGAGGTGCGAGGCGCGTTCGCCGCGGCCGTCCAGCACGAGGACGCAGCAGTCCCCGGCGTCCGGTGCGGCGAAGGCGCCGGAGGCGGCGTGGGCCATGTGGTGCGGTACGAAGCGGACGATGCCGGGGTCGAGTCCGGGCAGCGCGGTCCGCAGGAAGCCGGGGGCCTCCCGCGCGTAGGTGAGCCGCAGGTGGTCCCACGGGTCGTCCAGGCCCATCGCGTCGGCGGGGCGGGCCAGCGCGGGGTCGAAGGAGTAGGCGACCGCGTCGAGGTCCTGGGGGCGCAGCCCGGCCCGTTTCAGACACCAGGCGGCGGCCTGTTCGGGCAGCTCCCAGGCGGAGAACGGCAGCGGACGCTTGCCGTGCTTGCGCCGGGAGAACCTCTCCTCCTCCGCGGCGGCGACGGTCCGCCCGTCGATCACCAGGGCGGCCGCAGGGTCGTGGAAGAGGGCGTTGATACCGAGGATGCGCATGGGCGGACGGGCCTTTCGCGGATCGGGCGGCCGGGTGGGGCCGCGGTGTCCTGGGCCGGCGGGGAAGGCCGCGCTCAGCGGCGTGCTTCGGCGCGGAACCAGTCGATCGTGCGGCGCAGCCCTTCCTCGGCGCCGACCAGGGGCTCCCAGCCGAGCTTGTCGCGGGCCAGCGTGATGTCCGGGCAGCGCACGGCCGGGTCGTCCACCGGGCGTTCGATGTAGCGGATCCCTGAGCGGGAACCGGTGAGCGCGACGACGAGACGGGCCAGGGCGAGCATCGTGATCTCGCCGGGGTTGCCGATGTTGACGGGGCCGCGCATGCCGTGGCCGGCCGCCGCGAGGACGCCGGCCACCGTGTCGTCGACGTAGCACAGCGAACGGGTCTGCAGACCGTCACCGGTCACGGTGAGGGGTTCGCCGGCCAGGGCCTGCCGGACGAAGGTCGGCACGGCGCGGCCGTCGTGGCCGCGCATCCGCGGGCCGTAGGTGTTGAACAGCCGCACGATGCAGGTGTCCGTGCCGTGGGCCTCCGCGTGCGCCGTGGTCAGCGCCTCGCCGAAGCGCTTGGCCTCGTCGTAGACACTGCGCGGGCCGACCGGGTTGACATGGCCCCAGTACCGCTCGTCCTGCGGATTCTGCTGCGGGTCGCCGTAGACCTCCGAGGTGGAGGCGAGGACGAAACGGGCCTCGGCGTCATGGGCGAGCTTCAGGGCGTTGCGGGTGCCGAGACTGCCCGTCTCCATGGTGTGCAGCGGCAGTCGCAGGTAGTCCGCCGGGGAGGCGGGGGAGGCGAAGTGCAGCACCAGGTCGGGCGGCCGGTCGACCGGCAGCTCCCGTGCCACGTTGGCCCGCACCAGCGTGAATCCGGGCCGTTCGAGCAGCGGGGCGATGTTCTCCGGCCGGCCGGTGCTGAGATCGTCCACGCAGGTGACGGCGGCGCCCGCGTCGAGCAGGGCGGCACACAGATGGGAGCCGACGAACCCCGCGCCACCGGTGACGACGGCGTGCTCCCACTTCCGGGATATGACGGTGCTCATGCCGCCCAGCCTGCCCCCCGCCCCCGCCCACGGCACGGCCGCCTACTGCATTCCGGTGAACCACCCGGCGTCACCCCCGGCCGCCCGCCGCTCGCCGCGGGCAGTCGTGCCTCCCCGGCGCCTCGAGGGTCCGGGAGGTACCCCAGGGCGGCGGGGCTACGCTCGAGCGAGGCCGGGGCGGGGGGAACCCCGCAGGCGCCGGGTCGTGTCACCCCTCAGGCCCGCACCGACGCGGGGCGTCCCGTGAACACCGGCCCGGTCACGTCACGAGCGTGGCATCCGGATCGAGCCGCCCGAGAAGCGCCGACCGGTGAAGTCCCGCCACCGGACCGACCAGGTCCGGATGCCGCAACAACGGCGCCGCACCCCGGTCCGACTCGTCGGGCGCGACCAGCCGCCGGAACTCGACGTACCCGTCCCCGCCCAGCGCGGCCACCGCGGCCACCGCCAGCCGGGTGTCGGCCAGCAGACACACCGCCCAGCTCGCCACGACCTCGTCGACCCACGTACGCCAGCCCTCGCCCCCGCCCCCCCGCATCCGCCCCGGTGACCCAGTCGAGCCGCCCGGAACCCCCCGGCCCCGCCAGCCCGACCAGGGCGGCGTCCATCTCCGCCGGATACCGCAGCCGCGCGGCGACGGTCACCGCCTGCCGCGCCTGCGCCTCGCACAGCGCGGCCGCCAGCGCCCCGCCGGGCGCGGGGAAGGAACGTGTCAGCCACTGCGCGGTCGCCGCGATGACCGGGGAGAGATCTGCTTGCACTGTCGGGCCGTCCGAGCTGCCGGGGTGAAAGGACCGCGCGGAA
>NZ_JAHWZY010000058.1:0-26012 GCF_041380215.1 Streptomyces pimonensis
GGGCTAGTCCTCCTGGGGACAGCACGTGCCCCGCCGCGTCGGGAGTCCGGGCGGCGGGGCACACGGTGTCTTCTCAGGCGGACGAACCGAGCAGGCGGGTCGGTGCCACCCGGTGCGTCAGGACCGGGAGCAGGTCGGTGAACCGGTGCGGGCGGTGGGCCGCGATGCCGGGCGGCGCCGGGGCGAGCGGGACGAGCAGATCGGTGGCGGCCGGGTGGCCGGTGGCGCCGTCCGCGGTGGGGGCGCCGTGCAGCCAGAGCGTCAGCATGTAGAGGCCCGGCACCGAGAGCAGTCGGGGCTGGTACGGCTGTGTCATGGCGTCGGCCTGGCGCAGCGCGAGCTCGGTGGAGGTGATGTAGGGACCTTCGAAGAAGCGGGAGAACGTCCAGCCGTCGGCGGTGAGCACGGTGTCCGCGGCGGCCACCGCGCGGTCGCCGGCGCGGATCAGGAAGCGCCAGCCGGTCAGCCGGGTCGTGGTTCCGCTGTCGGGGGTGGTCCGGTCCAGGACGTGCACGGGAAGGGGCAACTCGGCCGAGGCGGGCCCCTGGGCGACGAGCAGGGAGGGAGTTCGGGCTTCGCGGACCGCGGTCGGAGACGAGAGCGCGGTCAGGACGGAACGCAGTGCGGGCGCGGGAGCCGGGGGGACATGCAGGGGCATAGTGGGTCGCCTCTCATTCGAAGGCACAGTGGCGCGAGGGCGGGGCGTGGTGGGGCGGACGGCGTTGTCAGCTCGCGAAGGCCAGAGGGGCAGGGGCCGGGGGCCGAGTCCGGGGAACGGGGGCGAGGAGTGCCGCACGCCGCCTCCCGGCTGGATCACTCGAACCGCGGGCGCCAACCTTCTGCCTTGTGCGCAAAGTTTATACGACACGTGTTCAGGCTGTGTTTCGGCTAGCTGTTTCCGGCCGGGGGAACAAGGGTACTTCTGGTCGATGGAATGCGAAAATAATCCCGATTCCAGGCGGGCCGTACGCCGGTGACCTCACACGATGAGCGCAAAGTGGTCGACCAATTCTCGTCGGTGTTTTTCACGAGTTCGCAACCGACCCATGAGTCGCCTTCTGTGCCATGCCCCGTGAATGTGCCACTGGTCACACCGACCAGACTAGCGGTCGATGGTGCCCTCCGGGGCGTTATCGATCGCATCGGCGGGGCATCCTTGCCTGTGGACCGGGACCCCGGCGGACGATCTTCGGTCCGCCCGCGCGAGGAAGGACGCTTCGATGGGGGAGAAGGTCGTGGCAGGTCAGTTCGACCTGTCCGATCGCCAGCGCTACCGCGAAAAGCTCCGCAGTTGTCTGACGGGCTTGGAGCGACTCCTGGCGGAGAAGCGGTTCGACCGCCCCAAGAACTTCATGGGGCTGGAGATCGAATTGAATCTCGCGGGTGCCGACGGCATGCCGAGAATGTTGAATGCACAAGTCCTCGAACGGATCGCCAGCAGGGACTTCCAGACGGAACTCGCCATGTTCAATCTGGAAGTGAACATCGCCCCCCACCGATTGGGCGGGCGGGTATTCGACCGGCTCGACGAGGAGTTGCGCACTTCGCTCGCGTACGCCGATCGTAAAGCCGGTGAGGTGGACGCGGGGATCGTGATGATCGGCATCCTGCCGACGCTGGACCGGGACGACCTGGTCTCCTCGAACCTTTCCGACGTCGACCGCTACGCATTGCTCAACGAGCAGATCGTGGCCGCGCGCGGCGAGGACTTCACCCTCGACATCGACGGTGTCGAGCGCCTCAGCTGTACCTCCAAGTCCATCGCCCCGGAGGCCGCCTGCACTTCGGTGCAGCTGCACCTCCAGGTCACCCCGGAGCGCTTCGCCGGCGTGTGGAACGCGGCCCAGGCCGTCGCCGCCGCCCAGATCGCCGTCGGCGCCAACTCGCCGTTCCTGTTCGGACGCGAACTGTGGCGCGAGTCCCGGCCCCCGCTGTTCCAGCAGTCCACCGACACCCGCCCGCCCGAGCTCCAGGCCCAGGGTGTGCGGCCGCGCACCTGGTTCGGGGAGCGCTGGGTGACCTCGGCGTTCGACCTGTTCGAGGAGAACCTGCGCTACTACCCGGCCCTGCTGCCCATCTGCGACGACGAGGACCCGCTGGAGGTGCTGGACCGGGGCGGAGTCCCCACGCTCGCCGAACTCGTCCTGCACAACGGCACCGTCTACCGCTGGAACCGCCCCGTCTACGGCATCACCGACGGCGTGCCCCACCTGCGGGTGGAGAACCGTGTGCTGCCCGCCGGCCCCACCGTCACCGACGTCGTCGCCAACGCGGCCTTCTACTACGGCCTGGTCCGCGCCCTCGCCGAGGACAGCCGGCCGGTGTGGACCCGGCTGCCGTTCGAGGCGGCGGCCGCCAACTTCGACGCCGCCTGCAAGGACGGTATCGACGCCCGCCTCACCTGGCCCCGGCGTGGCCGCCTCGGCGGTCTGGGCGAGGTGGACGCGGTCACCCTCGTACGGGACGAACTGCTGCCGCTCGCCGAGGCCGGGCTGGACGCGTGGGGGATCGAGCCCGCCGACCGCGACCGGTACCTCGGGGTGATCGGGGAGCGGTGCCGTCGGAGGGTGAACGGCGCGACCTGGCAGAGCGCGACCTTCCACCGGGCCCTCGACCTGGGCCTCGACCGGGAGGCCGCCCTGGCCGCCACCACCCTCCGCTACCGCGAACTGATGCGGCAGGGCGAACCGGTGCACAGCTGGCCGGTGGGACTGCCGGAACCGGTGCCGACGGCCTGAGTCCCGCGGTCCGCCCCCGCACGGCCCCCGGCCGGGCGCACGGCCGCTGCCCTCATACTGATCGGACCGATCGGTGATGTGGAGGCAGGTGTGCAGGCGGAGGCGGGCCCGGGGGCCGATTCGTATCCTGAGCGGAGGCCCTCGCGGACGACGCTCCGCGACGAGACACTGCTCGTGCTCGCGCTGTCGCTCGGCGCGAGCGGGGTGTCGGCCCTGATCAGCTTTATCGGCTCGGTCACCGAACCGGGCGGCCTGAAGGACCAGGCGGCCACCCTCAACGCCTCGGCGGCGCCGGGCCGCCCCTGGCTGGACCTGGCCTGGCAGCTCTTCGGGATCACCACGGCGCTCGTCCCCGTCGCGCTGGTCGCGCACTTCCTGCTGCGCGAGGGCGCGGGGCTGCGCACCCTCGGCTTCGACCGTACCCGGCCCTGGTCCGACCTCGGTCGCGGAGCGGCGGTCGCGGCGGTCATCGGCAGCAGCGGTATCGCCTTCTACCTGGCCGCGCGCGGCTTCGGGTTCAATCTCACCGTGGTGCCGGAGGCGCTGCCCGAGGTGTGGTGGAAGTACCCCGTGCTGATCCTCTCGGCGCTGCAGAACTCGGTCGTCGAGGAGGTCGTCGTCCTCGCCTACCTGCTGCGCAGGCTCGACCGGCTGGGCTGGTCCCCGGGCGCCGCGATGGCGGGCAGTTCGGTGCTGCGCGGCTCGTACCACCTCTACCAGGGCATCGGCGGCTTCATCGGGAACATGGTGATGGGCGTGGTGTTCGTGTACCTCTACCGGCGCTGGGGGCGCGTCGGGCCGCTGGTGGTCGCGCACACGCTGCTCGACGTCGGCGCGTTCGTGGGGTACGGGCTGCTGGCCGGCGAGGTGGACTGGCTGCCGACGGCGTGAGACGGCGTCACAGGGGGCGTGCCGGCCGCGCTGCACGCCCCCTGTGCCGTGCCGGGATCAGACCAGCAGGTCGCCCTCGACGACCGTCACGGCCCGTCCGCTCAGCAGGGTGCGCTCGCCGCGCACCTCGGTGCGGACGCGGCCGGAGCGCGATGAGGCCTGCAGGCCGGTGAGGCCCGAGCGGCCGAGGCGCTCGGACCAGTAGGGGGCCAGAGCGGTGTGCGCGCTGCCGGTGACCGGGTCCTCGTCGATGCCGACGTTCGGGAAGAAGCAGCGGGAGACGAAGTCGTAGCCGAGGGCGGGGTTCTCGGCGCGGGCGGTGGCGATGATGCCGCGCTCGGAGTAGGCGGCCAGCGCCTTGAGGTCGGGCCGCAGGGCGTGGACGGTTCGTTCGTCGGTGACCTCGACGAGCAGGTCACCGATGTCCGGGCCGGTGTCGAACGCCGTGAGCGGCCGGGCGCCCAGCGCCTCGGCGACGCCCTCGGGAACGTCGACCGCGGTGAGCGGGGCGGTGGGGAAGTCCAAGGTGACAAAGCCGTCCTCGCCGGGCGTGGCGACGAGGACGCCGCTGCGGGTGGCGAACCGCACCGGACCCCGGTGCGCGCCGGTGGTGTGCAGGACGTGCGCGGTGGCCAGCGTCGCGTGGCCGCACATCGCGACCTCGGTGGCGGGGGTGAACCAGCGCAGCGCCCAGTCGGCCTCGCCGCCCGCCGGGAGCGGGTGGGCGAAGGCCGTCTCGGCGTGATTGACCTCCAGGGCGACGTTCTGCAGCCAGGGGTCGTCCGGGAAGGCGTCGAGCAGCAGTACTCCGGCGGGGTTGCCGGCGAAGGGCCGGTCGGTGAAGGCGTCGACGATTCGAATCCGCATGACCTGACCGTACGGGCGGTGCGAAGTCGCGGGCCAAGGCCAATTCGAGGGCGGTGGCCCGGTCGCCGGGGCCGTCGGCGGCCTGTCCCGGCGACGGGCGTGCGAAGACATCGGCGGCCGGTCGGCTGCGACCCGGGGGTCCGTGATCAGCCGTGGGCGCCGAAGCCGCCGCGGCCGGGTGCCGTCCGGGTCCGGCTGAGCCACTCCGTGCCCGGACGGCGCCCGGCCGGGCACCGGCCGGGCCGGTGCCACGCTGTGGCCGTCGCCGGAACACCGGGTTCGCGCATGCCGGCGGGCAGCCGCTCGAGCGCACGGGCGCCGCCGGTCGGCTGGGCCCTCGGGGAGCCATCCGGGCCGGGGCGTCACAGGGCGCCGGCCACGGCCTGCGCCGGCAGGGCGCGGTCGAGGACTCCGGAAGACGCCCCCGCGACGGCCGAGGCCGCGGGCCTCCTGCCGCCGGCCGCGGGGTGCATGGAGCGCGCGCATGAGCGCGCCGCCCGTCACGACCGCGGTCCGGCGCGCGGTACGGACCCGCTCGCGGCGATCGTCGTGGACCCGCGGGCACGTGCCGTCGAGGTCCTCGAGCGCGCCGGAACCGTCCCCGCGAACTGTCCGCCCGGCTCGAGGCGTCGCCCAGTCGGTGAGACAGGCGTCATGAGGGGTGACGCTCCTGTCGGGGCCTGGCATCATGTGCCGGTGCCTACCTCTGTCAGTACCCCGAGGGACCACCGGAAGGGCGTCGGACTCGGCCTCGCACTGCTGTCCGCGCTGGCTTTCGGGGGCTCCGGCGTGGCGGCCAAGCCGCTGATCGAGGCGGGTCTCGACCCGCTCCACGTCGTGTGGCTGCGGGTGGTGGGCGCGGCGCTCGTCATGCTGCCGCTGGCGGTGCGCCACCGAGGGCTCCTGCGCCGCAGCCCCGGGCTGCTCGCCGGGTTCGGCCTGTTCGCCGTGGCCGGCGTCCAGGCCTGCTACTTCGCCGCGATCTCCCGCATCCCCGTCGGGGTCGCGCTGCTGGTCGAGTACCTGGCGCCCGCGCTCGTGCTCGGCTGGGTGCGGTTCGTGCAGCGACGGCCGGTGACCCGGGCCGCCGCGGTCGGCGTGGTCCTGGCGGTGGGCGGACTCGCCTGTGTCGTGGAGGTGTGGGCCGGCCTCGGCTTCGACGCGCTCGGTCTGCTGCTCGCGCTCGGCGCGGCCTGCTGTCAGGTCGGCTACTTCGTCCTGTCCGACCGGGGCAGCGACGGCGAGGAGGCCCCCGATCCGCTCGGGGTGATCGCCTACGGGCTGCTGATCGGCACCGCTGTCCTGACCGTCGTCGCCCGTCCCTGGTCCATGGAGTGGGCCGTGCTCTCCGGCAGCGCGGGGATGAACGGCACCCCGGTCGCCGCCTTCGTCCTGCTGGCGTGGATCGTCCTCGTCGCCACGGTGGCCGCGTACGTCACCGGGGTGGTGTCGGTGCGCCGGCTCTCGCCGCAGGTCGCCGGTGTCGTGGCCTGTCTGGAGGCGGTCATCGCCACCGTCCTCGCCTGGGTGCTGCTCGGCGAGCACCTGTCGGCACCGCAGATCGTGGGCGGCGCGGCGGTCCTGGCGGGCGCTTTCATCGCCCAGTCCTCGGCACCGGCGAAAGGTTCCGGGGAGCCCGTGGCGAGCGGCGGACCCGAAAGGGAGTTGTCCACGCCGGGTACGGCCGCCTAGGGTGCCGATCATGCATGCGCGCGCACGTGTTCTTCCGCCTCCGGCCGCCTGAGGCGGGCCCTCCGGTACATCTGCCCGGCTGGTCGCCGGGCGGAGCGGTGCTGCCCGCGGACGAAGCCCGCGGATCCTGCCGCTCGGGCCCCGACCGGGCCTGATCCAGGGATCTCTTCCCGAACCTCCGCGTCCACGCCGATGTGCGTGGTGCGCGCATCTGCGGAGAGAACACGTGTCGAACGCCGTCTCCGGCCTGCCTGTCGGGCGAGGCCTTCTCTATCTGATCGTCGCCGGTGCCGCCTGGGGCACCGCGGGCGCCGCCGCGTCACTGGTCTACCGGGCCAGCGACATGGGCCCGGTCACCCTGTCCTTCTGGCGCTGCGCGGCCGGCCTGGTGCTGCTGCTCGCCGTCCGGCCGCTGACGCGGCGCGCCCGGACCGCCGCTCCCGAGCCGCTCGGCCGGCGCGCGCTGCGGGCCGGAGCCACCGGCAGCGGGCTCGCGGTCTTCCAGACCGCCTACTTCGCGGCCGTCTCCGCCACGGGGCTCGCCGTGGCCACCGTCGTCACCCTCGGCGCCGGACCCGTACTGATCGCGCTCGGCGCGCGACCGACCCTGGGGGAGCGCCTCGGGCGCGGCGGAATGGCCGCCGTCGTGGGTGCGCTCGCCGGACTCGTCGTGCTCGTCCTCGGCGGCGGGGGCGCGACCGTGGACCCGTGGGGTGTGCTGCTCGCCCTGCTGTCCGCGGCCGGCTACTCGGCGATGACCCTGCTCACCCGGTGGTGGGGGCGCGACGGCGCCGTGGACTCCTCGGGCGCCACGGTGGGGGCGTTCGCCGTCACCAGCCTGGTGCTGCTGCCGTTCGCCGCGGTCGAGGGGCTGGTGCCACACACCGACGCCCCGGGCGCGCTGCTGTGCCTGCTGGCGTACATTGCCTCCGTGCCGACGGCGCTCGCGTACGGCCTCTACTTCGCCGGCGCGGCCGTCGTGCGGTCGGCCACCGTGTCCGTGATCATGCTGTTGGAGCCGGTGAGCGCGGCGGTGCTCGCGGTCGCCCTGCTCGGGGAGCGGCTCACGACGGCCATCCTGGCCGGCACCCTGCTGATGCTCGGCTCGGTCGCGGGGCTCGCGATGGGGGGAGGTGCGGGGCGCGCGGGTCCGTGAGGAGGAGCCGGACACGGTGCCGGTGTGACGGCGCGGGGACCCCGTCCACGAGGGAGGGGCCCGGCCCCGGGGGTCGGACCGGCTGCCGGCTCAGTAGGTACGCGCGTGCCGCCGCGGCATGTGCGCCGCCCCGGTCCGCCAGTCCGGCCGCGATGCGCTCCCGTACCGCCCCGTACCGCCCCGTACCGCGCTTGCCCGCGTACCCGGACTTCGCCCGTACGCCCGTCACCTCGAGCCGGATCCCGCGGGTCCCGGACAGCAGCCCGCCGTACGGGGCCTCACCCGTCGCCGCCCGCGCGGAGCCGCCCTCCGGCTGGAAGTGGCCGATCCGGCGGTCGGGGAGCGCGGCCTTCCGCGCCGGATCGTCCACGACACGGGCATGGCCGCGCAGTTGACCGCAGGCGTGGAGGCTGGTCGGGACGCCGTGCTCGGACGGGGTGCCGGGCTCGGCCTGCCGGGGACCGGGGACGTACACGTAGCCGTCGACCCCGCTCAGCAGGGCCTCCGGACGCACCTCGACGGCGTGCCGGAGCGGGCTGGGCCGGGCCAGGCGGGTGACCGCCTCGCCGGGCTCCGCGTCGTGGGCGAAGTGCGGGGGTCACACCTGGGGAGGCTCTCCCGGCGGGCCGTCGACCGTGAGCTGTCCGAAGCCGTGCACGGCCGGCTACCGCTGCCGCTCGTCGTCACGGGGCGTGTCCCGGGGATGGACCGGCATCACAGGTCCGCCAGGTAGCCGGGCAGCTCGATGCCGGGGGCCAGGTCCGGGTCGGCGAGCGGTGCGTCGTACCCCTTGCGCAGCGGGACGACGCCGGCCCAGTGGGGGAGGGAGAGGTCCTCGGGCTCGTCGTTGACGCCACCGGTGCGGAGCTTGGCGGAGACCTCGTTCAGGTCGAGGCGGACCACCGCCGTGGCGGCCAGCTCCTTCTTGTCGGCCGGCCGGGAGTCGGCGGCGCGGCCCGGTACGACGTGGTCGACCAGGGCGTCGAGGGCCTGCCGCTTCTCCTCGGGGTCGGTCACGTCGTACGCCGTGCCGTGCACCACCACGGAGCGGTAGTTGATCGAGTGGTGGAAGGCCGAGCGGGCCAGCACCAGTCCGTCGACGTGGGTGACGGTCAGACAGACCGGGAGGCCGGGGTCGGCCCGGCCCGCCGCGAGCAGCGGGCGCGAGCCGGTCGAACCGTGGACGTAGAGGCGCTCGCCGATCCGGCCGTACAGCGTGGGCAGCACCACCGGCGCGCCGTCCCGGACGAAGCCGAGATGGCACACGTAGCCCTCGTCGAGTACCGCGTGCACCAGCTCCTTGTCGTACGCGGCACGGTCGGGGGAGCGGGTGGGGACGGTGCGCTCGGTGGGCGGGTAGATGGCGGCGGGCGGCTGCTGCCGGTTCCCCTGCATGGCACTCTCCGTTGTACTAGTGCATAATAATATTTGTGCTAGGAGAGTATCGGATCAGTGGGCGGCGCGCAGGGGAGATCTCCGCGAGCATCGAGCGCGCGGTGGGGGACGGGGCGTTGCGGCCGGGTGAACTGCTGCCGCCCATGCGGGTGTTGGCGGAGCGGCTCGGGGTGAACCCGAACACCGTCGCCGCCGCGTACCGGACCCTGCGTGAGCGCGGGGTCATCGAGACCGCGGGCCGGCGGGGGAGCCGGGTGCGGTCCAAGCCGGCCACCACCGCGCGTGAACTCATCCGGGTGGAGGTTCCGCCGGGCGTGCGGGACCTGTCCCAGGGCAACCCGGACCCCGCGCTGCTGCCCGCCCTGGCCGGGGCGTTCGCGGCGGGGGCGAGGGAGGGCGACCGGGAGCCGGTGCTGTACGGGCATGCGCCCGTGGAACCCGAGCTGGCGCGGCTGGCACGGGCCGGGCTGGACGCCGACGGCGTTCCCGAGGGGCCCGTCGCCGTCACCTCGGGCGCGCTGGACGCGATGGAGCGGGTACTCATGGCGCACCTCAGGCCCGGGGACGCGGTCGCGGTGGAGGATCCGGGCTGGGGGAGTCTGCTGGACCTGGTCCCGGCGCTGGGGCTGAGGACCGTCCCCGTCGGGGTCGACGACGAGGGCCCTTCGCCCGACGGCGTACGGAAGGCGCTGGCGGGCGGGGCACGGGCCCTGGTCGTCACGGACCGGGCGCAGAACCCGACCGGCGCCGCGCTGAGCGCCGCACGCGCGCGTGCGCTGCGCACCGTGCTCGCCGGCCACCCGGAGACGCTGCTCGTCGAGGACGACCACGGACACCACATCGTCGACCTCCCGCTGCACGCCGTGGCGGGTACGACCCGCAGCTGGGCCTTCGTGCGCTCGGCGGCCAAGGCATACGGCCCCGACCTGCGGCTCGCGGTGCTCACCGGGGACGCGGTCACCCTCGACCGGGTGCGCGGACGGCAACGGCTCGGGCCGGGCTGGGTCAGCAGGATCGTGCAGCGCGCGGTGGTGCGGCTGTGGAGCGGGGGAGCGGTGGACCCGCAGGCCGTGGCCGCGCGGTACGGGCGGCGCCGGAACGCGCTGATCGGGGCGCTGGCCCGGCGCGGGATCGCGGCGCACGGACGCAGCGGCATGAACGTGTGGGTGCCGGTCCCCGACGAGACCGGCGCCGTCGCCCGGCTCCTGCACGCCGGCTGGGCGGTGGCCCCCGGCGCCCGCTTCCGCATGAGCGCACCGCCGGGCATCCGCGTCACGGTCTCGACGCTCACGGAGGACGAGATCGAGCCCCTGGCCGAGACGATCGCGGCGGCGCTCGGCCCGGCCGGGGGGCCGGTGCGGACGTACGCCTGAGGCGGGGCGGGTCGCCGACGGCGTCGGTGACGGCTGGGCGGGGGCGTTTCGCAGCCCGGCGTCGGCGGGGCGCCTCCCAGGTCTTTCGGGCACTGAGGAAGGCACGACTGCCCGCGGCCGCGCGCGTACGACGGCACCTCTTCGTCGTCCGGCGCGCGGACGCCGACCGTCGATCCGGGCGGCGGTGCAGGCACTGCGGGCGGCGGGGAGCGGGTCGGGGAGGTGCGGACCGGTGTCCTACGCCGGAGATTTGTCGACAGGAGCGGGTGAGGGAGTCGAGGATCTCCCCGGCTGTCCTGGTCCGGATGAACGGCTTGGGGTCCTTGTTCCACTCCCCGGTCCACGCACGGGTGTCGGCTCCGAGGGCCCGGAGGTTCTTGTGGGCGCCGCGGGTTCGCCGCAGGCCCGCCCGGCGCCTGCTGCGCGCCACGGAGTACAGCCACAGCGAGGCGCCGTCCCGGGCGAGCCGGAGCGTGCTGACGGGCGGTGCGCCGTCGGCGGACACCGTGGCGACCCGGCAGGTGCGCCGGACGGTGAGGAGAACGTCCAGCGCACCGGGCGCCATCACGGTCTTCCGGCCCCGGCCCCGGCCCCGGCCCCGGCCCCGGCCCCGGCGCTGCGCGGCGGTCGCGCGGTCCCTTCGTCCCTCGTGTCGTGCCCGGCGCCGACGGCTCAGGCGAGGGTGATCGAGTCCCCGCTCACCGTGATCTCCACGGCGGGCAGCGGTTGTGTCGCCGGGCCGCTCCGCACACTGCCGTCGGTGATGGAGAAGTTGCTGTTGTGACAGGGGCAGTTGATGACCCCGTCGGTGACGCTCTTCACCGCGCACCCCTGGTGGGTGCAGGTCGCCGAGAACGCCTTGAACTCGCCCGCCGTCGGCTGGGTGACGACCACTTTGCGGTCGGCGAAGACCTTTCCGCCGCCCTCGGGGATGTCGGCGGTCGAGGCGAGCGGGTCGGCCCCGGCGTCGGCGCTCTCGCCGCCGTCCGCCCCTCCGCCGTTCGTGCCGCCGCCGTCCGACGGACCGCCGGCGGAGCCGGAGTCCACGGAGGAGCCCGACGCGTCGTCGTCGGAGCCTCCGCACGCGGTCAGCGCGACGGCGAGGCCCGCCGCTCCGGCCGCCGCAACGACGGTTCGACGGGCGGGTCCCGATGCGGACGTGGTCGATGCGCTGGTCATACCGAGTTCCTTCCGGGGGTGCGTGATCTGTCGAGAGGCACGGTCAGGGGGCCCGCGCCGTTCATGCGATGCCGCGAGCCTGGCCTGTCCGCGGTCGGACGGGCGTAAACCACGGCTGTCGTTTCGCTGTCGGCATCGGCTCGTCCCGCCCGGGCCGCCTCCGGCGTGCGGCGGCACGCCAGTAGCCTGGTGCGATGCTCAAGGAAGTCACCGCGACCCGTTTCATCGCGCCGCTGCGTGAGGGCGGCTCGCTGCCGGGACTGATCGAGGCCGACGACCTCAACACCTACGTGCTGAAGTTCGCCGGCGCCGGACAGGGCCGCAAGACGCTGGTCGCCGAGGTCGTCTGCGGGGAACTCGCCCGCCGGCTGGGACTGAGGGTGCCCCGCCTGGTCACCGTCGAGCTCGACCCCGTACTGGGGCTCGGCGAGCCCGAGCAGGAGGTGCAGCAGTTGCTGAAGTCCAGCGGCGGCACCAACCTCGGTATGGACTTCCTCTCCGGCGCCCTCGGCTTCGACCCGCTCGCCTTCGAGGTGAGCTCCGAGGAGGCCGGGCGGATCGTCTGGTTCGACGCGCTGGTGAACAACGTCGACCGCTCCTGGCGCAACCCCAACATGCTGCGCCGGCACGGCGAACTGTGGCTCATCGACCACGGCGCGACCATGATCTGGCATCACAACTGGCCCGGCGCGGCAGCCTCCGCCGCCCGCCCCTACGACGCCTCCGACCACGCCCTGAAGCCGTTCGCGCCGGACATCGCGTCCGCCGCGGCCCGGCTCGCGCCGCAGGTCACCGAGGAACTGCTCGCCGAGGTCACCGCGGAGATCCCCGACTCCTGGCTGGCCGGCGAGCCCGGTTTCGACACCCCGGACGCACTCCGTTCGGCCTACGCGCGGCCGCTGATCGCCCGCGCCGCCACCGTCCACCAGCACATCCAGGGGGACCGGTGAGCGACCGGCACGTCTTCGAGTACGCGCTGCTGCGGGTCGTGCCGCGCATCGAACGAGGTGAGTGCGTCAACGCCGGGGTGCTCGTGTACTGCCGCCCCAGGTCGTTCGTCGCGGCCCGCACCCATCTCGACGAGGCGCGGCTGCTGGCCCTCGACCCGGAGGCCGACCTGCCCGGAGTACGGGCCGCGCTGCGCGCGGTCGAAGGCGTCTGCGCGGGCGGGGACGCGGCCGGACAGGCGGCGCGGGACGACGCCGGGCGGCGCTTCCGCTGGCTGATCGCCCCCCGGTCCACCGTCGTCCAGCCCGGCCCCGTGCACACCGGGCTCACCGCCGATCCGGCGGCGGAGGTGGAACGACTGCTCGACCTGCTCGTGCGCTGACGGCCGACGGGCGTGGACGGCTGCGGGCGGTCCGTGGACGCGACCGGTCACCCGCAGTCGCCCATGGCCCGTCAGGCCCGGCGGCGTCTCACCAGGTAGCCGGCCGCGGCCACGGCGCCCGTCGCGGACATCGCGCCGATGCCCAGGTCCCAGCCGCTGGGCCCGGACCCCGCCGAGCCGCCCAGCCCGCCACGCACGCCGCGTGTCGGCGCAGCGGAGGCGGGGGCCGCGGACGCGGCCCGGGTCGTCGGCGCGGAAGCGGGGGCCACGGCCCGGGTGGGCGTGGCGGTCGTCGGCGCCGGTGACCGGGTGGGCGGAGCGACCGACGGCGGCCGGGCCGGCGCCGAGGCGGAGGGGGCCGGACGGAAGGTGGACGAGGTGAGGTCGCGCCGGGGCAGCGCCTCGCAGGCCACCCCGTCGTCCGGGCCCGGTTCCTCGTCGAGCCGGTGCGGATCGCTCCGGTCCGTGTCGAGGAAGGCCTGCGCTTCCTCCTGGTAGGTGAAGTCGCTGCAGTCCAGGTCCTGGGCGTGAGCGGGGTCGGCCAACGGCACGATCGCGGCGAGCGCGATCAGGGTGCCCGTGGCACCGGCGCGACGGCGCACGGCGGCCTCCTGTCCGCTCGCGGGTGGCTCGTGTTCCGACGCTAGGGGCCGTCCGGCGCGAGGGCGCGCGGCACTGGCCCGATCGGGTGCTCCACTCGGATGCCGGGCGCGAGACGGCCACGGCAGACGGGAGAGGGCCATGGCGTGGGGAATGGACCACACACGCGCGATGTGCCGTTGACACCGGGTGCCAGGGCTTCTAGCGTCACGTCTGCTGAAGGTACTAAGCGGTCGCTCACCGATTCCGGTCCGGCCGCAGGAGCCGCATCCCAAGCGCGAGGAGAAGCAGCAATGTCCACCACTGAGCAGCGGGTCGCGGTCGTCACCGGCGCCGCGCGCGGCATCGGCGCCGCCACCGCCGTACGACTGGCCGCCGAGGGTTGCGCGGTCGGCGTGCTCGACCTCGACGAGGCCGCCTGCAAGGACACCGTCGAGAAGATCACCGCCGCCGGTGGCAAGGCGATCGCGGTCGGCTGCGACGTCTCCGACGAGGCGCAGGTCGAAGCGGCCGTCGCGCGGATCGCCGAGGAGCTGGGCGCGCCCACGATCCTCGTCAACAACGCGGGCGTGCTGCGCGACAACCTGCTGTTCAAGATGAGCGTCTCCGACTGGGACACCGTCATGAACGTGCATCTGCGCGGTGCCTTCCTGATGTCCAGGGCCTGTCAGAAGCACATGGTGGACGCGGGCTTCGGCCGCATCGTCAACCTGTCCTCCTCCTCCGCGCTCGGCAACCGGGGCCAGGTCAACTACTCGGCGGCCAAGGCCGGCCTCCAGGGCTTCACCAAGACCCTCGCCAAGGAGCTCGGCAAGTTCGGCGTGACCGCCAACGCCGTCGCCCCCGGCTTCATCGCCACCGAGATGACCAAGGCCACCGCCGACCGCGTCGGCATGGGCTTCGACGACTTCAAGGCCGCCGCCGCCACCCAGATCCCGGTCGCCCGCGTCGGCGAGCCCGAGGACATCGCCAACGCGATCGCCTTCTTCGCCGGCGAGGCGGCCGGCTTCGTCTCCGGCCAGGTGCTGTACGTCGCCGGCGGACCGCTCGACTAGGAAGACCGGGAACATGACTGCTGTGGAACTCTCGGGCAAGGTCGCCCTGATCACCGGCGCCAGCCGCGGCATCGGCTACGGCGTCGCCGAGGCCCTCGTCGCGCGCGGCGATCGCGTCTGCATCACCGGCCGGGGCGAGGACGCCCTCAAGGAGGCCGTCGAGAAACTCGGCCCCGACCGGGCCGTGTACGTCGCCGGCAAGGCGCACGACGAGGCCCACCAGGCCCTCGCCGTCGAGCACGCCATGGAGACCTTCGGCCGCGTCGACTACCTGGTCAACAACGCCGGCACCAACCCGGTGTTCGGGCCGATCGCCGACCTCGACCTGAACGTGGCGCGCAAGGTGTTCGAGACCAACGTGATCTCGGCGCTGGGCTTCGCGCAGAAGACCTGGCACGCCTGGCAGAAGGACAACGGCGGCGCGATCGTCAACATCGCCTCCGTCGCGGGCATCGCGCCCTCGCCGTTCATCGCCGCCTACGGCGTCAGCAAGGCCGCGCTGATCAACCTGACCCAGCAGCTGGCGCACGAGTTCGCGCCCGGGGTGCGGGTCAACGCCATCGCCCCGGCCGTGGTGAAGACCAAGTTCGCGCAGGCGCTGTACGAGGGCCGGGAGGCGGAGGCCGCCGCCGGCTACCCGTTGGGCCGGCTCGGCGTGCCCTCCGACATCGGCGGTGCCGCCGCGTTCCTCACCTCGGAGCAGTCGGACTGGGTCACCGGCCAGACCCTGGTCGTCGACGGCGGCGTCTTCCTGAACGCCGGCGTCGGCTGAACCGCGGTGCGACAGGTGCGCCGCACGGGACGGTTCCGCGTGCCGCGCGGGTGACGTGATCGTCCGCGCGGGGCCTCTGTCCCGACCGTCCGGCACGGGCGTCCGTTGACGAAAACGGCGCCCGTGCCGGCGTATCGGAGCCGCGACGGCGCGTGACAACGTAGTCATCGAGAAGCCGAGCCCAAGGGCCGCGCAGAGGGGGGTCGACGGGGCGAACGCTGCGGTATGGTCTGCCGACTCTTGGGACGGCAGATCGAGGAGCGTGCGCGTGTTCAACCGGAACCGATGCCTGCGGAGGATGGCGGCCATCGCGTCCGTGTCGTCCTTGGTGACCGGCTGCGGCGTCCTGTCGTCCGGTGCCCCGGACGACGAGGGGCCCGTCGTCGTGGGAACCACCAGCTCGCCCAGCACGCTGGATCCCGCCGCCTCCTGGGACAGTTCCTGGGAGCTGTTCCGCAACGTCTACCAGACCCTGCTGAGTTACCCGGTCGGTGCGTCCACCCCGCAGCCGGACGCCGCCAAGAGCTGCGGGTTCTCCGACAATTCCAACCAGGTGTTCCGCTGCGAGCTGCGCGAGGGGACGACGTTCTCCGACGGCAGCACCCTCGACGCCAAGGCGGTCAAGCACTCCATCGACCGGATCCGGCGGATCGGCGTCAACGGCGGTCCGGCCGGTCTGCTGGGCAGCCTCGAACGGGTGCAGGCGCCCAGCGAGCGCGAGGTCGTCTTCCACCTCGACAAGCCGGACACCACCTTCCCGTTCGTGCTCGCCACCCCGGCGATGTCCATCGTCGCCCCCGACGCCTACCCGGCCGACGCCCTGCGCGAGGGCGACGGCGTCGTCGGCTCGGGTCCTTACACCCTCCGGTCGTACAAGGAGGGCGAGGAGGCCGAACTCGTCCGCAACGACCGCTACAAGGGCTTCGCCGAACGCCGGAACGACGCGGTGACCATCCGCTACTTCCAGGACTCCGGCACCATGGTCAAGGCGTTGCGGGACGACCGGATCGACCTGGCCTACCGCGGTCTGGCGGCGGGCGACATCATCGGGCTCCAGGGCAAGACCTCCAAGGAGGAGGGGCTCCAACTGATCGACGGCACCGGGACGGACATCAACTACCTGGTGTTCAACCCGAAGGACCCGTGGGCCGGCAGGAAGGAGGTGCGCCGGGCCGTCGCCCAGGTCGTCGACCGCGCGGCGATCGCGCACAAGGTCTACAGGGACACCGTCGACCCGCTGTACTCCATGGTCCCCAAGGGCATGACCGGGCACACCACCGGCTTCTTCGACGACTACGGCGAGCCCAGCGTGTCCAAGGCCCGGCGGATCCTCACCGGGGCCGGGATCACCGAGCCGGTCCCGCTGACCCTCTGGTACACCACGGACCGCTACGGCTCCGAGACCGCGCTGGAGTTCAAGGAGCTCGAGCGGCAGCTGGAGGCCTCGAAGCTGTTCGACATCACGCTCGAGAGCCGCCCCTGGAAGACGTACGTCGAGGGCTACCAGAAGGGCGAGTACCCGGTGTTCGGGCGCGGCTGGTCCCCCGACTTCCCGGACGCGGACAACTTCATCGCCCCGTTCGTCGGCAGGCAGAACGCGCTCGGCACGCCCTACGAGGCGACCGAGATCACGACCGAGTTGCTGCCCAGCTCCCGCCGGGAGAGCGACCGCGGGAACGTGGTGAGGCAGTTCGAGGAGGCCCAGCGGATCCTCGTCGACGACGTGCGGCTGCTGCCGCTGTGGCAGGGCCGGCAGTACGTGGCGGCGAGCCGGGACATCTCGGGCGCGGAGCGGGCGCTGGACCCGTCCACCATCATGATGGTCTGGGAACTCTCACGGAAGACCAGCTGGTAGAGCCGGGCGTGACCGTCCACCGGCCGGTCGGCGGAACAACCGGAGGACGGTTCAGCAGGACGACGCTCAGCGGTGGAGTCACGACCACCGGAACCTACAGGCGACCACTGACCATGTCAGTGGTCGCCTGTAGGTTCTGTGTCCTGGAAGCGACCGCACACGTAAGGACATCGACGTGACCGACATCGCCATGCTGCCCGAGTCCTGGCGCGGGGTTCTGGGCGACGAACTGCAGCAGCCCTACTTCGAGGAGCTGACCGCGTTCGTCGAGGAGGAGAGGGCGAACGGTCCGGTCTACCCGCCCCGCGAGGAGGTCTTCGCGGCGCTGGACGCCACGCCGTACAACAAGGTGAAGGTCCTGATCCTCGGCCAGGACCCCTACCACGGCGAGGGTCAGGGACACGGCCTGTGCTTCTCCGTCCGCCCGGGCGTGAGGATCCCCCCGTCCCTGCGCAACATCTACAAGGAGATGCACGCCGAGCTGGGCACGCCCATTCCGGACAACGGCTATCTGATGCCGTGGGCCGCACAGGGCGTGCTGCTGCTCAACGCGGTGCTCACGGTCCGCGCCGGTGAGGCCAACTCCCACAAGGGCCGCGGCTGGGAGCGCTTCACCGACGCGGTGATCCGTGCGGTGGCGGACCGCCCCGACCCGGCGGTCTTCGTGCTGTGGGGCAACTACGCGCAGAAGAAGCTGCCGCTGATCGACCAGAGCCGGCACGCGGTGGTCAAGGGAGCGCACCCCTCGCCGCTGTCCGCGAAGAAGTTCTTCGGGTCCAGGCCGTTCACGCAGATCAACGAGGCGGTGGCCGCGCAGGGCCACGAGCCGATCGACTGGACCGTCCCGGACCTGGGGTGACGTCGCCCCGCCGGGTGCGGACCGTTCCACGGACCCCGCACCCGGCCCGCTCGAGGTACCACGGAGCGGCCTGCCCGGTATCGCCCCGGCCTGCGGCTAGCGTCGGGGGCGACAGCCGGCGAGCGGTGCGGAGGACGGGGTGGCGGAGCGACAGGAGCAGTCGGCGCCGGACGCCGTGCTCACGCGGATCGGCCAGGTCGTGATGCTGCACCACGCGGGGGACCGCGAGGAGGCCCGGCACCGGTTGCTCGGCCTGTGGGCGGAGATCGGCGAGCACGGGGACCCGCTGCACCGCTGCACCCTGGCCCACTACCTCGCCGACACGCAGGACGATCCCGAGGACGAACTGGCCTGGGACCTGCGGGCGCTGACGGCGGCCGAGGAGGTCGCGGACGGCCGCGCCGGGGCGCACGGGGGATCCCCCGCCGTGCGCGCGCTCTACCCGTCCCTGCAGCTGAACCTGGCTGCCGACTACGCCCGCCTCGGCCGTCCCGACGCCGCCCGCACCCACCTCCACCGGGCCCGGGGCGCGGCCCGCGCCCTGGCCGACGACCGCTACGGCGAGGGCGTACGGGCCGCCATCCGGCAGCTGGAGATCCGGCTGGACGAGGACCAGGCGCCCGGGGGCCGGGGGGCGCCGGGACCGCGTTCCTAGGGGACCGGTGTCCGTGCCGCTCCGGCCGGTTCACCTCCGTACGTCTCCCCGCAGATGGTCGCCTCCGGACTGCCCGGGCGCCAGCCGCCGTACTGCCTGCCCAGCGCGCACACGTCCGGTCCGCCGGAGGGGCCACGGCGCATCGACCCCGCGATGTCGGGGAGGGCCGTCGCGGGGGGCCGCGGCCGGCCGCTCCCACCGGTCCCGGGGCGGGTCGGCAGGGCCTGCCCGTTCCGGTCGCCGGGCGGTGTCCTCCGCTCCGGCGTGGCGCCGGGAGCGGCACGGTGCGACGGGGGCGCGGGCGTCTTCGGGGACCGGGACGGGCCGATCATCTCCAGGGCCTCACGTGCCGGTGCCTGGACGACCTCCGTCTCGTCCCCCGCGGTCCGATGGAGGTCCGATCCCCGGGACGGTGCCGTCGCCGGTCCTGGCGCGAGGGGACGGTGGACCGTCACACAGCCCGAGAGGGCCGAGACGGCCACGGTCACCAGAAGCGTTGCTGCGGTCGTCGTTCGATGCACCCGCGCCACTCTGCTGGCTCCGGCCGTCCGGAGGGGGCCGGACGGGCACAGCATGCCCCGCACGAGTGATCCCCCGCCCCGTACGGAGGCCCCGGGTGGTGTCGTGGGTGACGTCACTCGCCGGTGGCGCCGTCGACCCGCTCGCGGATCAGGTCGGCGTGGCCGTTGTGACGCGCGTACTCCTCGATCATGTGGGTGTAGATCCAGCGCAGGCTGTACGGATCCGCGCTGAACCGGTGGCGGCCCCGGGAGGGATCGTCGAGGGCGAAACGGGCCGCGTTGCTCCGCGCGGCGGCGATCTCGGCCTGCCAGGTGCCGTACGCCTCCTTCCAGGTGTCCTCCCCGGTGAGGTGGAACTCGCCGTCCGGCTCTGCCTCGCCGTAGTAGAGGGGGCCGGCGTCCTCGTCCGCGAGCACCCTGCGGAACCAGCTGCGCTCCACCTCCGACATGTGCCGCACCAGGCCCATTAGGGACAGGTCCGAGGGCGGCACCGACGCGGTGCGCAGCTGCTCGTCGGTCAGCCCTTCGCACTTCCGGGCGAGGGTGTCGCGGTGGTAGTCGAGCCACCCCTCCAGCATGGTGCGTTCGTCGGCGTCGTTGGCGGGTTCGGTGCGCTCGGTCGTCATGCCGCCATCCTGGCCCGGCACTGATCCGCTTCACCAGGGTTTTTCGGCCCCGAGCATTCCGGCCAGCAGTTCCTCCAGGTCCGAGCGCACCTCGGCGAGGTCCGGCACTCGGGCGCCGAACGAGCCGGCCACGCAGGAGAACATCAGGCCGTCCGCCCAGGCGATCAGCGACAGCGAGTGACGCTCGGGGTCCGTGGAACCGAGTCCGGTGACGAGGGCTGTCAGCTGATCGCGGAACCGGGCGCCGGCCGCGTCGAAGTACGCCCGCAGCTCGGGGCGGCGGGTGGCCTCCAGGGCCAGCTCGTAACGGGCGAGGGTCAGTTCCCGGTTGCCGGTCAGCGCGCGGTGGGCGGTCAGCGCGAGGGCGTCCACCAGGGAGCCGGCGCCGGTCCGCGGATCGGGCATCTCGTGCAGCGCGAGCACCCGTGCCTCCCGCTCGGCGAGCCGTCGTACCGCCAGTTCCAGCAGGGCCTGCCGGGTGCGCGCCAGGTTCGAGGTGGACCCCTGGGGGAGTCCGGCCGCCTCGTCCACCGCCCGGTGGGTGAGGCCGCGCATCCCACGTCCGGCGAGCAGGGCGAGGGCGGCGTCGGCGACGAGATCGGCACGGGCGGCGCCCGGGGTGCGTACGGACATGGGGTCAAACTACCTGTGACACTACGCCTGTAGTACGCTGGACCCCGAGTCCACTACGGATGTAGTCCCGTCAGGAGGAGGAGCCATGGCACGTCCCGAGCGGGCAATCGTGATCGGCGGCGGGATCGGCGGCCTGACCGCGGCCGTCGCCCTGCACCTGCGTGGTGCGCGGGTGACGGTGCTGGAGCGGGCCGGGGCCCTGGAACCGGTCGGCGCGGCCATCTCCCTGTCGCCCAACGCGCTCCGTGCGCTGGACGTCATCGGGCTCGGCGACGACATCCGCGCGCTGTCGGCCTGGCAGGGCGACGGCGGGCTGCGCGCGCCCGGCGGCCGGTGGCTGTCCCGCACCGACGCCGCCGCGGCGGCCGAGCGCTTCGGCGGACCGCTCGTCCTGCTCCACCGCGCCACCCTCATCGGCCACCTGGCCGCGCGACTCCCGTCGGGCGCCGTCCGCACGGGCACCGCGGCCCGCCTCCTCGACCCGGGCGCCCCGGGCCGGCCCGCCCGGGTCGGCACCCCCGCCGGCGAACTGGAGGCCGATCTGGTGGTGGCCGCCGACGGGATCCACTCCGCCGTACGCCGCGGGCTCTTCCCCGGGCACCCCGGCCCGGTGTACTCCGGCTTCACCACCTGGCGACTGCTGATCCCCCTGCCCGGCGTGGAGTTCGCCTCGCACGAGACCTGGGGCCCGGGCCGCATCTGGGGCACGCACCCGCTCAAGGACGGCCGCGTCTACGCCTACGCCGCCGCCGTCGCGCCTTCGGGGGAGCACGCCCCGGACGACGAGCGGGCCGAACTGCTGCGGCTCTACGGCGACTGGCACACCCCCGTCCCCGAGGTGCTGGCCGCCGCCCGCCTTGAGGACGTGCTCCGCCACGACGTCCACCACATCGCCGAACCGCTGCCCGCGTTCCACCACGGCCGGGTGGCGCTGGTCGGCGACGCCGCGCACGCCATGCCGCCCACCCTCGGCCAGGGCGGCAACCAGGCGATCGAGGACGCGATCACCCTCGCCCACCACGCCGGCGACCTGCCCGCCTACACCGCGGCCCGGTTGCCCCGCACCACCGCGATCGCCCGCCGGGCCGTGAAGGTGGCCCGCCTCAACCTGATGACCGGCCGGGTGGGCGCCGCGGTACGCGACCACGCGCTCGTCGCACTGTCGAAGGCCGCTCCCGCGCTGTTCCTGCGCGGCTTCGAAGGGATCGCCGACTGGCGTCCGCCGCAGCAGCCGTATGCTTCCCGGACCACGACGGGCAAGGACCAGGGGAGCACACACGGTGAAGGTCGGCTGCATCGGACTCGGTGACATCGCGCGGAAGGCCTACCTCCCGGTGCTCGCCCACCGGCCCGGAGTGGAGCTGCACCTGCAGACCCGCACCCCCGCGACGCTCGACCGGGTCGCCGACGGCCTCCACCTGCCGCCCGGGCGGCGCCACGCGGACCTCGGCTCCCTGATCGCCCAGGACCTCGACGCGGCCTTCGTGCACGCGCCGACAGAGGTCCACCCGGAGATCGTCACCCGGCTCCTGGAGGCGGGCGTACCGACGTACGTCGACAAGCCGCTCGCCTACGAACTCGCCGGTTCCGAGCGGCTGGTGGAGCTCGCCGAGGAGCGTGGCACGAGCCTCGCCGTCGGCTTCAACCGACGCTTCGCCCCCGGCTACGTCCAGTGCGCGGACCACCCGCGCGAGCTGATCCTCATGCAGAAGAACCGCGTCGGGCTGCCCGAGGAACCCCGCACGATGATCCTCGACGACTTCATCCACGTCGTCGACACCCTGCGCTTCCTGGTGCCCGGCCCGGTCGACGACGTGACCGTGCGCGCCCGCACGGAGAACGGACTGCTGCACCACGTGGTGCTCCAGCTCGCCGGGGACGGCTTCACCGCGCTCGGCGTGATGAACCGGCTGAGCGGCTCGTCCGAGGAGATCCTCGAGGTCTCCGGACAGGACAGCAAGCGTCAGGTGGTCAACCTCGCCGAGGTGATCGACCACAGGGGACAGCCCACCGTGCGACGGCGCGGCGACTGGGTGCCGGTGTCGCGGCAGCGCGGCATCGAGCAGGCGGCGCTGGCCTTCCTGGACGCCGTCCGCGCGGGCGAGGTGCTCAGCGCCCGGGACGCGCTGGCGACCCATGAGCTGTGCGAGCGGGTGGTGCGAGCGGTCCACGAGCGCTCCGCCTGACACGCCCCGCCCCGGTGACGGCCCAGACTCCGAGGACCAGCAGCGCCGCGTGCAGCGGCCAGTCGCCGAAACGGACATAGGGCGTGGTGCCGTGCGCCGGCGGAACCTCGTACACCTGCGCGGCGGCGGTGTCCGTGCCGAGCCGCGGGCCGACGGGCTCCCCGCCCGGCCCGTACACGGCGGAGACGCCCGTCAGGGTCGCGTGCACCATCGGGCGGCCGGTCTCGGCGGCGCGCAGCGCACCGAGCGAGGCGTGCTGTCCGGGGGCCCAGCTCTGCTGGAACGTCGACGTGGAGGACTGGGCGAGCAGTACGTCGGCGCCGTCCTCGGCGAGATGCCGGCTCATGTCGGGGAACGCGGACTCGAAGCACACCATCGGGCCGATCCGCAGCCCGTTCCCCGCGTCCATCACCACCTGCCCGGAGCCCCGTCGGCGGTCCTCGCCGGCCGCCTCGCCGACTGAGGTGGCCCAGCCCAGCAGGGAGCGGGCCGGAACGTACTCGCCGAAGGGAACCAGCCGCATCTTGTCGTACCGGTCGCCGGTCGGACCGTCCGGGCCGACCAGCACCGAGCTCTTGTGGATACCGGGCTCGTCCGACCGCCGGGCGTCCACGTTGACCAGGATCCAGGCACCCGTCTCGCGGGACAGCGCGGCGAGCCGCCGTGCGAGGTCGGGCCGGTCCCCGAGGTCGAAGCCGACGCTGCTCTCGCCCCAGACGACCAGGCCGACGTCCTTGCCGGCGAGCTCACGCGTGAGCCGTTCCTCGCGGTCGAAACGCCGCTGCGCGCTGTCGGGTCCGGCGACGACACCCGGCTGCACCAGCGCGATCCGGACCCGGTCGGCGGTGTCGGGCCGGGGTGCGTACGCCCAGGCGGCGGAGGTGACGGCGGCCGTGGCGACGAGCCCGGCCAGGGCGGGCACCCGGGCCCGCCGGACCGCGACCAGCACGGCCACGGCGACGTTGAGGGCCACCACCAGGAAGCTGAGCAGCCATGTTCCCCCGACCGAGGCCAGCCGCAGCGCGGCCTCCACCTGCCACTGGCTCGCGCCCAGTACGCCCCAGGGGCCGCCGAGTCCCTGCCAGGAGCGGACGAGTTCGATCGCCAGCCACCCCGACGGCACCACGACGAGCGCGGCCGCGGCCCGCCCGCGCGACGGCACCCCGCCGAGCAGCCGCCGCACCAGCCACCCCCACGGCGCCCACAGCGCGCCCAGCAGGGCGGCGATGACGAACGTGAACACGTGCAGGTTCGGCAGCAGCCAGTGGTGCATGGCCACCATGAAGCCGAACCCGCCCCACCAGCCGTCGAACGCCGCCCGTCTTCCCGTGGGAGCGGTACGGGCCAGCAGCACCCACGGGACCAGGGCGACGTAGGCGAACCACCACAGGGACGGGGCCGGAAAGGCCAGGACGGGCAGGGCGCCCACGACCGCGGCGACGGTCGAGCGCCGCCAGGGGGAGGCGAGCCGGTGGCCGAGCGTCTTCACAGGCGCCTCCCTACCCCGTGGTGCCTCCAGTGTGCGTCCCTTCGGTGGCCCGGGACAGCGGGTCGTGGCCGGCGAGGTGGTGGCTTCCGCGTGACGGCGTTCGGACCGGTCGTACGAGGTGGTCCCCACCGGGCCGCACCGGCCTGCCGTGCCCGCATGGGCGGTCCTCCCGGCGAGGTGCCGTCAGCTGTGAAGGGGACGGTGGACAAGGTCTGGCACGGATCGAGCCGTCCTTTCCGGGGACGACGTACCGCTGCGGGCGGGGCGCGAGGAAGGGCCGGGGGAGCGTGCCGGCCGGGGAGGTCGGCCGGGAGACGCCGCGCGGGTGCAGCGGGGTCCGAAGCGGGGTCCGCGTCCCGGCCCGCCGGGTGCCGGTCGCCGCGGCCGGGGCCCGCACGGTACGAGGACGAGTGGGACCGAGGGCGCCGAGGACGTGGCACCGCTCGCCACCGGGATCTCCGTCCCGGTGCGGGACGGAGATCCCGGCCGTGCCGCCGTGCCGCTGCCGGGGAAGCGCCCCCCACTCCTCGACGACGACGCGCTCGCGCGTCTGCGAGCCTGGAGACCTTCGTCCCGCGCTCTTCGCCCGGAGGTACTCATGAAGCGTCTCGTCACGGTGGTCACCGGTGGCAGCCGGGGGATCGGCGCCGCGGTCTGTCTGCGGCTCGCGGCGGAGGGGCACGACGTGGCGGTGAACTACGTCCGGGACTCCGCGGCCGCCGAGGACGTGGCGGGCGGGCGCTGAGCCGTGCCGCGGGGGCGGAAGAGGATCAGGCGGCCCTGACGACCCGGTCGCGGATCGCCGCCGCCCACTCGACCACCAGCAGTTCGTACTGCTCGCGCTCCTGGGCGGACAGGGACCCGCCCGAGCGCAGCCACAGCGCGCGGATCTGCTCGTTGACCTCGGCGGCGGACCGCCCGGAACCAGGGGTCACTAAATCGGGGGACATGCGGGCAAGCCTAGGGCCACGGACTGACAGTGTGCTACCGGACGACTACGCACGCCGTATGTCTTCGGTCACGTGCCCGGGTCACGTTCCTGCCACCGCGGGCGTGTTCCCGCCCCGGTGGCGTCCCCCGAGCTAGCCCGCCGACTCCGCCGCGTGCGGGCTGAGGGTGCCCGTGGCGACCAGGGCCAGGATGACGATGCCGAGTGCGATGCGGTACCAGACGAACGGCATGAAGCTCTTGGTCGAGATGAACTTCATGAACCAGGCGATCACCGCGTACCCGGTCACGAAGGCGATCACCGTCGCGAAGAGCGTCGGGCCCCAGGAGACGTGTCCGCCCTCCGCGGCGTCCTTCAGTTCGAACAGGCCGGAGGCCAGTACCGCGGGGATGGCGAGCAGGAAGGAGTAGCGGGCCGCGGCCTCGCGCCGGTAGCCCATGAACAGACCGCCGCTGATGGTGGCGCCGGAGCGGGAGACGCCCGGAATGAGGGCCATGGCCTGGCAGACGCCGTAGATCAGACCGTCCCTGACGCTCAGGTCCTTGAGTTCCTTGGGCTGCTTGGCCACGCGGTGCCGGCCGCCGCTCTCGCTCCGCGCCGCGAGACGGTCGGCGACGCCGAGCACGATGCCCATGCCGATCAGCATCGCCGCGGTGAGCCGCAGATCGCGGAACGGACCCTCGATCTGCTCCTTGAGCGTCACCCCGAGCACACCGATCGGGATCGAGCCGACGATGACGAGCCAGCCCATGCGCGCGTCCAGGTCGCGGCGCATCTCCTTGTTCGTCAGTGAGCGGGTCCAGGCCGACAGGATCCGGCCGATGTCCTTGCGGAAGTAGATCAGGACCGCGGCCTCCGTGCCGATCTGGGTGATCGCGGTGAAGGCCGCGCCCGGATCCTCCCAGCCGGAGAAGGCCGCGGTCAGCCGCAGGTGGGCGCTGGAGGAGACGGGCAGGAACTCGGTCAGCCCCTGGACGAGTCCGAGGATGAGTGATTCGAACCAAGACATGAGGTAGCGAAGTCCAAGTGCCGATCGTGGGACGGGCGACGGGGCGCACCGCACCGCACCGCCGTGAGCGGTGATCGGGCGCGCCGAGGGGGAAGCGTAGCGCCCCAAGATGACAGCCCCGACACAGGGTCTTCACGGCCGCGGGCCCCCCGCCCGGGGCGCGCGGCGCCGCCCCCGGCCCG
>NZ_JAHWZY010000059.1:0-24056 GCF_041380215.1 Streptomyces pimonensis
GGGGGCCCGCCGATCAGCTCGCCGCGCTGTGGGCCGCGAAGGTCTCCGCGAAGGGCGGAGTGGCGCCGGGGGTGGAGCTGGTGGACCACCGCATCGAGACCGACCGCATCGTGATGCGGGTGGAGGCCGCGGACAGCGAGCTGCTGCACCTGCCCCGCCTGCCCCTGGCCCGGGCGCTCGGGGTGGAGGACCCGGAGCTGCTGATGGTGGAGACGGACGGCATCGCGCAGGGCGTGGTCACCCTCTACCGGGAGCACCCGCTGCTGACCGTGCGCGAGGCCACCGTGGACGACCTCCGCATGGACGCCGGCGGCCGCATCGCCATCGGGCTGCGCCACGACGGCCGGCCCGGTCGCTGGCCGCTGTACGACCCGGAGCTGGGCGGGCTGACCGACCTCCTGGTGGGCGCCCCCGGCTCGGGCAAGAGCGTGACGCTGCTGACCCTGCTCGCCGCCGAGCGCATCAACGGGGTCGTCAGCGTGGTCACGGACGCGCAGGACGGCATGTCGCTCCCGGAGGCGGAAGGCCGCGTCGCGCACTTCGGGGCCGGACAGGCGGAGTCGGCGGCCACGCTCGCGGCGTTCTCCGCCGTCGCCTCCTACCGCCAGGAGGTGAGCGCCGCGAACGGCTGGGGGTCCTTCACCCTGGGTAAGCCGTGGCGGCTGGCGATCCTCACCATGGACGAGATCAACCGCATGATCGCGGAGGACGCCGGGACCCCGAAGGAGTTCCGCAAGTGGGTCGCCGGGATGCTCGGGGCCGGACAAATCACATGGCGCAAGCTCGGCATGGGCGTGCGGATCGCCGGCCAGTCCATCCACCTCCAGGACCTCGGAGACTCCGAGAAGATCCGCGCCAACGCGAAGCAAGGCTCTGTGTGGCTCGGGCGAGTCAACAGCAGCATGACCCGCTCCATGGCCACGGACATGACCACCGGTGCCGTGGAGATCACTCCGATTCCCCGCCACTTCGGGGTGACCGGCGCGGCGGAGCTGGAGGCCGCGTGGTCCGGCGGGGAGGCACCCACCGGGCCGACGGCCGCCGGGACCGCGTGGCTCATCCAGTCCGGGCAGCCCTACCTGTCCCGGGTATGGCGCGCGGTGAAGCGGGAGCGGACGTACCCCGGGCTCATCGCCCTCATGGAGTCCGCGCCGCCGGTGTCCTTCACCCCGCAGGAGGAGGACGTGTTCCGCCGCGCCTACGCCGAGGGCCTGGACCTCGCGGTGGAGCTGCTGACTGGTGAGACCGCCGACCGCGCCACCGCGGCCGCCGAGGCGCGGCCCGGCCCGGCGGCTCCGGCCTCCCGCGTCCCGGCCCCGCCGGCGCCCGCCCGCAACCTGCGGGACGACGTCTTGGCCGTCCTCGCCGGCGGGCCGCTGCGTACCCGGGAGATCCGCCAGAAGGTCGGTGTCGGCACCGAGGGCGGGCCCGCCTCCGGGTCCGTGGACAACACGCTCTCCAAGCTCCAGGAGGCCGGGCTGGTCGTCCGCGTCGGCCACGGCGTGTGGGCCCGCACCGACCAGCCCACCGAGTCCTGACCCCGCACACCCCGCCGGGCCCCCGAGCGCGCCGCACGACAGCCGCCGGGGGCCCAGCCCGCTCTCCACCCCGGAGGACCGCGTGCACGCCCCCAGCACCGCCGTACCGGCCCCGGAATGGGCCGCCGAAACCACCGAGGCCGAGCACCCGCCGGCCTCCCTGGACGAGCGCCTCACGGCCGTCAGCGACCGCATGGACGAACGGCTGAACCTGGCCGGGCTCGCCGTCGCGGTGAACACCGCACTCCGCGTGCCCGACGTCGAGCCCGTCGACCTGGCCGACGTCGTCCGCGTCCCCACCGCCGTCCAGCCCTACCGGCCGCCCGTCGACCTCTACCCCACTCCCGTGGCCGCGCTCCTGCAGCGCGCCCAGGCCCGGCTGGAGCGGGACGGCTGGTGCCAGGGCGCCACCGTCGACGAGGACGGCGCCCGCTGCCTGTACGGGGCGCTGCGCGCGGAAGCCGCCAGCACCGCCGAGCTGCACGACGCACTCGCCGTCCTGCTGGAAGCCATCCGCCGGCACTGCCCCGGCGCCGACACCATCCCCGACGCCAACGACCACCACCTGCCCGGCGCAGCCGCGGCCGCGGGCCTCCTCGAGGAAGCCGCCCGCCTGGCCGACGCCCGCGGCCTGTGACCCCGTCCACCCCCATCAAGGAGACGCCCATGCCCACCACCACCGCCGCCCGCCTGGACGCCGCCATCACCACCGTCCTGGTGGAGATCGGCCGCACCGACGCCAAGGCCGGCATCCTCCTGACGTCCGTCTCCTTGCCGCTCGCGGTCGTGGTCGCCGCGGTGCCCGGGCGGTCCCTGCCCACGGTCGCGGCCGCCTTAGTCGCCGCCGGCGCCGTCGGCCTGGTCGCCGCGGTGCTCGCGGTCCTGGCCGTCGTCCGCCCCCGCCTGGACGGCGCACAGCGCGGCTCATACCTGCACTGGTGCCGGTGCACCCCGGAGGAGGTCCTGCAGGACCTAGAGAGCCCGGACGACGGCCAGGCCGCCCACCTTGTGCGGCTCTCCCAGATCGCCCGCCGCAAGTACGCCGGACTACGCATCGCCATCGACATCACCGCCGTCTCCCTCGTAGTCCTGGTGCTGGCCCTGCTCACCGCCCTGCCGTAGCCCCCGAGCGCGCTCCACCGAGGCCCCCGGCCGCCCCTCCGACGAGGGTGCGGCCGGGGGCCTTTTTGCTGTCCGGGAACGATCTACGGCCTGCCATGGTTGGCAGGGGTGAACACACCTGCCACGGAAGGGGGAGCATGGCCGACATCTCCGACGCCGGCGACTGGCTGCCAGTGCCGTACGTCGCCCGACACCTGGGCATCTCCACGTCCACGGCGTACCGGTGGGCCCGGCGCGGCATCCTGCGCGCCCGCCGCCTCGGGCCGAACGGCCGCACGGTACGCGTTCACCGCTCCGCACTTGACGAGCACGACCGCATCGAGGCGCCCACCCGCGCCTGACCGCATGACTGCATGACCGGGGATGGTTTTGGGCCTCCCGGAGATCGCTTCACCCGCTGCTGGCGTTCGAGGCCGGGCGATCACCGAGACCACCAGGACCACCATGCCCGCACTGCTGGCGCCCGCGGCCCCGCCCATACGGTCGCCCCGTACTCCCGTCGGGTTCCTGCCCGGCCTCTTCACTCGCCGTCTTGAGCGCGAGTGGCTGCCCACGATGCCGCCGTACCTGCGCCGCGGCCGCTTCCTCGCGTTGCTGTACGCCGCCGCCGTCCACGCCGACCCGTACGGCCTGGTGCTGCCCGCCATCGGTCTGGACGTTCCCGCCACGCTGGCCCGCTCCGCAGGCCTGTCCGCCGGCGACGGACACCGCTACCTGAGTGCGGCTCTCGCCGCCGGTCTGATGCGCCACACGGCCCCCGACCGCTGGACGCTCGGCTCCCCCACCCCTCCCGCCTGGACGGCCGCCCTGGACGTCCTCACCGCCCCGTCCCCGCTGGAGGCTCCCCGTGCCTGCTGACACCCTCCTCGCCCGCGCCCGGCTGTTCGCCGCGCTGCACCCGGACGACACCGGGCACGCCGAGGTGCTGGCCCGCCTCGACCCCTCATGGCGGCCGCCGGCCCCGGCGAGCACCCTGGAGGCGACGGGACGCGCCGCCCTGGACACGTGGCTGTCCCGCCCCGGCCGGCCCCCGCTGGACCTCACCGCCGCCCGTACTGCCCGCGTCGACCAGGTGCAGCAGCCCCCGGCCGCACCCGTGCTGAGTGCCGCCGCGGTACGGATGCCGCGCGAGCCACGAGGAGCCAGCGGCTTCTATGCCCCGGACACCCGGGAACGCCGGTGGGTGCTCATCTCCCCACGAGTGCCGTCCGCCTCCCGGTGGACCCGGTACGCCCGCCGGCTGCTCTCCCTGCCCGGGTCCCCGTTCACCGCGCTGCGCGTCGCCGTCCAGCAGCTCCCCGACACCCGAGGGCAGGCGGTGTTCCGCACCGACCCGGACAACGGCCGCCACTGGGTGGAGATCAGCGTGGACCCGGTACGCGCCCGCCCCGGCCGCGCCATGGACCGCACGCTGCGGCACGAGCTGGCGCACGTCGCGGACGAGACGGCCCGCCGGCGGCAGTGCACCGCCGCGGCGTGGCTCGCCGGATTCAGTGATGAGCACCGCAGCACGGTCGGCGAGAGTTTCGCCCGGCACATGGAGGACGTCCTGACCCACCAGGACGACCCGGAGGAGACCGTACGGGCCGCGCAGCAGTGGGCCGCGGCCCGGCGCCCCCGGCGGGGGGTGTACCGGTGACCGGCCCGGACACGGAGACGGAGATGGTGGCGTTCCTGCCGTTCGGGCTGCGCGCCCGCGGCTTCGCGGAGCAGCGCGCGGCGCAGGCCCTGGGCAGCGGTGCCCGGTGCCCGCACCCCGGGCCGGTCTTCCTGTCCGCCATCGACCCCGACCGCGGTGCCTTCTGCCCCCTCTGCGCGCACGCCCCGATGGCGGACCTGCTGCTGTCGCCCTGGTGCGCCATCCCGCAGTGCACCGCCCTGGCCGCCCCCGCCCTGTACGTGCTCGGGCCCGATGTCCGGTACGGGCTGCTGGCCAAGTTCTGCGAGGACTGCCGCACCGCCGACACCCCGCACCCCGCCACCGCTCCGGAAGGGGCCCCCGATGGCTGACGCCCCGGCGCCGCTCCCCACGAGACACCCGCCCCTGACCCCTCCCACGAAAGGGACCCACCCCATGACCTTCAGCTTCAGCCGCCGGCACAACTCCGTCGACCGCCTCACGGGCCTGCCGCCCGAGCGCTGGCCCTCCCCCGACACGGCCACGTTCGGGGACATCGCCCGCGTCGTCGACTGCATGAAGTCGGTGTGCCTGGACCTCAAGGCGTCCGGCTTCAACGCGCAGAAGCGGCAGCGCCGGTACACCAACCTCGCGGACTACGCCCGGTATGTCCTGGCCGCCGCGGAGTCCCTGGACGCCCTGCTCGCCACCGAGCTGGAGGAGCGCCGGCGGCAGGAGGAGGAGGCCACACGGCGGGAGGAGGAGCGCCGGGCGGCCGCGGAGCAGCAGCGGCAGGAGGAGGCGGAGGCCCTGCGCCTGGCCCGGGAGATCCTCGCCCAGCAGCGTGCCGAGCAGCAGACCGCCACCGGCTGACCACCCCCGCAGGGCAGGGAACGGCCGCACGGTGGCCGCAGATGGCCGGGTGCGGCCGCACACCGACCACCAGGCGGCCATCCCGGACCCCGCCCGCCGTACCCGCACCCCTCTCCGACCAGCACACGCGCACCGCCGCCCCGGCCAAATGGCCGATCCTGGCCGCCCTGGGCCGGTAGCACGCTGCCCCGACCACCACGACCACACGGAGGTGACCCGGTGGCGCACTCCCCGGAGGACCGCCAGGAGGCCGCAAAGCTCCTCGCCCGCGGCGCGAGCTGCGCCACCGTCGGCCGACGACTGGGCATCCCGGAACGCACGATCCGCAACTGGAGGAAACAGTCCACGTTCATGGCGGTCATCGAGGAGGCCCGGGCGGAGGTGCTGGCGGACACCGTGGCCAGCCTGACCCACCTCGGGCCGGTCGCCGTGCACACCCTGGCCCGGGCCCTGGCCGGGGACACGGAGGTGACCGCGCAGCAGCGGCGGGCGGCGGTGGACACGTTGAAGCTGATTCCCGGTTTCCGCACGCACGCGGTCCTGGAGGCCAAGCTGGCCGAGCTGGAGGCCATGACGACATGGGAGAAGACCTGAGATGAGCAGCAGCCTGCACCGGCGGGTGGACCGGCTCCTGCGGGAGCGGCGGGCCCGTTCCGGGGCCCGGGTGGACCTGCGGGCGGAGGAGCGGCACGGCACCCGGCTGTGGGGAGACGCCGGCGGGCCACGCTGCTACCGGCGCACCACCGAGGAGGGTTCGGAGCTGACCACCGTGGACGCCGACGGCGCCCCGGGCACCACGTACGTCCTCGTGGGCCTGGACCTGGAGGCACTGGTATGAGCGGCAGCATCCAGCAGCGGGTGGAGCGCATCGCCCGTCGGCGCACCGAGGCGGCCGCCCTGGGCACGGAGATCCTGGACCTGGTGGCGGAGATCGCCGCGGAGGACCCGGAGCAACTGAAGGAGGTGGCCGCCGAGGTGAATGAGGTTGTCCAGGCCGCGCAGGAGCGCCGCCGGCGGGCGGCCCGGTACACGCCCCCTCGTCGGCCGCCCGGCGGCTGAGCACCGGCGACCGAAGACGTAGCGCAAGGAACGGCCCGCCCCTGTCCGGCACTCCGCCGGCGAGGGCGGGCCGTCGTCATGTCCGGGGTGGACTGCGTGCCACACCTGCCCACACCGGAACCCTTCTGCCACGCCCCAACTCACGATAAGCTCACATATCGTGAGTACAGATCAGGCACCCGAGACCGCCGTGGAGTTGGCCGCCCCGCACCTCCCGGCCCCCCTCATCACCGCCCCCTCCCTCGTGCTGCCGGACCAGTACGGCCCGGAGCTGACCGAGCGTCTGGACGCCCTGGACGACGCAGCGGAGGACTTCGCCGCCCGGCAGCGTCCGGCCAACACCCGCCGCGCCTACGCGGGCGACTGGAAGACCTGGACCCGGTTCGCCACCGGGCTCGGCATCCCCCTCACCGCAGCCGCCTACAAGCCCGGCGTCCTGCGCACCTACGTGACGTGGATGTGGGACCAGGGCGGCGAGGACGGCCGGCCCCTGGCCCCGACCACCATCGACCGCAGGCTCGCCGGGCTCGCCGTCACCCTGCGCCGGGACCACGGCGTCGTCATCCCCCCGGAGTTCACCGAGGCCGCCCGCGAGCTGCTGAAGGACCTCAAGCGGCAGGCCGCCGCCCGCAAGGAGCCGCCGCGCGGCCGGGGCAAGGCCCCCGCCATGCGGCTGGACGCCCTGCGCGCCATCGTGGACGCCTGCCCGGACACCCTGACCGGCCTCCGCGACCGGGCCACCGTGCTGCTCTCCTTCGCCACCGCCGCCCGCCGCCATGAGGCCGCCGCCCTCATGGCCCGGGACCTGGTCCTCGTGGAGGGCGAGGGCCTGGACGTCGACGTGCGGGTGTCCAAGACGCACCCCCGGCAGGTCGCCGTCCCCTACGGCTCCACCCCGGAGACCTGCCCGGTGCGCGCATGGCAGGCGTGGCAGGAGGCCGCCGGCATCGAGCCGGACACCCCGGCCCTGCGCCGGATGCACCGCACCGGCAGCGTCACCCGGGCCGGACTCTCCCCTCAGTCCGTGGGCGCCGTCATCACCGAGGCCGGACGCCGCGCGGGTGTGACGATCCGCTTCACCGGCCACTCCGTCCGCTCCGGGATGATCACCGAGGCCCGCCGCGCGGGGAAGGACCGCAAGGCCATCTCGAACATCTCCGGGCACGTGGACGGCAGCCCCGTCCTGGACGGCTACATCCAGACGGCCGACCGCTGGAGCCACCAGGACAACGCCCTCAAGGGGGTGCTGTAACCAGTCCGGAGCGGACCCCCACGGCCGCGTGATTCGTTCCCGAACCGCCCGCGCGCCACCGGCCCGGGCTGCTACGCAGGACCCGACAGTCACCAGTCACCAGACACCAGACACGGAGCACCCCATGACCGACCCGTATGAGACCTGGAAGGCGCAGGAGATCCGGCGCCCCGACGGCGTGCCCCACCTCGCCGGGCTGTCCGGGCTGGTGGAGCAGCGCGCCGTCCACAACGACCGGCTGATGCTCCACCGGCTCCCCGCCGACCACCCGGGGGAGCGCGGCACCGCCGGCGACGCCCTGGCCGCGCTCGCACTCGGAGAGGCGATCCGCCGGCGGATCGCGGACGAGCACGGCAGCCGCGTCCATGAAGCGCTGGAGCTGGGCGCCTCGTGGACGGAGGTGGCGGCCGCGCTCGACATCACTCCGGACGACGCCCGGGCGCTGCTGCGTACGTGGGCCGACGGACAGCACCAGCTGTACCGGAGCGACCTCGCGGACGGCCGGTCCCGCCCGCTCGGGATGGACGACGCCACGTACGCCGTTGTCCTGGCGCTGTACGAGCTGGGCGACGACGAGGCAGTGAACCTGATCAACCCGTCCTGATCAGAACCGGCCCGCGACGGCCCCGCCCTGGGAGCACCTCGGGCGGGGCCGTTCGCATGTCCGCGCGGGCCCGGCGGCGACGCGTGGCCACGGCGGCAGTTACCGTCCCCGCATGGAGTCACCAGGAGCACACCCCGACCAGGGGCCCCGTACCGCGCTGCCGCCGCTGGACAGTCCGCCGGGCGACCGGCTGGAGGTCGTCACGGCGTGGAACGCCGACACGCCGTATCAGGCATGGCGGCCGCAGATCCTCGTCCCCGCGACGTTCCGGCAGGCGTCCGCGCCCCGGGTGTTCGTCGTCGTCAACCAGAAGGGCGGCGCGGGCAAGACCACCAGCACGGTGGAGCTCGCGGCCGCGTGGGCGGCGGCCGGCTACCGGGTCCGTGTCATCGACGCCGACCACCAGGAGGCCGCCCTGTCCGCGTGGCTGCTGCCGCAGTACCCGGAGGACTCCCCGCGGCATTCCCTGCGGTCGGTGTTCTTCGAGGACTGCACCCTGGCAGAGGCCACCTATCCGACGCGGTTCGCCGGGGTGGACATGGTGCCGTCCGGCACCGACCTCCAGCGCGTGGAGTACGAGCGGCCCATCGGTGCGGAGCAGGCTCTCGCGGACGCGCTCGCCCAGGAGATGGAGGAGGCCGGCGGCCGCGCCCCGTACGACGTGACCCTGATCGACGCTGCGCCGTCCCTCGGGCTGGTCACCGTGGCCGCGCTCACCGCCGGGGATGAGGCCCTGGTGCCCATCAAGGTCGGCGGTCTGGACATGAAGGGCATGGCGTCCCTGCACAAGACGATCCGCAGCGTGCAGCGGAAGACGAACCCCAAGCTCAGGGTTGGGGCGGTCCTGCTGACCGCGTGGGACAAGAGCAGCTTTGCCCGGCAGCTCGCGGCGCAGGTGTCCGAGGACTACCCGGAGGCGGCCGTCATCCCGATCCGGCGCAGCGTCCGCGCGGCAGAGGCCCCCCTCACCGAACAGCCGATCCGCCTGTACGCGCCGGACGCGGCCCCGGCCGGGGACTACGACCAGGCCGCCGGCGTCATCCTGCCCACGAGGGAGACCACCGCGTGACCCGCCGTGCCCTTGCCATGCCGTCGACCCGCAGCGAGGAACCCGACGAGGAGCTGGAGGAGGAGACCAGCGCCGAGGCGGAGCCCGCGCCCGCGCGGCCCCCCGGAGTTCTGGCCGAGCTGACCGGCGCGGACCTGTCGACGCCGCTCACCGTCGACCACATCCCGGCGCCGTACGCCCCGAGCGACGGGGACACCCTCACCGCTCAGGAGGTGGCCGACCTGGAAACGTGCGAACGGGGCGTGGCCGGTCTTCAGAGAGCGTTCGCGGTCGCCGGCAAGGCGCTCGCCACGATCAACCAGGCCAGGCTGTACCGGCCCGGGCCTGGACGTCCCGGCTTCAAGACCTTCACGGAGTACCTGGCGGCCCGTTGGGACGGCCTGTCGGAAAGCCAGGCGTACCGGCTCATGGACGCGTGGCCGGTGTACGCGCTGCTGGAGTCGGCCGGGGTGACCGTGCTGAACGAGCGGCAGGCCCGGGAGCTGGTGTTGACGTTCCGCAAGCACGGCGGGCCCGCCACGGTGGCCCTGGCCAAGGCCGTGGAGCGGCGTACGAGGAAGCCCACCGCGGCCGCCATCGGAACCGCTCGCAAGGAGCTTCCGGCCAGCCTGCCGCGCGACCCGGACCAGATGGTGCGGGTGATCGAGGACGCGGCACAGCGGGCACTGTCCCGGCCGGTCTCCCCCAATGGGGGAGAAACCGCGGCCCCGTCGACCTCCCCCATTGGGGGAGAAAATCCGGCGGGCCCGGGCGTCGGCCGGGCGGACGACGAGGGCGACGTCACTCCCGAGCAGGTGGACGTCGGCGCGGAGGCCATGGCCAGGCTTGAGGCCGCCGTTGCCCAGCAGCGGCAGGTGTACGAGGAGATCCCGCCGGACGTCCTGGCGGCCGCGATGCTGTACGACCTCGGGCGGGCGGAGCGGCTGCGCCACGAGGGAGCGCAGTATGCGACCCGCGCCGGATTCCGGTTCCGTGGCAGCGCCGAGGAGGACGACGCGTGACGGCCGCCGTCTACGTAGCGACGCACCCCGACCTTGCCGCGCACCGGATCGGCCTTACGGACGCGTACGCCGACACGGACCGCCTCCGTGTGAACGAGCGGCGCGGCTGGCGCATGATCGGCGTCGTCCACCTGCCCACCCGCGCCGAGGCGGAGCACGTGGAGGCGGCCGTGCTCGCCGAGCTGCGTGTCCGGCGCCGGCGACCGCGCGCGGGTGTCGGCCCTTTCGCGCGGCCGCGCGTCCTCGAGGACCGCCGCGGACGCGGCTAGTCGTCGGCCGGTGTCCAGGGCGGGGGCGGGGTGGTGCTGATACCGCCGCATGACCAGCATTCGAAGTCGTCCGGCAGCTCGTATCTGTCGGTCCACCAGGAGGCGACCGGCTCACCCCACATGACGCACGGCGCCCCGCACCAGCCGCACACGAACGCGAAGTTCACCGCTGTCCTCCCCGGGCCGTCTCCTCGCCGCCAGGATGCCCGGTGGGAGGTCCCTGCCGCTGGACCTTCGCGGGAGTCCACCCCCCGGCCGGGCCGCCTCCGCGGGGCCGGCGGGCCGGGGGTTTCTGGACTTTCTGGACCGCCTCCGCGCGGGCGCGTGTGAGGCGGGTTTCCGGTAAGGCCGGCCGCCCACCGGCCGAGGTGTCCGGAGCGGAGCGGAGGACACCTCGGAACCACTTGATGGTGGTGCTTGATGTTCTTACTAAAGGGGCCCGGTCCTCCGGCGACCGGTGAACCGGGGCCCGGAAACCCGTCCCCGGTTATGCCCGGCTCACCCCGTATCCGCCCCGTTCGCCCGTTCGCCCGGTGAACCGTCCCCGTGTACGGCCCGTTCCCGGTGTCAGCTTTTCCGCAGGTTCTGTCACCCCGCGCGGCGCGTGTCCTCTGTGGCGGCGGTGTTTCGGACGCCGGTCTGCGGGTTCCTCGCAGTAAGGCACGACACCCCGGAGCTAAGGCACGAAAAACCGTGCCTTACCCAACCTCCGCGGGTCGCCGGCGGTAGCTGTCCCCCGGATCGTCCCCGTGCTCCCGCCTGCCGCGCTCTCGACCTCCCGGACGGGGGAATACCCGTCGGGAGGGGAGATCGTCCGGCACGGAACCGCTCAGCGCCTTCAGGGGCGGGTGTCGGGCTTCCCCGCGGTGCCGCGCCAGGAGAGTTCTGCAATCCGCTCCATCTCGCGGCCGTAATCGGCTGCTGCCTCCACGAACGGGCCGAAGGCTGCCATTGCCTCCAGCGGGCGCACCTCGCCACGGTCTACGGCGGCCAGCAGCTCCAGGACAGCGGTCAACTCGACCGCGACGCCGGCGCCGGGGAGGCCTGGGCGGTCCTCGGACCAGATAGTGCCGAGTTCCGCTGTCACCCGGGGGAGGGTGAGAGGGCCGGCGGTAAGGGTCCGAGTGCAGGTGGTGGGCACGGCTGTCCTTTCGGGTGGGTACGGGTATCGGATCGAGAGACTGCCACGCCCCGCACCTGCCAACGGCCGCAATCGCCGGATGGGGGAATACCCGTCGGGAGGGGAGATCGTTCGGCACGGGAGCATGCAGCGCCCCTACCGGACGCGTCAGCTCAGTGTGGTGACACGTCGAAGTAAGCCGCTTCGCTGACCTGCATCTTTTGATCCCTCCATCACCACGAAGAAACTCAAAGTTGTTATGCATTGATCGGGGGATGACATCACATCAACTAAGAGTTGATACCCCAGGTCAGCGAGCTGCCTTGCTCTGGTTCGGGGGTTGGCTGTCGGCTGCGGCCTGGTGGTCGCGCTCTTCCCGCCTGGTGCCGCGCCCTGGTGGTGCACCGACCCTTGCGGGCCGGTCCGGCAGTGCGTCGCCTCCGGTGGGCGGACCCTGCCCGGTGGACGGTGCGCACCGTTGCGCCCACCTACTAGCGACCCCTCCGCTTCGCTCCGGGGCTACGGGCTGCGCCCTTGCGCACACTCGCGGCGGGCTCCTCCGGACCCCCGCCCGCCGCGACCTGGAGCACCCGTGCCCCGTAGTCGCCCGCGGGCCAGGCGCTCCCACCGGCCGCGCGTCGACCTCCGCCCCCTCGTGGCTGGTGTCCAAGGGGGAGGGGGAGTTGTACGGCGGGGGAATCGACCTCAGCCACAGAAAGTCAGCCACAGCGGCGGGGGCGCCGGACGACCAGGCGCGCGTGTGCCTCGCTCAGCCACCGCCGACGGTGACCACGCTTCCTCCCTGCTGCCCGGCCACCGAGGAGCGGCGGCCGCCGGCGGTGCTCGGGTGGCACCAGTCGGGCCCCGCAGGGCCTCCAGGCCCGAGGACGCGCCGACCCTGGGCGCCGGTCGACAGCGGCAAGGAGATTCGGCGGGTTGCGGCTCCCTGGTGATCGGCGCAGCCTCCGGCGGCCCTCCGGGGGCGCACTCGCAAGCGAGCGCGGACGGAAGTACTCGATCCGTCCCCGGACAGCCCCCCGGCACCTTGCTGGCCATCCAGGCAGTCCGACCCTGCGGGGTGGAGCTCGGGGACGACAGTGACCCCCGGTGGCGGGCGGGAGGCGACGGGGCGCGCCTTTTAACTAAGAAGGGGACGGTACCGCTGACCTGCGGAGACGCTGGCGTAAGGGGCAAAAAAGTGCACCTTACGGGGCGGAAAAGTGCCCCTTAGGTCGCGCTCGCTACAGAACACCACACGCAACACGCCGAGCTAAGGGGGCACCTTTCGGATTCTGAAGTGTATGATCGCGCCCGTAACGTAGCTCGCAGCGGAGCTAAGGGGCAGAAAAGTGCCCGTTAATGCGTAGCTCTCGGATCGGAGCGGAGCATGGCAGCATCGAGTAGCAAGCCGCGTCGTCTAGCACTCGTCGTCGACGAGAAGTCGGGCGAGGTGTTCCAGCAAAGGCAGCGGGTGTCCCACGTCTTCGACGGCAAGGGATACACCCTGGAGGGTCACGGCGTCGAAGTGCCCAACTTCCGACTCAATCTGAGCGGCACCGAGTGGGACATCATTGACTGGATGAAGCAGCACGGCGGCTCCGCCAACCCTGTGCCGCTGAACCCCGCACGTCTTGCCCCCGAGCTGTGCAGCGGCGACACCGCCGTGAAGAAGGCCATTGCGCGCCTGGTCCGATTGAATCTCCTGCTGCGTGTCGGCGGTGCTCGCTCCGGTATCTACCAGCTCAACCCGCGCCGGTTCTGGGAGGGCAGCGGGGAGTCCCATGTGAAGGCGTGTCTCCGCATGGACCCGCCCCCCGTTGTCGCGGATGACAAGGCTAGGACGGCCGCCATCAAGGCAGCAGAAAAGGCGCTGGAGGCCGCGCGCACGGCCGCCGAGACCGCCGCCGAGGTCGCCGCCGCGCTCCCCAGCAGTAAGGCCGCGGACTCCGCTCGATCCACTGCTCAGGACGCACTGGCATCGGCGATCCTTGCGGTAGATACCGCCCGGAACCTCGGGGCAAAGCTGACCGCTGAACTCCGCCGATTCGTCCAGGAGCAGGAGGCCACCGCGTGACCACCCATATCAACGCCGATGACCTGTCAATGGCGCACCCCGTCTACACCCTCAACCTGACGGCCGCGCAGCGCTGCACCCTGGAGTGGCTGACGTGCAACGGCGCTCTGTACGCGCCTATGGAGGTGGACCCGAAGGAGATCGCGGAAGACTGCGGCAACTCCATGTCCACCGTCTACGACGCCCTCGCCCGTCTTACTGCCCTGCGCCTGATCCAGCGCACCGGAGAAGCGAGCATCTACCGGGTCAATCCGCGGTTCTTCTTCGCGCAGAACCCGGAGGTGGCTCAGCTGGTGCTGGACGCGCTCCAGGCCCCCGACGTCGAGCCCGACGAGCGGGCGCACCAGCCGCGCCGTACCTCGCCGGTCACCGTCCGCCGCCGTCGCCAGGTGCGCCCCGTCTCCTGACCGCACAGCACAGCGCCCCCGCTCCGATCACCTGGAGCGGGGGCGCTGTCGTGTTTCAGCCCGGGGCGGGTGCCTCAGTCCAGCGGGACGCCGTACCGCAGCGTCCAGCCCTCCCCCAGCACATGCCGGGTGACCTCCACGGTACGGCCGTCCTCGGTCCGGCCCACGTGCGTGATGGTGAGTAGCGGCGCACCCTCCTGGACGCCCAGGGCCGCCGCCTGGTCGGCGGTCGCCGGCACCTGGCACACGTCCTCCACGACGTCCGTCTGAGCGAGGCCCGCGTCAGCCATGCGCGAGATGATCCCGCCCTCCCCGGTGTCGAGCTGGGCGACGGCCGGGGCCGCCTCCGCCACGAACGCCGGCAAGTACGTGTCGGCAAGCTGCACCAGGCGCTCGCCGTCGTACATGCGGCGCTGCCGGATGACGACCTCCCCCGTGTCGCCCAGGATCTCCGCGACGTCGGCCGGGGCCGTCCCCCGCGTCACCTCGACCTCAGCCCGAGGGGTGCCCCCGGCCCGCTTCGTCTCCGCCTCGAACGCGCCGCGCGCGCCGCCCTCGGCACGCAGCCGGTACCGGCTCCGGGCGTCCCGGGTGATCGTCCCGTCAGTGCCGATGGTGTTGGTCGGCATGTCGCTCCTTGCTGGTGGTGGTGGGTTGGCAGTAGGGCCGGCCGCTAGTCCGCGTCCAGCTCCCACGTGTACGAGAAGCGCCAGATGCTCGCGGGCATGACGTGCACCGCGACCTCCACGACGCGGCCCTCCTCCGTGGAGGCGTGGTGCGTCAGCTCGTACACCTGGCGGTCCTCCGGGATGCCGAGTGCTTCGGCCTCCACGGCGGACGGGAAACGGACCTCGATCGTTTCCCGGACACGACGCTGCGCGTGCCCCAGCTCGGCAAGACGGCTCTTGCTGCCGCCCGGGCCGGTGTCCTGGTCCTCGATCCGGCTCCCGCCCGCTACGTCGATGGGGAACCACGACGTAGCGATCTGCACCGGGAAGCCCTCCGCCTGGTCGGCCTCGTCCCGGCCGGCGCGCATGACGCGGCGGCGGGAGATGGCCTTAGCGGAGTGGTGCAGCCCGAGCGCGGCCGCGACCTCACGCGGCGGCCGCTCCCGGGACACGTCGGTCGGCGTGGGCTTGTAGACCAGCCCGAGCCGGTTCAGCTCCGCCTCGAACGCGCCCCGCGCGCCGCCGGCCTCTCTGGCGGCGGGCTGGTAGCGGCCGGTCCCGTCCCTGGTGATCTTCCCCAGGAACGGCGTCACGAATGAGCCCTTGCCCATGTGCGTAACGACCAGGCCGTCCCGCTCCAGCACGCGGTAGACCTCGCGCGTCGTCTGGAAGGCGATGCCCTCCGCGGCCTGGAGCTCGGCAGAACTCGGCAGCTTCGCGCCCGGCGGGTAGTGCCCGCTTTCGATCTTCGCTCGGAGATCGGCGGCGATCCGCTCGACCTTGCCCGGCTCCTTCCTGGCCACGGCCTCCGTCCCTTCCGCTCGTGATGTTGGTCTGGCGCCCAAGCATGACATAGCTAGTTAGGTTCTGAAAGTGGCAGCTTTCGAACGGTGTTGCGCGCCTCAAATCCCCAGGTCAGGCACCCCTCCGAAACACACCTATCTAGATGGGTTGACACTCCCTCCATGTCGTGTCTTAATCGGTCTCGGAACCGCCTATCTAGATAGGTAGGTACCACGGTAGCGACCGGAGAGCAGCGCGTGATGGCGGCCTTGAAGGAATCGCCCGTTCTCTTGAGAACTCCACAGCAGGGACCACGCCGGTAACCCGTGGGCCTGCCCTTCCGCGCCAGTACGGGCGGCGGGGTGACGTCCAGACGCCGTAGGCGAGCTGGAGGAAGGCGAAGACCGGCACCACTCGATGACTTCCGAGTCGTCGCGGTCCAGCACCTCGCGCGCCGCGCGTCGTGCCGGAGCCGCGCCCACTCGGCACCCCAGCCGCCAGGGCGATTGCAGCGCCCCTGGCGGCCGCGCACCAGCACCAGCACCGGATACCAGGAGGCACCACATGATCCGCACCGTCACCTCCCGCGCGCGTCGCGCCGTCCGTACCGCCGCCGACGCGGTCCGCTCCACCCTCACCCCGGCCGCCCTGGTCCGCTCCCGCGCCACCGAGACGGCGCCCGACCCGGCGGACGTCTTCACCCCGGAGGAGATGCCGGCCCCCGAGGTCATCGAGGGCGCGGCCGCCGACTACGCCGCCGCCACCGACCAGACCCGCGCCGGGGACCGGGGCAAGCGCAAGGCCCGCAAGATCCTGGACCGCCTCCCGGCCGGCCGCTACGGCGGGTGGATCGTGGAGCGTGTCCCGTCCTCCCGGCAGACGCCGGACCTGGAGGCCATCCGCGCCACCTACCAGCGTCTCGGGCTGGGGGAGGTCCCCATGCGGACCTGCGCCCCGTCCCTGCGCGTCACGGCGGCCGCCGCCGACGTCGTCCAGCTCCCGGCCGCCACCGAGACCGCCCCGGCGTCCCTCGCGGCCTGACCGACCAGGACGGCCGCACCATGACCGCCACACCAGGAGAGCCGCCCATAGTGCTCGTCCACGGACCGCTGCCCTGCGGGGAGCCCGTCCGGATCACCCGGCCCGCCGGACGCCTGACCCTCACGTGGGACCCCCGGCAGATCAGCCGGGACACGCTCCGGGCGGCCGCCGAGCGGGCCGTGCGTGAACGGCCCTGACCCCTCCCGCACCACCGGCCCCCGGCACCCACGCCGGGGGCCGACGCCATGCACGACGACGGCCCCCGGGGCGATTGCAGCGCCATAGGTCCGGGGGCCGGTCGTCGTGCTCCGCACCAGTCACCAGACAAGAGAAGGAGCACGCAATGCGTGACCGTATCAACTCCGCCGCCGCCGAGGACGCCTGCCCGCTGTGCGGCTACTGGCGGTGCCGCTGTGGCGAGGTCCTGCGCGCCACCGACTCCGACCCGGACATGGACGAGGCGCTGCGCCGCGTCCGGCAGGGAGGGAAGCGGTGACCGCCCCGGAGCCCGAGCCCGCGCGCGACTGGGTGGAGGGCCTGGCCCACGAGCGTCTGGTGGACGCCACGCGCTTCCACCTCCAGGCCGCCGAGCGCGCCGCCGCGGCGGCGGAGGCCGCCACGGTCCAGGCCGGACACGTCCGGCTCGCCCGGTACCTCGCCGGCCACCCCGAGCCCGGCCGCTGACCCGCACGACCACGCACCACCGGCCCCCGGCACCCGCCGGGGGCCGCCTCATGACCAGGAGGGGACACCGCATGTTCCGGATCATCCGCACGGCCACCCTGGACGCCCTCCGCGCGGACAGCGTGGCACTGCCGGCCGTCCGGCAGGAACGCGACCAGGCCAAGAGCGAGGCCGAGCGCGCCACGGACTCCGCCATCCGCGCGGAGAACGTCGCCGGCGACCAGCTCCGCCAGCTCGCCCAGCTCCACGCCGACCGCTTCGAGGCGGAGCGCGAGACCCGCGCGCAGTACGAGGGCCTGCACGCGGTCATCAAGCAGGTGACCGCCGAACGGGACGCCGCCCGTACGGAGCGGGACCAGGTGGAGGCCGCCGCCCGCGCCGAACTGGACGAGATCCGCCAGGACGTCGACCGGCTCCGCGACGCGGCCGCCGACCCCGAGACGGGGGAGGGCATCCGGCACGCCATCGCGTACGGCGTCCTGCGCAACCTCGTGGACGACGTCCGGGCGCGCGGCCTGGAGCTGGGCCGCCCCCTCGACCTGGTGGCCGTCCTCCTCGGCTTCGACGCCCCGCCGACGGACACCGAGGAGCCGGTGCCGACCGGTCAGTGAGCCGGGTTTCACGCGCGGGCCGCCCGGCTTCACGCGGACGGCCCGCCGTTTCAGTCACACTCCCGCAGCACCTACCGGAAGGATCACCGTGACCACCGCGCACCTCCCCCTGACCCCACCGCCGGCCGCCCCGGCTTCACCCCCGGCCGTCCCCGTTTCACGCGCACCCGCCGCCGTTTCATCTCCGGCCGTCCCCGTTTCACGCGCACCCCGGGACCGCTCCGCGCTCGCCTGGAAGGCCCTCGCCGTCGTGGCCGTCCTCGGGGCCGTCGTGGTCGCCGGGATCGGCTTCGCCGGGTCCTACAGCGCGCTGCGGGCCCTCGCCGTCGACAAGGGATTCGGGGACTTCGCCCCGGCCTTCCCGATCGGCGTGGACGCCGGGATCATCGTCGCCCTGGCCCTGGACCTCCACTTCGCCCGGCGCGGCCTGTCCTGGCCGTTCCTGCGGCCCGTGGCCCACGGCCTGACCCTGGCCACGATCTATTTCAACGCCAACGCGGGGCAGCACTCCCCGGCCGAGGACCCGGTCGCGGCCGCCATGCACGCCGTGATGCCGGTGCTGTTCGTCGTCGCCGTCGAGGCGGCCCGCTACCTGGTCATCCGCACCTCGGGCCTGGCCCACGGCACCCGCCCGGACGGCGTGCCCCTGCACCGCTGGATGCTCGCCCCGCTGCCCACCTTCGGCATGTGGCGGCGCATGCGGCTGTGGGGCCTGACCTCGTACGCCGAGGCCGTCGACCGGGACCAGGCGCTCCGCGTCTACCGCGTGATGCTGGAGCGCAAGCACGGCAGCGTCCGCAAGGCCCCCTCAGACGCCCGTCTGCCCCTCACCATGGCCCGGTACGGGCTGACCGTGGACGAGGCCCTGGCGCTGCCCCAGGAGGCCGCAGAGCGCGAGCAGCGGCGCCGGGAGGACGAGGAAGCCCGCAAGGCCGCCGAGGAGATCCGGGCGGCGGAGCGGGCCGCGAAGCTGGAGGCGTCCCGGCTGCGGGCCGCCGGCCTGGTGGACGCCGCCCGGCACGAGGTGACCGCCTCCACCGGGGCCGCCGAGGTCCGCGCCCGGGCCACCGTGACCGCCGTGGAGCGCTCCGCCGCCCTGGAGACGGAGGCGCTGGAGAGCGCCGCAGCCGCCGAGGCCCGCGCCCGGGAGGCCGCCGCCGACCGCGCCGCCGCGGAGGCCCGGAAGGCCGCGGCTGAAACGGCCGCCGCCGCCGCTGAAACCGAGCGGGCCGCGCGTGAAACGGAGCAGGCCACCCGTGAAGCCGAGGCCCGCGCCGCTGAAGCCGAGGCCCGGACCGCCGCCGCGGAGGCCCGGAAGGCGACCGCCGACCGCGCCGCCGCGGAGGCCCGGAAGGCCGCGGCTGAAGCGGCCGCCGCCGCCGCTGAAACCGAGCTGCGCGCCGCCGACGCGGAGGACCTGGCCCGGCTCTCCCCGCGTGAACGGACCGTCCGCAAGCTCGCCCGGATCGTCCTCGCGCAGCACGGCGGCGACGCCGACCGCATGTCGCTGGAGGCCATCACCGACACGTTCGGCGTGGCGACCGGCACCGCCTCCCAGTACCGCCAGGAGGCCGCCCGGCTCATCCAGGACGGCTACCGGCCCTGACCGACCGCACGACACGGCCCGCCCGCCCCCAGGTCTAGTGAGGGCGGACGGGCCGCACGGCGACCGTACAGCGACGACGAGGGAGCGCCCACCATGCCGCCCACCATCAAGCCACGCGCGCCGCGCAAGACGCCGGCGCCCATGTCCCCCGGACAGCTCGGACTGTTCGGCGCCCCCGAGCCGTGGCAGCCCACCGGCTGCCGCTGCTGGCCGCCGGACCTGCGCCCCGGCTGCCAGCACTGCCGCACCTGCTCCGCCTGCCAGGACTGCGGCCGGTGCGCCGGGACCGGCTGCTCCTGCACCTGCGACGACTGACCCACCCGCTCACCACCACCGAAGGGGCGGCCCCGTACCGGGCCGCCCCTTCGTGCGCCTGGTGCTCCCCCTGCCGCGCCCGACCGGCCCCCTCATGGCCGGGCGCGGTTGCGGGACCACCCGACCACGCACCACCGAGACACCCACGGAGGACACCGTGACCGCTGAGATCAACCGCAGTAGCGACTACGAGCGGCTGCTGGACCTGGACGTCCTGTCCGCCTGGACGCTGGACCGGCAGCGCGTCCACCACCAGGACGCGGCCGCGTACGAGGAGGTGCTGGCCCTGTTCCAGTCCGCGCTGCGCTCCGAGGTGGTGGACGGCGACGGCCGCCTGTCCGCCCCTCGCCGGGCCCGCAAGGTGGAGAAGCACCTGAAGGCCGCCATCAAGGCCGCCCGCCGCCAGGAGGACGCGATGGAGCGGTTCCGCCTCGCGGCCGCCGCCCACAAGGCCCACGTCCAGGCGCTCCCGACGCAGCGCGAGGCCAAGCAGCTCCGCAAGGCCGGCCGCCGCTCCTCGGTGGCCGCGCTCACCGCCAAGAGCCTGCACAAGTCGGTGTCCGCGTTCACCCCGGGCGAGGACACCGCCGCGGCCCCGGCCGCCGACCCCGCCCGCCCGGCGGCGCGCGGCATCGCGGACTTGTTCGGCCAGCAGCAGCGGAGGGGCGCGTGAGCGACGTCGTCACCCCCGAGCAGCGCCGGTACGCCAACCGCGTCCGGCATTTGCAGGCGCGGCAGCAAGCGAACGCCGCGCGGGGTCCCAAGGGTGTGGCCGCCGTCTGGTGGGACCACGCCCGGGCGATCGCCACCCGGGCCGAACGCGCGGGTGACCCGGAGCTGTGGGAGCACCTGGCCCGGGCGCTGGAGAACTGGTGCCACCAGGTCGACCAGCAGCACGGACAGTAACCATCATCCTCATCATCACCGGGCGGGGCTGGGCCTCGCGTGCGCATAATGCGGGCGCTCGGGCGAGCGGGCGCGCGGGCGCGCGAGGATGCCCCGCACGGTGACCGACTGTCAAGGAGCGCCCCATGGGCGATGACAGCAACGTGACCCCCTTGAGGCCGAGGAGTCCGGCACCGCCGGGCCTCCCGCCGTTGCCTCCACCCCCACCGGGACGGCCTGCGCCGTCCCCGCCTCCCCCGGCCGCCCCGCCGCCCGAGACCACCTCGAGCGCCGGGGCGGTCCCCGTTCCCACCAGCAACCGCCGGTCCGCCGGCGACTCCCTGGCCGCCGTGACCGGTCCGGTCCTGCCGCCGCTCCCCGCCCCACCACCCGGACGGGTCCGGGTCCCGGCGACGTTCCGCGCGGACGGCCAGGACGACGACCAGGAGGAGGAGATCGGTATGGGAGCGCTCAGCCTGGCCGCGGTCCTCGCCATCGCGCTGGCCGCCTTACGGGGTGCGGCCGGTGCGGTGACCGACTGGCGGCAGCGCCGCATGGAGCGGGCGGCGGAGGCCGCGCCCTTGCGCGCCGCTCGCCAGAAGTTGGAGGAGGCCCGGATGCGGGCCGACGCCGCCAGCACCGGAGGCGGCGGGGGAGGGCGCGGCCGGGTGCCCTCCTCGCAGGAGTACGGCCGCCGGTCCCTCGGCTCCGGTGGGGGAGGCGGTACAGGGCGCGGCAACGGCGGCGGCTCCTCGTCGTCCGGTGCCGGCGGTCGCCGCTCCCCGTCCTCGGGGCCTGGCGGGACCGGGCCCGGACGCAAGGGACCCGGCTCGGACGGCTCGGGCTCGCCGGCCAAGCCGACGGGTAAGGGCTCCACCTCGCCCGGGTCGGGCACGTCGACCAGGAGCAGCGGCACCGGCAAGGGCTCCACCGGCTCCGGGTCGGGCGGGACCGGGAAGGGCGGCGGTACCGGCAGCGGCTCGGGCAAGGGCTCGGGATCGTCGTCCGGCGCCACCCCGGGCAGCGACTCGGGCAGCAGCAGCGGCGTAGGCCGGCGTCCGGGCGTCCTCGGACAGCTCGCCCTGAACCGCTCCCGGCGCCGCAGCGACCGCGAGAAGGCCGCACAGAAGGAGGCCGCCCGCCAGCACAAGGCCGACCTGGCGGAGCGCAAGCGCGCCGGGAAGGACGACGACAGCACCCGTAAGGACGCGGGGGAGACCGGCGACGACAAGACGGCCAAGCCCACCACCGGCGGGGACGGCAGCGGGCCCACCGGTACGGAGCGCGTCACCCTGGCCGCGTCCATCGGGGAGGAGGCCCGCCGCCGCGCGGAGGAGCGGCTGCGCCGCCGCCGGGAGGACCCCGACCCGCCCGTCTTCCGCCGGGTGCCCCGGGACGACGACGGGACCGCCGAGGGGGCGGCCACGACGACCACCGGGGACACCAGCACCGAGCCCACCGGCAGCGGCCCGGAGACGGCCGCAGGAGACGCCACGGCGACCGGCCCGACCACCGGGCCCACCCCGGGCCCGGGTGCCGGGTGGGAGTTCTACGGGACGCCGGGCGGCGGCCGCCGTAACCCCTGGGACAGCCTCTTCGAGGCCATGTGGGACGCGGAAGTCGTGTGGACCGTGGAACAGGACGGCCCGCCCGTCCGCAACGGTCCCGTCTGGGAGCCCGCCGCCCTCGGCCCCGCCCCCGCCGCCCCTTCCTCCCCGCGCACCGCGGCCGCCCCGGCGGCCGGTACCCACACCACCACGCCCACGAAGGAGACGCGCGTGTCCGTCCCGATTCCCTCGCCGCGCACGGGCGGGGCCGCCTCCGAGCACCTGACCGACGTCACCCTGGACGACGTCCTCACGTCGCTGAAGACGTCGAAAACCGACTGCTTCAAGACCTACGACGAGTGCGCCGCCCTGGCGGACAAGGCCCGGGAGCTGCGCGACGCACTCCGGGACCTGGCCGACGAGCTCGCGGAGCGGCACAACGTCATCGGCCGACTCACCAGCGCCGCCATGGCGCGGCTGTCGGAGTCCATGGACCTGCTGGCCCGCCGGGCGGAGGCGATGCGCACCGAGTCGCTGCACGCGGCGGAGTCCGTGGAGCACGCACACGACGAGATGCACGACGCCTACCGCCCCGTCCAGCAGGCCACCGCCGACGCCGGCCTGGTCATGCCGTCCGCCCGCATCCACAACGAAGACTGAGGACCGACCGATGAGTGATCTCGTTCCGCGCCCCGCCCACCTGCCCGCGACGACCGGCACGCCCTCCTTCACCGGGCTCGCCGCCCGCACGGCCGCGCTCACCGCCTCCGCCCTGGCGCTGAAAGAGGGCCTGTGGTCCCTCCAGCGCCGTATGGGGCGCGACGCCGACCACGCCGACATGCTGGCCGACCTGTGCACCGCCGCCGAGGTGGAGCCGCGGTTTACCGGCCTGATCAACGAGGCCGCCACCGCGCTGCGCGCCGTCGCGGAGGCGTCCGCCGACCTCGCCCGCACCGCCGATCAGGTCCAGCACGACTCCCAGGGCCTCCACGACGCCCACCAGAGCGAGTACCGGGGCGTGTACGAGGCGGTGAACGCCTCGGGTGTCCGGCAGGCCCGCCCGGGCTTCTACCGCACCCGCTGACCTCTCACCCGACACCGACCAGCCCACGGGGCCCGGCCACCCACGGCCGGGCCCCTCCCTTGTCTCCCGGAGGACCCCGCCGTGACCACCCAGACCGTCACCCCCGCCGCCGTCCGCCCGCCGCTCAGCGCGACCGCCGCCCGGCACCTGGCCACCGTGGAACGCATCGCCTACGGCACCGCCGGCGCGGCGGCCGCGATCGGCCCGGGCACCGACCTGTGGCAGCTGCACGCCGCCGCCCTCGGCACCGGCGCCGGCGTCCTGTGCCGCCTGTGGGCCCGGGCCCGCGACCGTGAAGAGGGATTCGCCCCGCGGCTGCTCACCGCCTCCTACAAGGCGCTGCCCGTCCTCGGGCTGTCCACCGCCTACGGGGTGGGCCTGTTCACCCCGGGCACCTCCTGGTGGGAGGTCGCCGCGTCCGTCGCCATCGCCGGTCTGTCGGCCGTGGCCGTGCCCCTCACCCGCTCCCGCGGGCTGCGCCGGGCCGCCGACAACCTCCCCGCCGTCGCCGCGCAGCAGCCCGACGAGGACGACTACGAGCCCGGCTACCTCGGGGACCTCGCCCGGTACTGGGCCGCCGCCCCGGCCACCGGCACCACCCGGCTGGCCCACATCCGCCAGTACCGCCCGGACGCCCCCGACTTCGAGGCGGTCATCCTCGCCCAGCCCGGGGAGACCGTGCCCGGCTCCCTCACCGAGCGCGCCGTCGCCGGCGTGTACGACGTCCCCGAGGAGGCCGTGAAGCTGGCCCCGGTGCCCGGGCACGGGCCGGGCCGTATGGCCGTCCAGGTCGCCCCTGCCGAGTACCTGGCCCGCCAGCAGCTCC
>NZ_JAHWZY010000006.1:0-252773 GCF_041380215.1 Streptomyces pimonensis
CCGCTCCGCCGTCAGGCCCTCGTCTGGCGGCACGGACGCGGTGACCGCGACCGTGCCGTCATGCGTGGTCTCACTCACTGGTGGAAAACTTTCGTCCTCGAGATGCCGGGCCCGCAAGCGGACCCGGCATGAGCCGGAGAGCCTGGGTAGGGCCCCGATGTTCCCGCATACGAGCTTGTCAGATGACGGGGGGCCGGCCCAGTCGGGTCAGCCGCCATACCGTACGCCACTTCATGGGCCGACGGGGTCCGCAGGGAGTGGTCCAGCCCTCCCGGAATCCGCCGAACCACGCCTTCAGCGCGGGGCGCGAGGGCCGGCGCAGGAGGGTGAGGAGCATCCAGACGCCCAGATAGGCCGGAATCAGGAGGGCGGGGAGGTTGCGGCGGGCCAGCCAGACCCGGTTGCGGGCGACCATGCGGTGGTAGACCGCGTGCCGGGAGGGGGCGGTGATCGGGTGGTACAGCACCATGTCGGACCGGTAGTCGATCATCCAGCCGGCGTCGAGGGCCCGCCAGGCGAGGTCGGTCTCCTCATGGGCGTAGAAGAACTCGTCCGGCAGCCCGCCGACCTCGGCGAGGACCTCGGTGCGTACGGCGTTGGCGCCGCCGAGGAAGGTGGTCACGCGGGAGGAGCGCATCGGGTCGGAGGCGCGCAGCCGGGGCACGTGGCGGCGCTGGGTGACCCCGGTCTCCGGGTCGGCGATGCGGAAGCTGATGATGCCGAGCGCCGGGTCGGCCTCGAAGGCCTCGCGACACAGCTCGACGGTGTCATGGCCGGCGAGCAGGCCGTCGTCGTCGAGGAACAGCAGGACGTCGACGTCGGTGCCGCCGGGGCCGAAGGCCTCGATGCCGACGTTGCGGCCGCCGGGGATGCCGAGGTTCTCCGGCAGTTCGACGGTGCGTACGCCCTCGGGGACCTCGGGGACGGGCGAGCCGTTGCCGACGACGACGACCTGGACCGGGTCGCCGTCCTGCTTGGCGACCGAGTCCAGCAGGGCGCGCAGTTCGTCGGGGCGGTTGCCCATGGTGATGATCACTGCGCCGACCTTCATGCCGGCGCTCATTTCAGCCTGCTGGAGGCGAGGACGGACACCAGGTGCAGCAGGGTCTGCAGCAGGGCGATGCCGGCCAGGACTGCGGTGCCCAGGCGGGTGAAGAACAGGTCGTCCCGGACCGCGTCCGCGATCGCGAGGACCAGGATCAGCAGGGACGCCTCGATGCCGAGGATGAGACGGTGGAACTTGAACGCGGCGGCGGCCCGGCGGGCCAGCGCCATGCCGGAGGAACGCATCTCGGAGGCGGCCTCCTTCACCGGCGGCAGCCCGTTCTGGTGGCGGGCCACGCCGACGAGATCGGTCTCGGCCTTGATCAGGACCGCGCCGAGGGCGGCCAGGGTGCCGAGGAAGGCCCAGAGCCAGTCGATCCGTCCGGGACCCCACGGATCGGCGGCGCGCAGGCCGAGACCGACCAGGACGGCCGCGTCGGTGAGGTAGGCGCCGACCCGGTCGAGGTAGACGCCGCCGAGCGAGTACTGCTTCCGCCAGCGCGCGATCTCTCCGTCGACGCAGTCCAGCAGCAGGTACAGCTGGACGGCGACCACGCCGAGGACGGCCCCCGTGATCCCCGGTACCAGCAGCGCCGGGGCCGCGAGAACGCCGAAGACGGTCATCAGGTAGGTGAGCTGGTTGGGGGTGATCCTGGTGTTCACCAGGTAGCGGTCCACCCGCAGGGACACCTCGCGCATGTAGAGGCGCCCCATCCAGTGCTCACCGCTGCGCCGGTCCTTGACCCCCGGGGGGTGGACGACCGGACGGAGTTCAGCTACCGATGGCCTTGACATAGTCGGCGTAGACGTCCTTGATCTGTTCGGTCTTCAGGTCGAGATGTTCGAGGATGGTGAAGCGTCCGGGACGGGTCTCCGGGGCGAACTCGACGACCCGGACGAATTCGTCCGGCGTGAATCCGATCTCCTCCGGCAGCACCGGAAGCCCGTGTCGGCGCAGCACCTCGGCCATGTGGACCGATTCCTCGTGGGCGCCGCGCAGGTACATCGCGAAGGCGGCGCCCAGTCCGCACTGCTCCCCGTGGGCGGCGGCCCGTTTGGGGTAGAGCAGGTCGAAGGCGTGGTTGATCTCGTGGCAGGCGCCGGAGGAGGGACGGGAGTCGCCCGACACGGACATGGCGATGCCGGTGAGGACCAGTGCCTCGGCCAGCACCTGCAGGAAGCCGTCGTCACCGACCCCGCCCGGATGTCGCAGCACCGCCTCGCCGGCCTGCCGGGCCATGGCGGCGGCCAGGCCGTCGATCTTCTCCCCGTTGATCCGGTGGGCCAGTTCCCAGTCGGCGACCGCGGAGATGTTGGAGATGGCGTCGCCGATGCCGGACCGCACGAAACGGATCGGGGCCTCACGGATGACGTTGAGGTCGATGACGACCGCGATCGGGTTCGGCACTCCGTACGAGCCGCGACCGGCGTCGTTGTCGAGGGTCGCGACCGGCGAGCAGAGGCCGTCGTGCGCGAGGTTGGTGGCGACGGCGACCAGGGGCAGGCCGACGCGCGCCGCCGCGAACTTGGCGCAGTCGATGATCTTCCCGCCGCCGAGGCCCACGACCGCGTCGTAGCGGCCGGCCTTTATGGCGCCCGCCAGCCGGACCGCGTCGTCGATGGTGCCGCCGCCGACCTCGTACCAGTCGGCGCCGGGCAGCGAGGGCGCGATCCGCTCGCGCAGCTGGGCGCCCGAGCCGCCGCTGACGGCGATGGCCAGCCGGCCGGACTGCGAGATCCGCTCGTCGGCGAGTACGCAGCCCAGGTCGTCGAGGGCGCCCGGACGGATGTCCACGACGACCGGCGAGGGGATCAGCCGGGTCAGTACTGGCATGCGATCTCCCGTCCGCGGGCGAGGTCGTCGTGGTTGTCGATCTCCACCCACTTGACGTCGCCGATCGGTGCCACGTCGATCCGGAAGCCGCGGTTCACCAGTTCCTGGTAGCCGTGCTCGTAGAACTGCTGCGGGTCGGTCTCCCACACGGTCCTGAGCGCGTCGGCGAGCTCGACGGCGGCGTCGCCCTCGATGAGGGTGACGCCGATGTACTCGCCGGTGGCCTCGGCGGGGTCCATCAGCTTGGTGATCTTCGTCATCCCCTTCTCGGGGTCGACGACGACCTTCATCTCCTCGTCGGCGAGCTGCTTGACCGTGTCGAGGGCGAGGATGATCCGCTTGCCCTCGCCCCGGGCGGCGAGCAGGGTCCGCTCGACGGAGACCGGGTGCACGGTGTCGCCGTTGGCGAGGATCACACCGTCCTCGAGGGCGTCACGACCGCACCACAGGGAGTAGGCGTTGTTCCACTCCTCGGCCTTGTCGTTGTCGATGAGGGTGAGTCTGAGGCCGTACTTCGCCTCCAGGGCCGCCTTGCGCTCGTACACGGCCTCCTTGCGGTAGCCGACGATCACCCCGACCTCGGTCAGACCGATCTCGGCGAAGTTGCCGAGGGTGAGGTCCAGGACCGTCGGTTCGCCCTCTATGCCCGCGGGCCCCACCGGCACCAGCGCCTTGGGAAGGCTGTCGGTGTAGGGGCGCAGGCGCCGTCCGGCGCCGGCCGCCAGCACGAGGCCGATCATGCGGGTTCTCCTTCATCGTGTACGGCGGGCGCCCCTGCGGACGCCCAGAAGCGGATGCTCTCGACGAGCACCACCAGGGCCACGGCCACGGCGAGGACCGTGAGCGCGACCGTGAGCTGTGAGGCGGTGAGCAGTGCCGCCAGGACGGCGACCGCGAGCGTGCGGCCCTCGTGCCCTCCGATCACCCGCACCAGCCAGCGCGGGGACGCGCCCGCGTTGCCGCGGATGCGGTAGACCGTGTCGTAGTGATGGTAGGCGACCGCGGCCACCAGGCCGTAGGCCGCGGGCAGGGCTCCGTTCACCTCCGCGTCGGCCGCCAGCGCCAGGACGGTGCCGTACTCGGCGGCGCGGAGGAACGGCGGGACCAGCCAGTCGAGGGCTCCCTCGAGGGGACGTGCGACGGCGAGGGCGGAGGCCAGGACGTACCCGCAGGCGGCGACGGTCGTCCAGGGACCTCCGAAGCCGGTGAGCACGGCCGTGCCGGCGACCGCGAGACCGCCGAGCAGGGCGACGGCTGGGGCGGTGAAGCCGGGCAGCCACCGCGCGGGGCGCTCCAGCGGGCCGGTGAGGACCTGGGCGAGCGGGCCGGAGTCGGCGAGGTCGGCGAGCGCCTGCGCGGCCCGGTCGGTGCGGCGGGCCTTGCGGGTCAGCGAGCGCAGGACGCGGCCCGCGGTGGTGTACGTCGCGGCGAAGGCGCAGCCGACGAGCAGGGCGTAGAAGGTGATCCGGGGGGTGGTGACCGCGGTGAGGACGGCGATCATCGCCCAGCGTTCGCCGATGGGCAGGACGATCATGCGGCGCACCCAGACCGTCCAGCCGACGCTGTCGAGCCTGTCGGAGAGGGCGGCGGTGGGGCTGGTGTTGGCGGTGGCGTCGTGGTTGGCCTCGTTGAAGGAGAAGTCGACCACGTGCCGGCAGGTCTGCAGGACCATCGCGCCGAGGGCGAGGGCCCATACGTCGTCGCCTCCGCGGGCGGCTCCGAGGGCGAGGCCGGCGTAGTAGGCGTACTCCTTGGCGCGGTCGAAGGTGGCGTCGAGCCAGGCGCCGAGGGTGGAGTACTGCAGGGAGTAGCGGGCGAGCTGGCCGTCGGTGCAGTCCAGCACGAAGGAGGCGATGAGCAGCGCGCCGGCGGCGACGAAGCCGCCGCGGGTGCCGGTGGCGGCGCAGGCCGCGGCTATGAGCGCGGTGAGCAGGGAGGCGGTGGTGACCTGGTTGGGGGTCAGTCCGCGACGGGCGCACCAGCGGGCGATGTAGCGCGAGTACGGGCTGATGAAGTGAGTGGTGAAGAAGCCGTCGCGGGCCTTGACGGCCGACTTCAGGCGTACGGCCTCGTCGTCGACGGCGGCGACGGCCTGCCGGGCCTCGTTGCGGGTCTGGGGGTCGCCGGGGACGGTGGCCACGAGGCTGCCGAGCTCGGGGCGGTGCACGTCGGCGCCGTCGGCGTCGAGGGCGGCGGCGACACGGTCGGCGAGGCTGTCGACCAGGGGGGTGCCGCCGGCCGGCTCGGCGGGGGCCGCCGAACTCTCGCGGGCCAGCGCGCGGCTCAGGGCCTGGCGGCCGGCCGGCTGGGCGGTGACAGCGCCGGGGACCGCGGCGAGCGGGAAACGGGGGTCGGTGAGACCGAGGCGCAGCGCGTGCGCGTGGCCCACGAAGCGGGCGTCGACCACGGCGACCCGCTGCCCCGCGGGCACCCCGGCGAGCAGGGTCTCGGCCTCGGCGGCGCCGGCCGCGGTCCGTACGTCGAACCCGAGGGAGCGCAGATCGCCCTCGAGTGACGAACCGGGGACCGGCTGGCCGGTGAGGATGGCGGTCGACAACCGAATCTCACTCCCTGGATGCCGACGCGTCAACGTCGGTCATGTACACGATGAGGTGCCCGTACAGGTCCCCGGGCGGCATGTCGGCAGAGGTTATCGGATGCCCGGAAGTCCGCGTTCACTGACCGTTCGACAAATGGATCGGCGCGGTTCGCCCGCCCGCCGCTGCCGTGATCATCATCGGCGATGCGGGGCCCCGCCCACAAACCGTCGCACCGCAGCGGACATTCACCTCAATCCGCGCATGGAGGACCACCGGGTCCGCTCGGCATAGGGTGGGCCACCATGACATGGCTGATCACCGGCGGGGCCGGTTATATCGGGGCACATGTGGCACGGGCCATGGCCGGTGCCGGGGAGCGGGTCGTGGCGCTGGACGACCTCTCCGCCGGGGTGCCGGCGCGGCTGCCCGCGGACGTCCCGCTGGTCGAGGGCTCGACGCTGGACGGCGAGCTGCTGAGGCGGGTGTGCGTGGAGCACGGGGTGACGGGAGTGGTGCATCTCGCCGCGCGGAAGCAGGCCGGCGAGTCCGTGACACAGCCGACCCGGTACTACCGGGAGAACGTGGGCGGCCTCGCGACGCTCCTGGACGCCGTCGCCGGCGCCGGGATCGAACGCTTCGTCTTCTCCTCGTCCGCGGCCGTCTACGGCGACCCCGGTGTGGATCTCATCACGGAGGACGCCCCCTGCGCCCCGGTGAACCCCTACGGCGAGACCAAGCTCGCCGGCGAGTGGCTGGTCCGGGCGGCGGGTCGGGCGCACGGCATCGACACGGTGTGCCTGCGCTACTTCAACGTGGCGGGGGCGGCGGCCCCGGAGCTGGCCGACACCGGTGTCTTCAACATCGTGCCGATGGTCTTCGACCGGCTCACCCGCGACGAGGCCCCGCGCGTCTTCGGCGACGACTATCCGACGCCGGACGGCACGTGCGTCCGCGACTACATCCACGTGGCCGACCTGGCGGAGGCGCACCTGGCGGCGGCCCGCAGGCTGTCCGAGGGGGAGGTCACGGGAGACCTGACGGTGAACATCGGCCGCGGCGAGGGCATCTCGGTGCGCGAGCTGATCACGGTCATCGGCGAGGTCACCGGCGACACCCGGGCCCCGCTCGTCGAGGGCCGCCGCCCCGGCGACGCGCCCCGCGCGGTGGCGTCGGCCGCCCGCGCGGCCGAGCGGCTCGGCTGGACCGCCCGGCGCCCGGTACCCGAGATGATCGAATCGGCATGGCGGGGGTGGCGGCTGCACCACGGCCGGTGACCTGCGCACGGCATCTGTCCGCCACCTGACCTGCGCATCGTTTACGCAGGTCAGGGCAGATGACAACGGTGTTCAGTGCCGCGTTGCGGATACCCCCTCCCCGTAGTTCACTGTGGCCCGGACGGGATCACGGGAAGGAACCTTTCATGGGGGCTGGGCACGATCACGGGCATGCGCACGGCGCGCCCGTCGGCGGTACCGCGAGCGCGACGTACCGCGGCAGGCTGCGGGGGGCACTGGCGATCACGCTCGGGGTCATGGTGATCCAGATCGTCGGCGGCCTGCTGGCGGACTCGCTCGCCCTGGTCGCGGACGCGGCCCACATGGCGACGGACGCCGTGGGCCTGGGCATGGCGCTGCTCGCGATCCACTTCGCGAGCCGCCCGGCCAGCGAGCACCGCACCTTCGGCTACGCCCGCGCGGAGATCCTGGCGGCACTGGCCAACTGTCTGCTCCTGCTCGGCGTCGGCGGCTACGTGCTGTACGAGGCGATCGAGCGGTTCGTCTCCCCGGCCGCCACCGACGGCGGCCTGGCGATGGTGTTCGGTGTGATCGGTCTGGTCGCCAACCTGGTGTCGCTGACGCTGCTGATGCGCGGGCAGAAGGAGAGCCTGAACGTGCGCGGCGCCTTCCTGGAGGTGGCGGCGGACGCGCTCGGCTCCGTCGCGGTGATCCTCGCCGCGCTGGTGATCCTGGCCACCGGGTGGACGGCCGCCGACCCGATCGCCTCCCTGGTGATCGCGGTGATGATCGTGCCCCGGACCTGGAAGCTGCTGCGCGAGACCCTGGACGTACTGCTGGAGGCCGCGCCCAAGGGCGTCGACATGCGGCAGGTCCGGGAGCACATCCTGGCCACGGACGGCGTGGAGGACGTGCACGACCTGCACGCCTGGACGATCACCTCGGGGATGCCGGTGCTCTCCGCGCACGTGGTCGTCAGCTCCGACGTCCTGAACACCATCGGGCACGAGAAGATGCTGCACGAGCTGCAGAACTGTCTGGGCGCCCACTTCGACGTGGAACACTGCACCTTCCAGCTGGAGCCCGGCGGGCACGCCGAGCACGAGGCGCGCCTGTGCCATTAGGACGGGGCCGGGCGCGCCGCCGCGCGCCGGGGAACACAGCCCTCCGTCCCCGTGGGACGGCCCCGGGACATGCGGGCATGCCAAGGAGTGCCGGGAGTGCCGGATTCGTGCGGCAGACTGGGGGCGCCAAGACCGAGTGAAGGATGGGTATGCCGATCACACCTGCCACCGCGACGAACAGCCCGTCGAGCGGCGCCGCCGAGCCGATCTTGCTGGAACTGGTCGACGAGGACGGCGTGACGACCGGCACCGCGGAGAAGCTCGCCGCCCACCAGCCGCCGGGACGGCTGCACCGGGCGTTCTCGGTGTTCCTGTTCGACGAGCGCGGGCGGCTGCTGGTCCAGCAGCGGGCGCTGGGCAAGTACCACTCCCCCGGTGTGTGGTCCAACACCTGCTGCGGCCACCCCTACCCCGGTGAGGCGCCGTTCGCGGCGGCGGCCCGGCGGACCTTCGAGGAACTGGGCGTCTCCCCGTCGCTGCTCGCCGAGGCCGGCACGGTCCGCTACAACCACCCGGACCCGGTCTCGGGCCTGGTGGAGCAGGAGTACAACCACCTCTTCGTCGGCATGGTGCAGTCGCCGCCGCGGCCGGACCCGCAGGAGGTGGCGTCCACGGCGTTCGTGACCCCGGCGGAGCTGGCGGAACGGCACGCGAAGGACGCCTTCTCGGCCTGGTTCCCGACCGTCCTGGACGCGGCCCGCCCCGCGGTCCGCGAACTGACCGGGCCGTCGGCGGGCTGGTGACCTAGCCGATCCGCGAGGGCTTGAGCGGCAGGGCGGCCCAGATCGCCTTGCCGCCGTCGGCGGTGTGCTCGATGTCGTACGCCCCGCCCGCCTCGCGGGTGACCTCCCGCACCAGGAGCAGTCCGCGGCCGCCGGTGCGCCCGTGGTCGGTCTCCAGAGCGGTGGGCCGGTAGGGGTGGCCGTCCTCCACGGCCACCCGGACCCACTCGGCGCCCACGGCGACCTCGACGGCGAGCGTCGGGGACAGCAGCGCCGCGTGCCGTACGGCGTTGGTGACCAGCTCGGAGACGATCAGCAGCAGCCCCTGCACGACCTCGTCCGCGGCCGGCACCCCCTGGCGCAGCAACAGGTCCCGCACGGCGTGGCGGGCCTGCGGGACCGAGGCGTCGACGGCTGGGGCGGTGAACCGCCAGACACCTTCGTACGGCAGCGGATCGCCGCTCTCACGCTCGATTGTCACCACACGTCGAGTGTTGGTACCGATCGGTTCCGCACCTCACCCCTGAACAGAAGTCAGCGGATATCGAGCGTTTCCGACCGCCTGCGTACGACACGGTCGCCCCCGGGACCGCTCCGGTCCGTCCTGTGCCGGGTCGGCGAACTCTTCGGGTTGTACGTGTTCGGTGGCCCGGTGATCGCTCCCCTGCCGTTCCTTCCCCGGCGTCCGCCGTCCGCCCGTCCCCCACCGGGTGGAGTCCCTGCCGGTCGGCGCGTCGGCCGGGGCGGATAGCATCCGGCGGATGGAGCCCCAGTTGCTGCACGACGTCGCCGAGCACGTCGCCACGGTCGTCATCCGCAATCCGGCGAAGCGCAACGCCATGACGGCCGCGATGTGGGATTCCCTGCCGCCGCTGCTGGAAACGCTGGCGGCCGACCCGGACGTACGGACGCTGGTGCTCACCGGTGAGGGCGGGACGTTCTGCGCCGGCGCCGACATCTCCACGCTCCGGGGGTCGCCGCTCGAGGCGCAGCGGCTGGCCGTGGCGGCGGAGGAGGCGCTCGCAGCCTTCCCCAAGCCGACCCTGGCGGCGGTCCGCGGGCACTGCGTGGGCGGCGGGGCCCAGCTGGCGGCGGCCTGCGACCTGCGGTTCGCCGAGGAGGGGTCGTGGTTCGGGGTGACCCCGGCGAAGCTCGGCATCGTCTACCCGTCCTCCGCGACCCGGCGGCTGGTCTCGCTGGTGGGTCCGGCGACCGCCAAGTACCTGCTGCTCTCCGGTGAGTTGATCGAGGCCGGGCGGGCGCTGCGCACCGGACTGGTGGACGAGGTGCTGCCCGGGGGCGAACTGGACGAGCGGGTGGGCGGGTTCGCCCGGATCCTGGCGTCCCGCTCACAGCTGACGCAGGCGGCGGCGAAGGAGTTCGCGAACGGCCGCGCCGACCGGGACGCGTACTGGGGCGAGCGGGCCCGGGAGAGCGGCGACGGCGCCGAGGGCGTCGCCGCGTTCCTGGAGCGCCGGCCGCCCCGCTTCACGTGGAGCGTGTCTACGTCAGGCTGAAGCGGCTCCTCGACCGGAACTCCTCGACGAGGTGCGCGGGCGCCTCCCCCGGGGGAGCCGGCGTCGTAGGGCGGCCGCGGGTCGTACTCGATGAGCAGCTGGACGGCCCGGGCGTGCTCGTCGCCGGCGATCCGGCCGAGCAGGGTGAGCCCCATGTCGATGCCGGAGGAGACGCCGGCCACGGTGACGTACTTGCCGTCGGTCACCACCCGCTCCCCGGCCGGCTCGGCGCCGTACCGTTCCAGGTGGTCGAGCGCGAGCCAGTGGGAGGTGGCCCGGCGCCCCCGGAGAAGTCCGGCCGCGGCCAGCAGCAGGGACCCGGTGCACACGGACGTCGTCCAGGTGCTGGACGCGTCGGCGCCGCGCAGCCACTCCAGCAGGGCCTCGTTCTCCATCTGGGGCGTCTGCCCGGGGCCACCGGGGACGACGAGGACGTCCGGACACGGTACCTCTCCCAGGGTCTTGTCGGCGGTGATCGCGAGGGCGCCGGTGTCGGTGCGCACGGGCCCGGTCCGCTCGGCGACGAACACGGTCTCCGCGTCCGGGAGCCGGCCGAGGGTCTCGTGGGGACCCACCGCGTCGAGGGCGGTGAAGCGGTCGAAGAGGACGATGGCGATCTGCATCGGCGGCCTTTCAGCCGTGGTCGGGTGCGAGGGCGGGCCGGAACCGGCGGCGGTACTCCGCCGGGACGTCCCGAGGGTCCGGACGAAGACGCGCCGCATCGCCTCGGGGGGCCGTAGCCGCTGGCGCGGGAGACCTCCTCCACACCGCCGGTGGTGTCCTCCGACAGCCGCCGGGCGTGTTCGAGGCGTACCCGGTCGACGTAGCGGCCCGGCGTCGTGCCGGTCTCGGTGTGCAAGGCGCGGGCGAAGTGACGCGGCGAGAGGGCCGCGCGGGCGGCGAGCGCCTCGACCGAGAGATCGGTGTCGGGGTGCTCGGTGATCCACTGCTGGACCTCGCGCAACGGCTCGCGCCGCGCGGTCTGGGCTGCGAGCTGGGCGCTGAACTGGGCCCGGTTCCCGGGCCGGCGCAGGAACACCACCAGGTGCCGGGCGACGGTGAGGGCGGCCTGACGGCCGAGATCCCCCCCCACCAGGGCGAGCGCGAGGTCGATGCCCGAGGTGACGCCGACGGAGGTGGCGACGTGGCCGTCCCGGACGTAGATGGGGTCCGGGTAGACCTCGACGGCCGGGTGATCGCGGGCCAGCGTGTCGCAGTGGGCCCAGTGCGTGGTGGCGCGACGGCCGTCCAGCGACCCTGCTCCGGCGAGCAGGACCGCTCCCGTGCAGACGGAGACCAGCCGCTCGGCCCGCGGCCCGTGCCGGCGCAGCCAGTCGGTCAGCCGCGGGCCGGGCCGACGGGCGCCCTGTCCGCCGGGCACGAGCAGCGTGTGCGGTTCCGGCGCGTCGGCCAGGGTCCCGTCCGGTACGACGGTCAGCCCGCTGCTCGTGCGTACCGGGGCGCCGTCCAGGGAGGCGGTGCACAGCCGGTACGTCCCCGGGGTGTGCTTCTCGGCGCCCGCGAAGACCTCCACGGGACCGGTGACGTCGAGGCTCTGCACGCCGTCGAAGAGGACGACGAGAACGGTTCGCTGCGCCATGCCGTCGATTCTCGGCAGTGCCCGGCGTGGCCGCAGCGACGGGTCCCCCACCTTTCCTGCCATGTCCGGACGGTGTGCATGGGGAGGCGTCGACGAGGTATACGCAGTACCTCCGGCCGGGGAGGTCGGCCGACGAAAGGGGAGACACATGTTCCGTGCCGTCGCGGATGTCCTGCGCCAGATCGGCGGGGCCGTCGCCACCGTGGTGACGCTGCCCTTCCGGGCGCTCGCCAGGCTCTTCGGCGGGGCCTCGTCCACCGCCCGGGGCCGTCGCGCCTGACGCCGCCCGTGCGGCCCCCGGGCGAGTCGCCGCCCTGATCCCCGATTGTCGGCGTCACCTGCCACAATTGCCGCGCAACCTCAGTGGAGAAGGCGGTACGGGAACGTGACGACACCCCTCGCAGGGTCCATCGAAGGCAGGATCGCCGAGGAGCTCGGCGTACGGGAGCGGCAGGTCAGGGCCGCCGTCGAACTGCTCGACGGCGGTTCGACGGTGCCCTTCATCGCCCGCTACCGCAAGGAAGCGACCGAGATGCTCGACGACGCGCAGCTGCGCGCACTCGAGGAGCGGTTGCGCTACCTGCGGGAGCTGGAGGAGCGCCGGACGGCGATCCTGGAGTCGGTGCGCGAGCAGGGCAAGCTGACCGACGAGCTCGAGGCGCGGATCCGGGGCGCGCAGACCAAGGCGCGCCTGGAGGACGTCTACCTGCCGTACAAGCCCAAGCGGCGCACCAAGGCGCAGATCGCGCGCGAGGCGGGTCTCGAGCCGCTGGCGGAGGGGCTGCTCGCAGATCCGGGCGTCGATCCCCTGGCCGCGGCCGCCGCGTTCGTGGACACCGGCAAGGGGGTCGCCGACCCGCAGGCCGCCCTGGACGGTGCGCGGGCGATCCTCACCGAGCGGTTCTCGGAGGACGCCGACCTGATCGGCGAGCTGCGCGAGCGGATGTGGGTGCGCGGGCGGCTGGCCGCGAAGGTGCGCGACGGCAAGGAGGAGGCGGGCGCGAAGTTCGCCGACTACTTCGACTTCGCCGAGCCGTTCACCGAGCTGCCCTCGCACCGGATCCTGGCGATGCTGCGCGGCGAGAAGGAGGAGGTCCTCGACCTCGTCCTGGAGCCGGAGGAGCCCACGGACGGACCGTCGTCGTACGAGGGGATCATCGCGAACCGGTTCGCGATCGCCGACAAGGGCCGTCCCGCCGACAAGTGGCTGGGCGACACGGTCCGCTGGGCCTGGCGCACCCGCGTCCTGGTGCACCTCGGCCTCGACCTGAGGCTGCGGCTGCGCACGGCGGCCGAGGACGAGGCGGTGCGGGTCTTCGCGGCGAACCTGCGCGACCTGCTGCTCGCCGCCCCCGCCGGTACGCGCGCGACGCTCGGCCTGGACCCCGGCTTCCGTACGGGCGTGAAGGTCGCCGTGGTGGACGCGACCGGCAAGGTCGTCGCCACGGACGTGATCCATCCGCACGTCCCGGCCAACCGATGGGACGAGGCGGTCGCGAAGCTGGCGCGGCTGGCGCAGGAGCACGCGGTCGAGCTGATCGCGATCGGCAACGGCACGGCGTCCCGCGAGACCGACAAGCTCGCCGGCGAACTCATCGCCAAACACCCCGAGTTGAAGTTGACCAAGGTGATGGTGTCCGAGGCGGGCGCCTCCGTGTACTCGGCCTCCGCCTTCGCCTCCCAGGAGCTGCCCGACATGGACGTGTCGCTGCGCGGCGCGGTGTCGATCGCGCGCCGGCTCCAGGACCCGCTGGCCGAGCTGGTGAAGATCGACCCGAAGTCGATCGGGGTCGGCCAGTACCAGCACGACCTGTCCGAGGTGAAGCTGTCGCGTTCGCTGGACGCGGTGGTGGAGGACTGTGTGAACGGCGTGGGTGTGGACGTCAACACCGCGTCGGCGCCCCTGCTCGCGCGGGTCTCCGGCATCACCTCCGGGCTCGCCGAGAACATCGTGGCGTACCGGGACTCCAACGGTCCGTTCCGGTCGCGGGGCGAGCTGAAGAAGGTGTCGCGGCTCGGTCCCAAGGCGTACGAGCAGTGTGCGGGCTTCCTGCGGATCCGTGGCGGCGACGATCCGCTGGACGCCTCCAGCGTGCACCCGGAGGCGTATCCGGTGGTGCGGCGGATGGTGAAGTCCTCCGGCACGGAGGTCGCCGCGCTGATCGGGAACACGGCGGTGCTGCGGTCGCTGCGGCCGCAGGAGTTCGTGGACGAGACGTTCGGTCTGCCGACCGTGAGCGACATCCTGAAGGAGCTGGAGAAGCCGGGGCGGGACCCACGGCCGGCGTTCAGGACCGCCGTCTTCAAGGAGGGGGTGGAGAAGATCTCCGACCTGGCCTCCGGGATGGTGCTGGAGGGTGTCGTCACGAACGTGGCCGCGTTCGGCGCGTTCGTCGACGTCGGTGTGCACCAGGACGGTCTGGTGCACGTCTCGGCCATGTCGAAGACGTTCGTCAAGGACCCGCGGGACGTGGTGAAGCCGGGTGACATCGTCAAGGTCAAGGTGCTGGACGTCGACATCCCGCGCAAGCGGATCTCGCTGACGCTGCGGCTGGACGACGAGGCCGCGCCTCAGGGGGAACAGCGGGGGCAGCGCGGGGAGCGGCAGGGGGGCCGACCGCCGAAGCAGCGGCAGCAGCAGGGGCGGTCCGGGGCCGGAGGGAAGGGACGGTCCGCGGCCGCACCCGCTCCGGCGAACGGGGCGATGGCTGACGCGTTGCGGCGGGCCGGGCTGGCGTAGGCGCGCCGACGTTGTGGCCGGGCGGGGGTGGTTCGCGTGGGCCGGTGCCCACCGCGTGACGCCCTCGCCCAGCCGTGCCGCCCTGCGGCAGGGGCGCCCGCGGAGGGGTGGGGCGGGGCGACTGCCCGCAGCTACGTGCGTTCCACGACCTTGCCGTCCGTTACTTCCAGGCGTCTGGTCACCTTGACCGCGTCGAGCATGCGGCGGTCGTGGGTGATCAGGAGGAGGGTGCCCTGGTAGGTGTTCAGGGCCGATTCGAGTTGCTCGATGGCCGGCAGGTCCAGGTGGTTGGTCGGCTCGTCGAGGATCAGGAGGTTGACACCCCTGCCCTGGAGGAGCGCCAGCGCGGCCCTCGTGCGTTCGCCCGGGGAGAGGCCGGCCGCCGGACGCATGACGTGGTCCGCCTTGAGGCCGAACTTGGCCAGGAGCGTGCGGATGTCGGCCGGCTCCAGGTCCGGCGCCGCCGGGCGGAACGCGTCGAGCAGGCTCTGCGGGCCGTGGAACAGCGCGCGGGCCTGGTCCACCTCGCCGAGGAGCACGCCCGAGCCCAGCGCGGCGTGCCCGGCGTCGAGCGGGACGCGGCCCAGCAGGGCGGCGAGCAGGGTGGACTTGCCCGCGCCGTTGGCGCCCGTGACGGCCACCCGGTCCGCCCAGTCGATCTGCAGGGAGACCGGGCCGAGGGTGAAGTCGCCGCGACGGACCTCGGCGTCCCGGAGGGTGGCGACGACCGCGCCCGAGCGAGGGGCCGACGCGATCTCCATGTGCAGCTCCCACTCCTTGCGCGGCTCCTCGACCACGTCCAGGCGTTCGATCATGCGCTGGGTCTGACGCGCCTTCGCGGCCTGCTTCTCGCTCGCCTCGCTGCGGAACTTGCGGCCGATCTTGTCGTTGTCGTTGCCCGCCTTGCGGCGCGCGTTCTTCACGCCCTTGTCCATCCAGGCACGCTGCGTCTGTGCCCGGTCCTGGAGCGCGGCCCTCTTGTCGGCGTACTCCTCGTACTCGTCGCGCGCGTGCCGGCGGGCCACCTCCCGCTCCTCCAGATACGCCTCGTAGCCACCGCCGTAGAGGTTGATCCGCCGCTGGGCGAGGTCGAGTTCGAGGACCTTGGTGACCGTGCGGGTGAGGAACTCGCGGTCGTGGCTGACGACGACCGTGCCGGCGCGCAGGCCGGTCACGAAGCGTTCGAGGCGTTCCAGGCCGTCCAGGTCGAGGTCGTTGGTCGGCTCGTCGAGGAGGAAGACGTCGTAGCGGGAGAGGAGCAGGGAGGCGAGTCCGGCGCGGGCCGCCTGGCCGCCGGACAGGAAGGTCATCGGCCGGTCCAGGCCGACGGTCAGGCCGAGGGAGCCGGCGACCTCCTCGGCGCGCTCGTCGAGGTCGGCACCGCCCAGGGAGAGCCAGCGCTCCAGGCTCGTGGCGTACGCGTCGTCCGCTCCCGGCGCGCCGTCGACCAGGGCCTGGGTCGCCTCGTCCATGGTCCGCTGGGCCTCGGTGACACCGGTGCGGCGGGCCAGGAACGCCCGTACGCTCTCGCCGGGCCGGCGCTCCGGCTCCTGCGGGAGGTGCCCGACGGTCGCGGTGGGCGGCGAGAGACGCAGCTCGCCCTGTTCCGGCGCGGTGAGGCCGGCGAGCAGGCGCAGCAGCGTGGACTTGCCCGCGCCGTTGGCGCCGACCAGACCGATCACGTCGCCGGGTGCGACGACGAGGTCGAGGCCGGTGAAGAGGGAGCGGTCGCCGTGTCCGGCGGCGAGGTTCTTGGCGACGAGGGTGGCAGTCATCAGACCGCCGATCCTAATGGCCGCGCGCGGCCGGCCGCGCCCCGGTTCTCACCGCCCCGCCTCCGTCGCCCGTACCGTCCCGCCGGTGCGCGCCACGAGGTACGCCTCGCCCCTGACCGCCTTGCCGCGTCCAGGAGGACGTGGTGGCGGCCGGGTTCGAACACGCCGTCGAGGAGGTCCCGGACGCGGGTGCGGGAGAGACGGTCGATCCGGTACGCGGTGAGCCGGACCCGGCAGGGCGAGGTGCCTCCGGCTCCGCCGCGTCACCGGCGGCCGGGCGATCGTGCGGCGGTGTGCGGCGCTGTGTCAGGCCGTCGCGGGGGCGCGGGTCCTGGAGCACCGGGCGGGATCGCGGCTGGAGCGGGTGCCGCTGCCGGGCGGGCGGGACCCGGTGCACCACTACGGCCACGACGGTGCGGGTCACGGCGGGGGTGGGGGTGTGCGGAGGAGGCGGCGGCGCTCGCCGCACGCTGAAGCGGGCGGCGGCCGCGCCGCCCCGATGGGGCGCGGCCGCCGGGGTTCCGTCAGTGTCGGCCGATGGGGTCGCCCTCCACGTCCGGGCCGCGGCCCGGGCCCACCCGGATCTCGAACTCGCCGTCGTACTTCCTGTGACCCTCGATGACCGCGAGCTCCACCGCCTCGGAGCCCATCTCGCCCCGCACGATGAGCGGGTCGCTGCGCAGGTCGCGCATGAGCGCCACGCACATGAAGAGCATCACGACGACGAACGGTGCCGCCGCGAGGATCGTGAGGTTCTGCAGGCCGGTCAGCGCGTCGCCCTGTCCGCTGCCGACCATCAGCATGATCGCCGCCACCGCGCCGGTGACCACGCCCCAGAACACCACCATCCAGCGGCTGGGTTCGAGCGCGCCCTTCTGCGAGAGCGTGCCCATCACGATGGAGGCGGCGTCGGCGCCCGAGACGAAGAAGATGCCGACGAGGACCATCACCAGCAGGCTGGTGACGGTGGCGACGGGGTACTCCTGCAGCACGGCGAAGAGCCGGCCCTCGGGGGTCGTCTCGTCGCCGAGCCGGTTCTGCTCCTGCAGCTTCATCGCCGAGCCGCCGAAGACCGCGAACCAGACCAGGCTGACCGTGCTGGGGACCAGGATGACCCCGCCGATGAACTGGCGGATGGTCCGGCCCCGGCTGATGCGGGCGATGAACATGCCCACGAAGGGCGTCCAGGAGATCCACCAGGCCCAGTAGAAGACGGTCCAGCTGCCCAGCCATTCGGGGACGTCCTCGCCGCCGCTGATCTCGGTGCGGCCGGCCAGCTGGGGCAGGTCGCCGAGGTAGCCGAAGACCGAGGTCGGCAGCAGGTCGAGGACGATGATGGTGGGGCCCGCGACGAACACGAACACGGCGAGGATCAGGGCCAGCACCATGTTGATGTTCGACAGCCACTGGATGCCCTTCTCCACACCGGAGACCGCGGAGGCCACGAACGCCACGGTCAGCACCGCGATGATGCCGACCAGCAGCCCGGTGCCGACCTCGTCCAGCCAGTCGAGCTTCTCCACACCGGAGCCGATCTGCAGCGCGCCGAGGCCGAGCGAGGCCGCGGAGCCGAAGACGGTCGCGATGATGGCGAGCACGTCGATGACCCGGCCGCCGGCGCCGCCCGCGTTCTTCTCACCGATGAGCGGGGTGAACACGGCGCTGATGGTCTGCCGGCGGCGCCGGCGGAAGGTGCTGTAGGCGATGGCGAGGCCGACCACCGCGTAGATCGCCCACGGGTGGAGCGTCCAGTGGAACAGGGTGGTGGCCATGGCCGTCTCCATACGAGCGCCCGAGTCGGCCGGGTGGGCGCCCGGCGGGGGCGTCGTGTAGTGCGCCAGTGGTTCGCTCACGCCCCAGAACATCAGGCCGATGCCCATGCCCGCGCTGAACATCATGGCGACCCACGACACCGTGCGGAACTCCGGCTCCTCACCCTCGGCACCGAGGTGGATCCGGCCGTAGCGGCTGGCCGCGAGCCAGAGGGCGAAGACCACGAAGCCGGAGGCGGCCAGCATGAACGCCCAGCCGCCCTGGTGCATCAGCCCGCCGAGCGCGGTGCTGGAGACGTCCTCGAGCGAGTCCGTCCCGATGGCGCCCCACAGCACGAACGTGAGGGTGAGCGCGGCGGTGACGCCGAACACCACCCGGTCGGTCCGCGGGTGTTCCCGGCCCGGCAGGCCGGTTTCGGAGCCCGGCAGCGGACCCGCCGTGTCGTCCTTGTCGCTGTGCTGGTCATGCGTCACAGGCGGCACCTTTCCTCAGAACCGTGGGGCGGGAAGCACTCCTTCCGCTACGCCCCTACCACCTTTGGCCCAAAACTCACCCCATCGGCGGAAAGTATTGGCCCTCCATCAGGTGATATGCCGCGAGGACGCGTTTCATCGGGCTCCAGGGACGCGGTGGGCGGTGGCTTCGGGCCGGTCCACACCGTCCAGGACGGTTCCGGGGCCGCGGAGTGCGAGCCCGCCGTGGCGCGGGCGAAGGCGGCCGCTCCGCCGGCGAACGGCACCCGCACGGAGGTGCGGGCCAGGTCGAGGACGAGCGTCGGGGCGTCGGCCGGGGGATCGCTCGGGCCCCGGTGCCGTGCGGTGGCCCCGGAGGGCGACGTGGCCGGTGGCCGCCAGGTCGAGGGCGAGCTCCGGTGGGTGCTGCGGCCGTTGCCGTGTCGACGGCGTCCTTGCCCACGGGCGGTTCCACTCTCTGGTGCGCTCGGGCGGGTCGCGCCCGGGTGTTCCGGATCGCCTTGGTCGGCACGCTCGGACCACGCACGGACCGAGGGCCGCCTTTCCGGCAACGTGCTTGCTCATGCGATGGCGCACGTCACACCGGGGAACGTCCCGCACGTCCGCGCGGAGTGACAGCCGAGGTGTCACAGCGGTGGTGGAACAGCGATACTGCTGCACATGACGACCGAGACCGAGCAGCCGTTCACGATCGACGAACTGGCGGCCCGGGCCGGCGTCACCGTGCGCACGGTCCGTTTCTACGGCACCAAGGGGCTGCTGCCGCCGCCGGTGATCGGTCCCCGGCGGGTCGGTCACTACGGGCGCGGGCACCTGGCCCGGCTGGAACTCATCGAGGAGTTGCAGCACCGGGGCATGACGCTGGCGGCGATCGAGCGGTACCTGGGACAGCTGCCGCCGGACCTGAGCGCCCGGGACCTGGCGATCCAGCGGGCGGTGGTGGCCTCCTGGGCACCCGAGGCGGTGGAGACGGCGCCGCGCGGGGAGTTGGAGCGCCGGGCGGGGCGGTCGCTGAGCGGGGAGGACCTTCGGCGGCTGACGGCGATGGGCGTCGTCGAGCGGGACGGCGAGGCGTTCCGGGTGGACCCCGGGCTGCTGCGGCTCGGGGTGGAGCTGCTGGACGTGCCGCTGTCCCACGAGACGGTCCTCGCCGCGCGCACCGCGCTCATCGAGCACTCCCGCGCGGCCGCCCGCGAGTTGTCGCGGCTGCTGCGCGACGCGGTCGCGGAGCGGGACGCGCGGGACGTGCGGTCCCTGTCCGCCCGGATGCACCCGCTGGTGGTCCAGGCACTGCTGACCACCTTTCAGCGGTCGCTGCGGGAGGAGCTGCGGGAGTGGCTCGACGAGGAGGGGTGACGGGGCGGGCCCCGTCACCCCGTGCGGCGGGTCAGCGGGCGTCCGTGAAGGTCTCCCCCCGCTCCGCCTTCGCCACCAGCAGCGCCGGCGGGGTGAAGCGCTCGCCGTAGCGCTCGGCGAGTTCCCGCGCCCGGGCCACGAAGCCGGGCAGGCCGCCCTCGTAGCCGTTGATGTACTGCAGGACGCCACCGGTCCAGCCCGGGAAGCCGATGCCGAGGAGCGAACCGATGTTGGCGTCGGCGACGGAGGTCAGCACGCCCTCCTCGAGGAGCCGGACGGTGTCCAGCGCCTCGGAGAAGAGCATCCGCTCCTGCATGTCCGCGAACGGGATCTCGTGGCCGGGCTCGGTGAAGTGCTCGCGCAGCCCCGGCCACAGCCCCACCCGCCTGCCGTCCTCGCCGTACTCGTAGAAGCCGGCGCCGCCGCTGCGGCCGGGGCGCCCGAACTCGTCGACCATGCGGTCGACGACCGCCTCGGCGGGGTGCGCGGTCCAGGTGCCGCCGGCCTCCTCGACGGCCCGCTTCGACTCGCCCCGGATCTTGCGCGGCAGGGTGAGGGTCAGTTCGTCCATCAGGGAGAGCACCTTGGCCGGGTAGCCCGCCTGGGCGGCGGCCTGCTCGACCGACGCGGGCTCGATGCCCTCGCCGACCATGGCGACGCCCTCGTCGATGAAGCGGCCGATGACGCGTGAGGTGAAGAAGCCGCGCGAGTCGTTGACGACGATGGGGGTCTTGTTGATCTGCCGGACCAGGTCGAAGGCGCGGGCCAGGGCCTCGTCGCCGGTGCGCTCGCCCTTGATGATCTCGACCAGCGGCATCTTGTCGACGGGCGAGAAGAAGTGCAGCCCGATGAAGTCGGCCTGGCGTTCGACGCCCTCGGCGAGGGCGGTGATGGGCAGGGTGGAGGTGTTGGAGCACAGCAGCGCGTCGGGGGCGACGACGCCCTGGATCTCCTGGAACACCTTGTGCTTGAGGGAGGTGTCCTCGAAGACGGCCTCGATGACCGCGTCGCAGCCGGCGAGGTCGGCGGCCTCCGCGGTGGGCGTGATCCGGGCGAGCAGCGCGTCGGCCTTCTCCTGGCTGGTGCGGCCCTTGGCGACGGCTCTGGCGCACAGCTTCTCGGAGTAGCCCTTGCCCTTGACGGCGGCTTCCAGGGAGACGTCCTTGAGGACGACGTCGATGCCCGCACGGGCGCACGCGTAGGCGATGCCGGCGCCCATCATCCCGGCGCCGAGGACGGCGACCTTGGTGACCTGGCGCGGTTCGACGCCCTTCGGACGGCTGGCGCCGGAGTTGACGGCCTGGAGGTCGAAGAAGAACGCCTGGATCATGTTCTTCGAGGTCTGTCCGGTGGCCAGCTCGACGAAGTAGCGGGCCTCGACGACCTGGGCGGTCTCGAAGTCGACCTGGGAGCCCTCGACGGCGGCGGCCATGATGTTGCGCGGGGCCGGGTAGGGCGCGCCGCCCGTCTGCTTGCGCAGGTTGGCCGGGAAGGCCGGCAGGTTGGCGGCGAACTTCGGGTGGGCGGGGGTGCCGCCGGGGATGCGGTAGCCGGGCCTGTCCCAGGGCTGGGCGGACTCGGGGTTGGCCTCGATGAAGGCGCGGGCCTTGGCGAGCATCTCCTCGCGCGTGTCGGCGATCTCGTCGACCAAGCCGTTCTGCTGGGCGCGGCGCGGGGTGTACTGGGTGCCCTGGAGGAGCACCTTCAGCAGCGCGTCGGTGATGCCGAGCATGCGGACGGTGCGGACGACGCCGCCGCCGCCGGGGAGCAGGCCGAGGGTGACCTCGGGGCAGCCGATCTTGGAGCCGGGGGCGTCGAGGGCGATCCGGTGGTGGCAGGCGAGGGCGAGTTCGTAGCCGCCTCCCAGGGCGGCGCCGTTGATCGCTGCGACGACCGGCCTGCCGAGGGTCTCGATGCGGCGCAGGTGCCGCTTGACGGCCATGCCGCCGTCGAAGAGGTCCTGCGCCGTCTCGGGGGTGGCCCGGATCAGGTCGCGCAGGTCGCCGCCGGCGAAGAAGGTCTTCTTGGCGGAGGTGATGATGACGCCGCGGAGGGAGTCCTTCTCCGCCTCCAGTCGGTCGGTGATCACGGCGAGGGAATCGCGGAACGCCCTGTTCATGGTGTTCGCGGACTGGTCGGGATCGTCGATGACGAGGGTGACGACGCCGGTGCGGTCCTGTTCCCAGCGGATGGTGGTGCTCTCGGTCATGTGGAGGTCTCCGTGAGTAAGGTGGCGGGTCGCCGGGTTCAGAGGCGTTCGACGACGGTGGCGATGCCCATGCCGCCGCCCACGCAGAGCGTGGCGAGGCCGTGGCGCAGGTCGCGGCGCTCGAGTTCGTCGAGGAGGGTGCCGAGGATCATCGCGCCGGTGGCGCCGAGGGGGTGGCCCAGGGCGATGGCGCCGCCGTTGACGTTGACCTTGTCCAGGGACAGGCCCATGTCCCGCGCGTAACGCAGGACGACGGCGGCGAACGCCTCGTTGATCTCGACCAGGTCGATGTCGTCGATGGTCAGGCCGGCCTTGGCGAGGGCCTTGCGGGTGGCGGGGGCGGGGCCGGTGAGCATGATGGTGGGCTCGGAGCCGGACACGGCGGCGGAGACGATCCGCGCGCGGGGGGTGAGTCCGTGGCGCTCGCCGGCCTCCTTGGAGCCGACGGCGACGAGCGCGGCGCCGTCGACGATCCCGGAGGAGTTGCCCGCGTGGTGGACGTGGTCGATCCTCTCCACCCAGTGGTACTTCTGCAGCGCCACCGCGTCGAAGCCGCCCCGCTCGCCGATGTCGGCGAAGGACGGCTTCAGCCTGGCCAGCGAGTCGGCGGTGGTACCGGGGCGCAGGTGTTCGTCGTGGTCGAGGACGGTGAGACCGCTGCGGTCCCTCACCGGGACGACGGACCGCTCGAAGCGGTTCTCCTTCCAGGCGGTGGCCGCGCGCTCCTGCGACAGGGCGGCGTACTCGTCGACGTCCCGCCGGGAGAAGCCCTCGATGGTGGCGATGAGGTCGGCGCCGATGCCCTGCGGGACGAAGCCGGTGGCGAGGTTGGTCATCGGGTCGTTGAACCAGGCGCCCCCGTCGGAGGCCATCGGCACCCGCGACATCGACTCGACACCGCCCGCCAGGACGAGGTCCTCCCAGCCGGAACGGACCTTGGCGGCGGCCAGGTTGACGGCCTCCAGCCCCGAGGCGCAGAAGCGGTTCTCCTGGACGCCCGCCACCGTGTCCGGCAGTCCGGCGGCGATGGCGGCGATGCGGGCGATGTCGGAGCCCTGGTCACCCAGCGGACTCACCACGCCGAGCACGATGTCGTCGACGGCGGCCGGGTCGAGGCCGGGGAAGCGGTCGCGGATCTCGTGGATGAGGCCGACGACCAGGTCGACGGGCTTGGTGCCGTGCAGGGCGCCATCGGCCTTGCCGCGCCCGCGCGGGGTGCGGATCGCGTCGTACACGTACGCTTCGGTGCTCACGAGGGGGCCTTTCACTGAGGGTTCGGGGGCTACGGGGCTACGAGGGCGGGGACAGCAGTCCGGGCACGTCCCAGTCGCGGGCCACCTCGTCGGTGTCGGCGCCCGGCCGGGCGGGTCCGGTGCGGACGGTGGTGGGGGTCGCGGAGAACCGGGGGGCCGGTGCGGGCTGGGTGATGCCGGCGTGGTCCGTGAACGTGGAGCGGACGGCGAGGTGCGGGTGGTGCGGGGCCTCGCGCAGGGAGAGCACGGGCGCCACGCACGCGTCGGAGCCGGCGAACCGGACCGTCCACTCGTCGCGGGTGCGGGCCCTGAAGCGGGCGGTGACCTGTGCGCGCAGCTCCGGCCAGCGGGTGACGTCGGCGTGGGCCCCGGCCTGGTCGTCCAGGCCGAGCAGGCGCAGGAACTCGGTGTAGAACCGCGGCTCCAGCGCGCCGACCGCCATGTGCTCGCCGTCGGCGGTCTCGTAGGCGCCGTAGTAGGGGCAGCCGCCGTCGAGGAGGTTGGCGCCGCGCCGGTCCTGCCAGGCGCCTGCGGCGAGCATGCCGTGGATCATCGCGGAGAGGTGGGCGGTGCCGTCCACGATCGCGGCGTCGACGACCTGTCCGGCGCCGGTCGCGCGGGCGTGGTGCAGCGCGGCGAGGACGCCGACGACGAGGTAGAGGGAGCCGCCCGCGTAGTCGCCGAGCAGGTTGGCCGGGACGGCCGGGGGCCTGTCCGGGTCGCCGATCATACCGAGGGCGCCGGTGAGGGCGATGTAGGCGATGTCGTGGCCGGCGCGGTCGGCGAGGGGCCCTTGCTGGCCCCAGCCGGTCATCCGCCCGTAGACCAGGCGCGGGTTGCGGGCGTGGCAGTCCCCGGGGCCGACGCCGAGCCGCTCGGCGACTCCGGGGCGGTAGCCCTCGACGAGGACGTCGGCGCGTTCGGCGAGGTCGAGGACGCGGGCGGGGCCGCCGGGGGCCTTCAGGTCGACGATCACGGAGCGCTTGTTGCGGTTGGTCACGTCGAGGGCGGGGTCGATCCCGAGTCCGGGTCCGCCCGGACGGTCCACGCGCACGACGTCGGCGCCCAGGTCGGCGAGGAGCATGGCGGCGAACGGGCCGGGGCCGATCCCGGCCAGTTCGACCACGCGTACGCCGTCGAGCGGACCGTGTCCCGGCGTCTTCGCCTCCGTCATCGAGCCCCCATCGGCTGTGACACTCCTGGTGTAACACCTACGATGCTAGGAACGTGTCCCACCCGGCACAAGACGGGGCGAGCAAGCGCTTGGCCACTCTACGGCGCGACGCTGTCGCCCGCGCCGGTCCGCGCACCCGTCCGGCGCACGTCGGGCTCCGGCGGGACGCGCCCCCGGCCGGTCTCGCCCAGGACGCGGCCGCACGCTTCTTCCCGCTCCCTCCAGGGCGTCCGGGGACAACGGCCACCGGATTCCTCCGGGCTCCGCCCCCTCACGCTAGCCTCGACCACCGACAGCGGCGCGGCTGCACGACCAAGGGGTGTCATGGGCAGGTTGAACAGGGCGGACCGTCCGTACGACATCGTGCTCTTCGGGGCGACCGGCTTCGTCGGCACGCTGACCGCGGAGTACCTCGCCGACCGTGCCCCCGCCGGGCTGCGCTGGGCGATCGCCGGCCGCGGCGCGGAGAAGCTGGAGCGGCTGCGGGAGCGGCTGCCCGGCGGCGCGGAGGTCGGGCTGCTGCGGGCGGACGCGTCCGATCCGGCCTCACTGCGCGCCCTCGCCGAACGCGCGCGGGTGGTCGTCACCACCGTCGGCCCCTACGTGGAGTACGGCGGGGAACTCGTCGCCGCCTGCGCGGACACCGGGACGGACTACGTCGACCTCACGGGTGAGCCGGAGTTCGTGGACCTGATGTACGTCCGGCACGACGCACGCGCGCGGGAGACCGGGGCGCGGCTGGTGCACGCCTGCGGCTTCGACTCGGTGCCGCACGACCTGGGCGCGTACTTCACGGTGCGGCAGCTTCCGGAAGGGGTGCCGCTGGCGGTGGACGGCTTCGTGCACGTCGACGCGGCCTTCTCGGGCGGGACCTTCGCCTCGGCGCTGAACCAGTTCGCCCGGCACCGCGGGCTGCGCGCGGCGGCCCTGGACCGCCGGCGCCACGAACCACGGCTGGTGGGCCGCCGGGTCTCGGCCGCGCCGGGTGCGCCGCGCTACGCACCGGAGGTCGGCGCCTGGGCCCTGCCCCTGCCGACCGTCGACGCGCAGATCGTGCGCCGTTCGGCCAGGGCGCTCGACCGGTACGGCCCCGACTTCCGCTACCGGCACCACGCGGCCGTGCGGCGGCTCCCGGTGGCGGTGGGTGGAGTGGCGGCCGTGGGCACGCTGGTGACGGCGGCCCAGTTCCCGCCCCTGCGACGCCGGCTCTCCGACCGGCTCGGGTCCGGCCAGGGGCCGAGCCCCGAGAAGCGCGCCCGGAGCCGGTTCACCGTCCGCTTCGTCGGCGGGGGCGGCGGGCGCCGGGTGTACACGGAGGTCTCGGGCGGCGACCCCGGCTACGACGAGACGGCGAAGATGCTGGCCGAGGGGGCGCTCTGCCTGGCCTTCGACGACCTCCCGCCGACGGCCGGCCAGGTCACGACGGCGGTGGCGATGGGCGACGCGCTGATCGACCGCCTCCGCACGGCGGGCATCCGCTTCCGCGTCGCCGCGGCCCGGCCGGCCGGGAGCTAGAACGACCATCCGGCCAGCGTGTGGACCATCCCGATGATCCAGCCCAGCCCGGCCGGCACGGCGAGGGCGAGGGCGACGGTCACGGCCCGTCCTACGGGCCGCGGGTCGGCGGCAACAGGCTTGGCGGCACGGTGCGTCGTCATGCGCGTCAGCCTGCCGGGGCGGGCCGGGGCCGGCATCCGCAAAGGTACTCAGGAGCGGTACTCAGACCGCACGGGCACGTTCCACGCCGGATCCGGACCGCGCTTGAGACTTTCGAGCCTCACGCCCCGGGAGAACACGGCGAGAGCGAGGCCGGACCAGCGCCGAACCCTCAAAGGGCGGTTCAATGAAATACTTGAGGGCATGCGATTTCTCCTCGAAGTGGCCATGGACGGCGACGCGTTGGCGAAGGATCCCGCCGGGGAGCTGGGGCGGATCCTGCGGTACTGGGGCGGGAACCTGCGGCACTGTCCGCTGGAGCCCGGGGACGGGTCGGTGGTCTACGACTCCGAGTACCGGGAAGTGGGACGGTGGAGGATCGAGGACGCGTCCTAGAGGGGAGCGGCCCCGGCGAGTGCGCGACGGCACAGGGCGTCGGCCCTTCGGGTGGTCTCCGGGAGGCGGTAGGCGGGGGTCAGGGCCAGGGTGTGGGCGCAGGCGTTGTCCAGGCTCACGCGGTGGCCGACCGAGACGAAGACCGGCTTGACGGCGTCCCTGGTGCGCAGGGCGCGGCCCACCTCCTCGCGGCCGGCGAGCAGCGGGGAGGCGCTGCCGCGCGGGGCGCCCGGCTCGTCGTGGGTGAAGACGAAGGGGTTCTTGGCAACGCCGATCGTCGGCAGGCCGGTGAGGACGCCGAGGTGGCTGGCCAGGCCGAAGCGGCGGGGGTGGGCGAGGCCGTAACCGTCGCACACCACCAGGCCGGGCGGGCACCGCAGGGCGTCGAGGGCTGCCAGCACGGTGGGGATCTCGCGGAAGGCCAGCAGTCCGGGGACGTACGGGAAGGAGATCCGGCCGACGGCCGTGGACTCGGCGACGAGATCGAGGGTCGCCGCGTCGAGGACGACGGCCGCGGCGGCGACGACATCCCGCTCGTCGTCGTACGCCACGTCGACGCCGGTGACGCGGCCCGTGCCGGGCGGCGGACCCGGTCCGTCGAGCACCACCCGCGCGCGGAGCGCGTCCTGGACCGTGCGGGCCTCTTCCTCGGTCACGGGCCAGTCGGCCGGTGTGCGTACGGTCGTCATGGTGCCCCGAGCCTACGGGGCCCGCGTGCTCCGCGCGAAGGGCGCCTCCCGGTCCGTCCCCTCCGCGCGGAGGCGGCTCACTTGCCGAGCGCCCGCTGGAGCTGGCCCTTGTTCATGTTCGAACGGCCCTCGATGCCGCGCTTCTTGGCCTCCTCGTACAGCTGGTCGCGGGTGGGCCCCTGGGAGCCCTTGCCGGACCGCTGGCCGCCGCGCTTGCCGGACGACATGTCCTGGGTCGAGGTGCGGCTGGCGGTCCTGGACTCGCCGGACCGGGCGCGCTCCTTGTTCACTGTCCGGGCGGCGATCTCCTTGGCACGCCCGGTGCTCTCGCCCCGGTCCTCGGCGCTGTCCTTGATGTGCTCGTACTGACGCTCCCGTTTGGGGCTGGAACCGCGTGGCATGTCCGCTCACTTCCTCTCGGGTACGGCGAACGGGTACCCATGCCGGCGGCGGTCAGAGCCCGGCGTGTGCGTCAGCGCTCCGGGCGGGCCGCCCTCCCCTTCTCCCCCGCCGCCCGCCGTCCGGCAGCCGTGGCCGGGCGGCGGTCGACCGTGTCGTACGAGCCGGTGTCGACGGTCCGCCGGGGGCGGCCCGCGTCGGTCGTCGGGCCGGGGTCGGTGGGGCCGACCGCGAGGACGGCGGTGCGGCTGCGCGGGAGCCGGGCGACGCCGGAGCGGGGGGCCGTCGGCAGTGGGCCGGCGGCGGGGCGCGGCAGCGGCCGGACGCCAGGCGCGGCCGCCGGCGGTGGTGCACTGGCCGGCCCCCGGGTGCCGGCCGGCCAGGCGGTGTCGCGGCCGACGACGGACAGTCCGCGACGCCGCACGTCCGGGGTCCCGGTGCCCCCGAGCGCCCCGCACGGCGACGTCCCGCGGTCCGGTCCGGGTGTCCGGGCCGGTACGGTCGTCAGGGCGGCCGGGCCGCCGCGCACACGGCTGCCGCGGTCACCCGGCGGCGTGTTCGCCTCGTCCGTCCCGTCGGTCGCGTGCTCCCCGAGCGCCTCACGGCGGAGGGAGCCGGCGCATCCATCGTCCGGGCCCCGCCCAGGGAGTCGCCCGACGGGCGGGAGGTGCGTCGGGCGGCCCGAGCGCCCCGGAGGGCGCTCGGGGAGAGCCCTGTCACTCGGGCGCATGAAGGCGGTGACAGAGGTCACTCGCTTCTCGTGTGCACGGATTGGCCGATTCCGTCGTCTCATCCAGTACCCGCCCCGATCCGCCCCGGAAGCCTGTCCAGCCGTCACGAGGGAGCAAGGCGTTGTCCACCGTCATCGAGCAGACCGTCGAGGCCCGTCTCGTCGCCGCCGCGCCGCGGATGCCGAGCATTCCCGCCACTCTGCACTACGACCGCGACGACCCGTTCGCCGTCCGCATGACCTTCCCCGCGCCCGCCACCCTGGAGGGCGTCGAGGTCTGCTGGACCTTCGCCCGCGACCTGCTCGCCGCGGGGATGCAGAAGCCCGAGGGCGACGGCGACGTACGGGTGCGGCCGTACGGCTACGACCGCACCGTGCTGGAGTTCCACGCCCCCGAGGGGACCGCCGTCGTGCATGTCCGCTCGGGCGAGCTGCGCCGGTTCCTGGAGGCCACCGGGGAGCTGGTGTCGGCCGGCCTGGAGCACTTCCGGCTCGACCTGGACCACGATCTCGCGGAACTGATGCGCGACGCCTGACGCGTACGGTCGGCGCCCTCCGCTCGTCGGGGCGTCGGGCTCGGCGTGCGCGGCGTGCGCGGCGTGCGCGGCGTGCGCGGCGTGCGCGCGGCCGTCGTCCCGCGCGTCCTCGTGCCGGGCGGTCCCCGCGCGGCGGGCCGGGGCGGCCGGGGCCGGGCTTCGCCGGCGGCGGGCGCGTGGTTTCCGTCGGCGGGATCCCCGCCCCTCCGGGGCCGTCGCCCCGGAGGGGCGGGGATCCGCGCGGGACGTGGCCCGCGTGCGCCTGGACGTGGCACCGGCCGACAGTGCGGGGCGGGAGCACATGACGTGCGCCCCGGGGGCGCACCCACATCGGCGCGCCCCTATGCGGGTGCGCCACAGGGGCGGGCCCTCACCGAGCGAAGGCTCATCGGCTCCTGACGAGCGAGGCCGGCGGCGCCTCGTCCCTCAGCTCCGAGCACAGCTCGCGCAGGACGGCGGCGAACGCGGGCGCCACCGCTCCGGCGCGGTGGGCCAGGGTCTCCGCGCGCCCGTCGCGGGAGGAGCCGTCCGGGGCGGACGGCAGACCCGCGGCGGCGGCGAGGGCGAGTAGGGTCGCGGTCGGTTCGGGGACGCCCTCCACTGGTGCGGATCCGGCCAGGATCCGGTGGGCCTCCCGGCGCAGGGCGTCCGCGCGGGCGGTGTCGGCCAGGACGTGCTCCACCGACGGGAACACCCCGAGGACCCGGTGCTTCTCGGCGCGCAGCACTCCCTCGGCCACCAGTTGCTCCCGGACCGCGTCCAGGGTGTACCGCGCCCGCAGCGTCACCCAGACGCGCCAGCGGTGCGGGCGGGACTCGCTGACCAGCTCCAGGAGACCGTCCAGGACCGGATCACCGGTCCTGGAGTCGAGGTCCCGGGGAGTGGCGATACCGTCGTCGTCGATCAGCAGGCCCCGCCGGGCCAGCTCGGCGAGGGCCCCGGCCCGTACCGCGGGAGCCTGCCGGGACGGGTCGGCGTCCCAGGCCAGCAGGGTCAGGCGGGCCGGCAGCGAGAGCGGGCCGTCGGGCACGGGGCCTCCTCCTCGGGGGCGGTGACGTCGTGCCCGGAAAAGCCGTTGACAGCCGTTCCGGGCACTCCTACGGTGTACAACGGTCCTGTTGCCGTCGAATGGAGAAGGACGTTGCTCGTCTGAGGTTCTGAGACACCGCGTCACACCGCTCGGGTGTGTACGTCGCGTGCGACCTCGGCGTTCGAGCCGTCCTTGCGCTCCTTGCGGAACAGGCCTTTCCTCGTGCCCAGGCCTTCCCTCCCGGCTGCCGGTCCTCGTCCCGCGGTGTCTCGATACGCGTTTGCCCCTGATCGTCCCGAGCAACCGCGGAGGCCCGCATGACACCATCCATCACCTGTACGTCCCTCGCCTTCACCTGGCCCGACGGCACCGCCGTCTTCGAGGGCCTCGACGTCGCCTTCGGCCCCGGCCGCACCGGCCTCGTCGGCGTCAACGGGTCGGGGAAGTCCACCCTGCTGAAGCTGATCGCCGGTGAGCTCCGGCCGACCGACGGCGCCGTCCGGGTCACCGGCGAGGTGGGGTACCTGCCGCAGAACGTGACGCTCGACACCGCGCTGAGGGTCGACGAGGCCCTCGGCATCGCCGCCCGGCGGGCCGCGCTGCACGCCATCGAGGCGGGCGACGTGGCCGAGGGGCACTTCGAGACCCTCGGCGACGACTGGGACGTCGAGGAACGCGCCCTGGCCATGCTCGGCGAACTCGGCCTCGGGCACATCGGTCTCGACCGCACCGTCGGCGAGGTGTCGGGCGGCGAGTCGGTGCTGCTGCGGCTGGCCTCGCTGCTGCTGCGCCGCCCGGACGTGCTGCTGCTCGACGAGCCCACCAACAACCTGGACCTGTACGCCCGCAGACGGCTGTACGCGGCCGTCGCGAACTGGCCGGGCGTCATGGTCGTGGTCAGCCACGACCGTGAACTGCTGGATCTGGTCGACCAGATCGCGGACCTCCGCCGAGTCGGTGCAACGGCGCGCAGCGCCTCGGCAGAGGGCGGCGGTGGTCGACGGGTGGGCGAAGTCACCTGGTACGGCGGCAACTTCTCGGCCTACGAGGAGGCCCTGGCCGTCGAGCAGGAGGCCGCCGAGCGGATGGTGCGCGTCGCCGAGGCCGACTTCCGCAAGCAGAAGCGCGAACTGTCCGAGGCCCAGGTCAAGTTGGCCCGCCGCAAGCGGTACGGACAGAAGATGTGGGACAGCAGGCGTGAGCCGAAGATCGTCATGGGGGCGCGCAAGCGCGCGGCGCAGGAGTCCGCGGGCAAGCACCGCGTCATGCACGAGGAGAAGCTCACCGAGGCCAGGGAGCGCCTCGACGACGCGGTGGAGGCCGTACGGGACGACGACGAGATCCGCGTCGACCTGCCGTACACGGCCGTACCGCCGGGTCGCGGGGTCCTCACCCTCATGGGCCTGGAACTGGAGCACGGCGCCCGGGTGAACGGCGGTTTCGATCTGCGCGGCCCGGAACGGGTGGCGCTGATCGGGCGCAACGGCGCGGGCAAGACGACGCTGCTGCGCACGATCGCCGGGGAGCTGGAGCCGGTGTCGGGCGAGGCGGACGCCCATGTGCCCCTGCGGTTCCTGCCGCAGCGGCTCGACGTCCTCGCCCCGGAGCTGACCGTCGCCGAGAACGTGGCCCGGTTCGCCCCGGGCGCCACCAACAACCGGATCCGGGCCCGGCTCGCCCGCTTCCTGTTCCGGGGCGCCCGGGCCGACCAGCAGGCGGAAACGCTCTCCGGCGGCGAGCGGTTCCGGGCGACGCTGGCGGCACTGATGCTGGCGGAGCCCGCGCCTCAGCTGCTGATGCTGGACGAGCCGACCAACAACCTCGACATGGCGAGCGTCCGCCAGCTGACCACGGCGCTGGAGGCGTACGAGGGAGCCCTGATCGTGGCCGGTCACGACCTGCCGTTCCTGGAGTCGATCGGCATCACCCGGTGGCTGCTGATGGAGGAGGGGGAGCTGAGGGAGATCACGCCGGAAGCCGACGGGTGGCCCGCGTAGCGTCCGCGGCGGTCCGGGCCGACGGCCGGTCACCGGTGGTTCCCCTCACCACCGCCGGGGGTGGCCCGGGCCGGGCCGGCCCTGCATGACGGCCGGGCCGGTGCCCGGGGGAACCGGCCGCTCCACGGACTCCCCCGGCACGGCCACCACGCCCCGTCCGATGCGGAGTCTCCCTCGTGCCGGCAAGAAGGCCCTCGTCCGTCGCCCCGCCCCCGTCCGGCCGAGGGGCTGGTGACGCGCATCGAGCGGGAGGGCGTCGACGTCGGCCGCGCGGTGGAACAGTGGGGGGCGTACACACGGACACTGCGCGCCCACGGCCGGGAGACGATCGAGGTGGCCCCGGCCGTCGACCGCCCGGACTCGGTGTTCGTGGAGGACAGGCCGTCATGTTCCGGAACGTGGCGCCGATCGCCCGCTCCGGTGCGCAGTCCCGGCGCGCGGAGACGCCCGGGGCCGAGAGGGCCGTGGCGTCGTCGGGCTGCTCGGTGAACCGGGTCCGGGGGCCGGGCACGCCGGACGGCGGCGGTGCGCCGAAGGTCGGCGACACGGTGTACGTGGGCCGGGGCGGGCGGACCGACGCGGCCGGGGTGCAACAGGTGCGGGCCGCGTCCGGGGCGCTGGGGGCGCGGCACCCGTCGCCGAGGCGCCGCACCTGAAACCGGCGGTCACGGCACTGCCGGACGGGACGGTCGTCGGGCGCGTGGCCCATGGACACACCGTCACCGTTCCCGCGTCTCCGGCCCGTTCCGGAGGCGGCCGGGGCGCACGTGGTGCTGCCCGACGGGGACGGGCTGCTGATGGCGGCGAGCGCGCCGAAGAGCGCTGAACTGTTCGCGGACCTCTGCTACGAGCCGGTCCTGGTGGACACCGGCGACCTCGAGAAGCGCGAGGGTTGCGTGACGTGCCTCCCGGTGCGGCTTCGTGAACTGCGCCTCTGACCAGTGACCGTGTCACCGTAGGGCGCAGCGATCCACGGCTCCGGGGCGGGACGACACTCCGGGGGAACCCCGCTGATCAGCCTCTTTACGACACCCTTAACCTACGGCTACGTAACCTACGGCTACGTAGCCTACGATTCCGTAGGTTCCCGGCACCGCTCGCCGGATCCCCGTATGTCACCGTCCCCATGGAGTCACCCGTGTCGCTCACCTCTCCCCACACTTCTCCCCACCTCGGCAGCCCTTCGGACTGGACCGACGCCCGGCTGTTGTACGCGCTGGAGGAAGTGGTCGAGAAGGAGCTCGACCGGCACCTGAAGGTCACCAAGGACTGGATGCCGCACGAGTACGTGCCGTGGAGCGACGGCCGCAACTTCCCCGGCTTCTTCGAGGACGGCGAGGCCTGGGACAAGGAGCAGTCGAAGGTCACCGAGGTCGGCCGGATCGCGCTGGTGGTGAACCTGCTCACCGAGGACAACCTCCCCAGCTACCACCACGAGATCGCCACGCTGTTCGGCCGGGACGGCGCCTGGGGCACCTGGGTGCACCGCTGGACGGCCGAGGAGGGCCGGCACGGCATCGTGATGCGGGACTACCTGCTCGCCTCGCGGGCGGTGGACCCGGACAAGCTGGAGCAGTTCCGCATGGCGCACATGAGCGAGGGCTTCGAGTCGGACAACCGGCACTCGATGCTCCACTCGATCGCCTACGTCGCCTTCCAGGAACTTGCCACCCGCATCTCGCACCGCAACACCGGCCACCAGTCCGGCGACCCGGTCTGCGACCGCATGCTGGCCCGGATCGCGACCGACGAGAACCTGCACATGGTCTTCTACCGCAACCTGCTCAAGTCGGCGTTCGAACTGGCTCCGGACCTCACGATGCAGGCGGTGCGCGATGTCGTGGTGAACTTCCGGATGCCCGGCCACGGCATCCCCGGGTTCGAGCGGGCGGCCGCGCAGATGGCCATCGGCGAGGTCTACAACCTGCGCATCCACCACGACGACGTGATCCAGCCGGTGCTCCGCTTCCTGAAGGTCATGGAGATCGACGGGCTGGGTCCCGAGGGCCTCAAGGCCCAGGAGGAACTGGGCCTGTTCATGGGGGGCCTGGACGCGGAGGCCGCGAAGTTCGACGAGAAGCTGGCGGCCCGCAAGGCCCGGATGGCGGCCCGCGCCGGCCACTGAGGCCCGGCCGGGGCGCGAGGGGCCGGGACGGCCCGATCGGAACCAGCGTGTCCGCCCGGGCGAGGCGGCGCGACCGCCTCTGCCCCACGTCCGGCCGCGCGTCGGCCCCCGTCGCGGGGGACGGCGCCGGCCGTACCGGTCCTCCCGGTCCGGCGACCGGCGACCGGCGACCGGCGACCGGCGACCGGCGACCGGCGGGGACTACCGTCCGGCGCGCCGCAGTTCCAGGCGCTCCTTCTCCGACATGCCGCCCCAGACACCGAAGCGCATGTCGTGGGCCAGGGCGTACTCGAGGCAGGCGCCCCGGATCGGGCAGAGACCGCAGATCCGCTTGGCCTCACGGACCGAGCTACCGGGCTCAGGGAAGAAGAAGTCTCCCCCCGTCTGCGCGCACAGCGCCTCCTCCTGCCAGGCGAGGTCGGGCGACGGAATCGTTTCGGTGTGCATGACCGAAAGCGTGCCGTGCGGCGAAAAACGTCCGATCAACGCGGAATCAACGGAGGGCCCTTTGGGCCTCCCACGACCGCATGATGATGACGCCGGGGCGCCCGGCGCGCACGGCGGCGCGCCGGGCGTGTCAGGTCTCGCGCGGATCACTCCTGAGGACGGCGAACCGTGCGCCGTACGGGTCCTCCAGGCGGGCCGTCCGGCCGGCGACGGAGGTGACGGGCATCAGCGCCCCGCCGCCCAGCTCGACGGTCCTGGCGACGGCGGTGCCCGTGTCGTCCACCCCGAAGCAGGGCAGCCGGTGGGGCCCGCCGGACTCCGCCCCGGCGGGGTCGTCGGCCTGCGGCACCAGCCCGCCGGACATGCCCTCCTCGCCCGTCCCGGCGGGGCCGACGGAGGTGCGGGCGCCGTCGGGGAAGGTCACCGCCGCGCCCTCCACCGCCCTGCCGGCTGTCGCCGGTGAAGCACTCGGGCGGATGTGTCACGGGCCCGCGGGCCGGGGGGGGTCGCACGGCCCGGCACTCGCGGAGTGCGCCGCGTCGAGGCGGGCCGGAGGGGCTCCACGCGGCCCGGCGCTTACGGGGCGCCTCCTCCGCTCCCGGCTTCTCCCTCTCCCGGCTTCGCTCGACCGGGGCCTCATCGCCCTGGGGCGCCTTCCGGGCCTTCGGGGCACTGGAGGAGGCACGACGTGCCCGCGGTCGGCGGAGGTCCTAGGCGGACGCCCGTCGGACCAGGGTCGTCGGGAAGATCACGGCGGACGGGGCGCCGTCGGCGTTCTCGTCGGACGCGGTGGTGCCGTCCAGGTCGCGCAGGAGGAGGCGGGCCATCAGCCGGCCCATCTCCTCGATGTCCTGGCGGACCGTGGTGAGCGGCGGTTCGGTCTGTTCGGCGATCGGCAGCATGTCGTCGAAGCCGACGACCGCCACGTCGTCCGGTACCCGCCGCCCGTGTTCGCGCAGCACGCGCAGGGCGCCCGCCGCCATGAGGTCGTTGCCGGCGAACACCGCGTCCAGGCCGGGGCAGCTGTCGAGGAGTCGCCGCATCGCCCGCTCGCCCCCGGCCGGGGTGAAGTCGCCCTCTGCGACCAGTCGCGGATCGGCGTCGACCATGACGTCGCGGAAGCCGTCGAGCCGGTCCAGCGCCGCGGTCTGGTCGAGGGCGCCGGTGATGTGGGCGACACGGCCGCGGCCGAGGCCGAGCAGATGCCGCACGGCGTCGCGGGCGCCGCCCCGGTTGTCGCTGTCGACGTAGGCGACGCCGCGCCGGCCGCCGTTCCAGTCGGGCCTGCCGCCGTAGACCGTCGGCAGACCGGCCCGCTGGATCAGTCCGGGCAGCGGGTCGTCGATGTGGAGGGAGAACACCAGTGCGCCGTCGACATGGCCGCCGGCCAGGTAGCGGCCGACGCGGGCGTGGTCGTCGCGGTCCTCGGTGAGCAGCAGCACGAGCTGGTTGTCGTGGGCCGTCAGCTCCTTGCTGATGCCGCGCAGCTGCCGGGCGAAGAAGGGATCGGCGAAGACCCGGGTCTCCGGTTCGGCCACGATGACGGCGATGGCGTCGTGGCGCTTCGTCACCAGGCTGCGGGCGGCCTGGTTCGGTACGTACCCGAGTTCCTCCACCGCCCGCCTCACCCGCTCGGCCAGACGTTCCCGCACCCCGTCGGAGCCGTTGACCACGCGGGAGACCGTGGCCCGGGAGACCCCGGCCCGCGCGGCCACGGCCTCCAGCGTGGGGCGCGGCACTGTGTCGGTCACTTCGGGGCTCCTCACCTGCGGCTGCGGGAAAGGATAGCCCCGGCCCGGCCACGGGCGAGAGCGCTCTCGGATCGCGTCCGGTGCGTCAGTGCCCGTGCTCGTGGCCCTCCCCGGCGGCCGCCCCGTGGGCGTGCTCGTGCGGGTCGTAGCCCGGGATGGTGCCGTCCGGCTTCCTCACCAGGAACAGGCCGACCATGCCCATGTCCGAGTGGCTCTGGACGTGGCAGTGGTACATCCAGGCGCCCGCCCCGACGCCCTCCCCCGCGATGACCTGGAAGCCGAAGGAGTCGGCCGGGCCGCAGATCTTGTTGTCGATGACCTGACTCGGGTCGTCGGGTCCGGTGAGCATGCCGGTGCGGTTGTCGGCCCAGCGGTGACCGTGCATGTGGAACGTGTGGTGGTACTCGCCGTGCGTGATCATGACGATCTCTACGCGGTCGCCCACGGTGGCCTCGAAGTCAGGGCCGGTGTGCGCCGGCTTGTTGTTGATCGACATGTCGTTGAAGACGATGGTGTGGGTCGCGTCGGGCAGGACACCGACGAGGGCTCGGGCGTGGACCGGGTCGAGTACGCGATCGGGGCCGACGGCGCCTGGCAGCCGTACACCGCCCCGGTCGTCGTCGACCAGGTCGGCACGCACACCGTGCGCTACCGCGCCCTGGACAAGGCGGGCAACGTGTCGGCGGAGAGGAGCGTCGAGTTCACCGTCGTCGCCCCGCAGTCGGACGACACCACCTCGCCGGAGACCTCGGCGACGGTGGCCGGCGAGAGGAACGACGACGGTGCCTACGTCGACATGGCGACGGTCACCGTCACCGCGTCGGACACCGGCACCGGCGTCAACACCATCGAGTACGCGATCGGCGCCGACGGCGCCTGGCAGCCGTACACCGCCCCGGTGATGGTGCACCGGGTGGGCGCCCACACGGTGCGCTACCGGGCCACCGACAGGGCGGGCAACGCGGCGGCGGAGAAGAGCGTGGAGTTCACCGTCGTCGCCGCTCCCCCGCAGGACACCGCCCCGCCGGCGACCGGCGTGACGGTGACGGGCGTCAGGAACTCCGCCGACGCCTACCTCGGTGAGGCCACCGTCGTCCTCAGCGCGGACGACGGGCACGGGGGCTCCGGCGTCGCCGGCATCGAGTACTCGCTCGACGGCGGGCCGTACCTGGCGTACACCGGCCCCGTGGTCGTCGACCGGGCGGGCCGGCACACGGTCGCGTACCGGGCGAGCGACCGGGTCGGCAACACCTCCGATCCGCTCACGGTGAGCTTCACGGTCGTGGCGGACGGCGGGGTGCCCGCGCCCCACTGCCCCGAGTACGACGAGCGGCTGACGGTGGTCGTCGGCACGGTCGACTCGGGCGTGCCGAACCGGGTCACCGACAACCGGTGCCGGATCGGCGAGCTGATCGAGGACGAGAAGGAGTGGACCTCACAGGCGCTGTTCCTGAAGCACGTGAGGAGCGTCCTGGAGGGGCTCAGGAAGAAGGGGGTCGTCGACCAGCAGGAGTACCGGGCGATCGACAAGGCGGCCCGTCAGTCCGGCATCGGCGAGCCCGGCCGGACCGAGGGCTACCACAAGATCCTCGACAGCAGTCAGGAGTCGTTCGCCAAGTGGGAACAGGTGGGCGGCGGTTCGTTCGCGCTGAACCCGGACGGGTCGATCACCTCCGGCACCACGAGGAGCGGGCTCGGCATGCTGTGGTTCCCCGAGCGCAAGTACGGCGACTTCTCGCTGAGGTTCCAGTGGCGTGACGACGCCCCGGGCGCGGGCAACGCCAACTCCGGCGTGTTCGTACGGTTCCCGCAGGTCCACGACCACCCGGAGGAGTCGCGGCCGGAGTGGGTCGCCATCACGTACGGGCACGAGGTGCAGGTGTTCGACTCGCCCACCGGCGACATGTACAAGACGGGCTCGGTCCACGGCTTCGACCGGGTCGGCCTGGCCGGCGCGGGCGTGACGCAGAAGGGCACCTGGAACGACTACGAGATCCGGGTGGTGGACCAGCACTACTCGGTCTACCGCAACGGCGTGCCGATCAACGAGTTCGACAACACCGGCGGCCAGGACTTCGCCCCGCCGCGCTCGGACGACCCGGGCACGGACGGGCGGCGGTTCACCTCCGGCCATATCGGACTGCAGGTGCACGGCACGACGGACGTCGTCTCCTACCGGGACGTCCGGATCAGGGAGCTGTAGGTCCCCACCGGTCAGGAAGCCGGGGTTCCGGCTTCCTGACCCGGCCCGGCCTCACCCGGCCGGGTCCCCGGCTCCCGGGTCAGGGCTTGATCAGCACCTTGACCGCGCCGTCCTGCTTCTTCTGGAACATCTCGTAGGCCCGCGGCGCCTCGTCGAGCGGCACCCGGTGGGTGGCGAAGTCGTCGACGCCCAGGGGGTCCTCGTCGGTGAGGTAGGGGATGATCTCGTCGCTCCAGCGGCGTACGTTCGCCTGGCCCATGCGCATCTGGATCTGCTTGTCGAACAGGGTGAGCATGGGCATCGGGTCGGCCATGCCGCCGTACACGCCGCTGATCGATATGGTGCCGCCGCGGCGCACCAGTTCGATCGCGGTGTACAGGGCGGCGAGCCGGTCGACGCTGAAGCGTTCCGCCATCGGACCGCTGAGCTTGCGGGGCAGCAGCGCCGAGGCGTTCTGCACCATGCGGGCCGCCGCGCTGCCGTGCGCCTCGGTGCCGACGGCGTCGATCACGGCGTCGGGGCCGCGGCCGTCGGTCTGGTCGCGGATCGCGGCGACGAGTTCCTTCTCGTCGTCGAAGGAGCGCAGGTCGAAGGTCTCCACGCCCCGCTGCTTCGCCCGGTTCAGCCGTTCCGGGACCAGATCCACGCCGAACACCCGTCCCGCGCCCTGGACCTGGGCGATCCGGCAGGCCATGTCGCCGATGGGGCCGAGCCCGAGCACGGCGACGCTGCCCCCCTTCGGGACACCGGCGTAGGCGACCGCCTGCCAGGCGGTGGGCAGGACGTCGGAGAGGTAGACGAACCGGTCGTCGGACGGGCCCTCGGGCACCTTGATCGGGCCGTACTGGGCCTGCGGGACCCTCAGGTACTCGGCCTGGGCGCCCGGCACCGCACCGTACAGCCGGGTGTAGCCGAACAGGGCCGCGCCCATGCCCTCGGAGCTGACCTGGGTGGTCTCGCACTGGGTGGGCAGTCCGGTCAGGCACATCCAGCAGTTGCCGCAGGCGATCTGGAACGGCACCACGACCCGGTCGCCGACCTGCAGGTCGGGCACCGCCGCGCCGACCTCCTCGACGATGCCCATCGGCTCGTGGCCGAGGATGTCGCCCGGGGCCATGAACGGGGTGAGGACCTCGTAGAGATGCAGATCGGATCCGCACAGTCCGGTGGAGGTGACGCGGATGATCGCGTCCGTCGGCTCCTCGATCCGGGGATCGGGCACGTTCTCCACCTTCACGTCCCGTTTTCCCTGCCAGGTCAGTGCCCTCATCGCAGCCTGCTCCCTCCGTGGTGACCGGTGTGTCGTTCACGCGGTGGGCGTCCGGGTACCCGAGCCGCCCCACGCCGAACCGCCGGCCGTCGACCCGGTCGGCGCAGGCCGCCGCACGGAGCGCCTCCGGCCGTCGCCGGCCGGAGGAACGCACGATCAGGACAACGGACGGCACGAGGCGGACGCGGTGGCGCCGGTGGGCGCGGAGTCAGGGGCGTGCCGCCGGGGCGTCCCGGCGGGGCCGCCGACCCCGTACACCGGAGACGGTGGGTTCCGGGAAGGGCCACCGTGCTGTGGGGCGGACGCGGGCGCCGGGCGCGCCGGGCCCGTCCGGCCGCGCGGGACGGCACCGCGTCCGCCGCCGTGGAGGGCGGGCGGACGGGCTTCGCGCACGGTCGGGTGTGGGGGTGTACGCGCGGACGGCCCGATCGGCCCGGTCAGCGCGGGGCCGCCGGGGAGGGGGCCGGATCGCGCAGGCCTTCGGCCGCGTCCGCCACCCGCCGGATCAGGTCGATGAAGAGCGCCTGCTCGTCGGCGTCGAGCGGGGCCAGGAAGACCTGGTTCATCCGCGCGGTGCGCACCGTCAGCCTGCGGTGGGTGCGCACGCCGTCGTCGGTGAGGCGCAGCAGGAAGCGGCGGCCGTCCTGCGGATCACGGACCTTGTCCAGCAGCCCGCGCCGGATGAGCCGGCCGATCACCTCGGCGATGGTGGACCGGTCCAGCCCGACCCGCTCCCCGACGGTGCGCTGGTCAAGACCCGGCTCGGCGACGAGCGCGTTGAGGACCGCGAACTGCGGCGAGGTGATCTCCTCGGAGACCATCGTGTTCCACAGCAGGTAGTGCGTCTGCTGGAGCCGCCGGGCGAGGTGCCCGGGGTGGGTGGCGAGGTCCACCGCGGCCATGTGCGCTCCCTCGTCGTTTTCGTTGGTGCACTGAACGATACCCGCACAGAGGCGTCCTCGTCGTGACCCCTGTGCCGTTCGGTACGTGTTTGAGCAGGGTATTGACGCTCCGACCCTCTCGATGGCAGCGTGTGGCCGACCTCGCGGGAATACTCAGTGCCCTGACTAACTCGGTCGGGTCGCCCGGAAAGGACGGGATCCCTCGGATGGACAAGGTGGTCGCCTCGGCTGCGGAGGCGGTGGCTGACGTGCCGGACGGCGCGTCACTGGCGGTGGGCGGCTTCGGCCTCAGCGGTGTGCCGAACGTGCTGATCCAGGCGCTGTACGAGCGGGGGGTCGACGGGCTGTCGGTCGTCTCGAACAACTGCGGGGCGATGGAGTCCGGGCTCGCGGTGCTGCTGGCGGCGGGCCGGATCGCCCGGGTGACCGGTTCCTACATCGGCGCGAACAAGGAGTTCGCCCGGCAGTACCTGGCCGGCGAGCTGGAGGTGGAGCTGATCCCGCAGGGCACCCTCGCGGAGCGGCTGCGCGCCGGGGGCGCCGGCATCCCGGCGTTCTACACCCCGGCCGGGGTGGGCACGCAGGTCGCCGAGGGCGGACTGCCCTGGCGCTACGACGGCTCCGGCGGGGTGGCGCTCGCCTCGCCCGCGAAGGAGGTCCGGGAGTTCGACGGCGCCCAGTACGTGCTGGAGCGCGGCATCCGCACCGACTACGCGCTGGTGCGGGCGGCGAAGGGCGACCGGCACGGCAACCTCGTGTTCAACAGGTCCGCCCGCAACTTCAACCCCCTCGCCGCGACGGCGGGCCGGGTGACGGTGGCGGAGGTGGAGGAGCTGGTCGAGCCCGGCGCCCTCGACCCGGACGCGGTACACCTGCCGGGGGTCTTCGTGCAGCGGGTGGTCGCCCTCACGCCCGAGCAGGCGGCGGACAAGAGGATCGAGCGGCGGACGGTGAGCGGCTGATGGCCTGGACACGGGAGGAGATGGCCGCGCGGGCGGCCCGGGAACTGCGCGACGGCCAGTACGTCAATCTCGGCATCGGCCTGCCCACACTGATCCCCAACCACCTCCCGGCCGGGGTCGAGGTGGTGCTGGAGAGCGAGAACGGCATCCTGGGCACCGGACCGTACCCTGCCGAGGCGGAAGTCGACCCGGACCTGATCAACGCCGGGAAGGAGACCGTCACGGTCCTTCCGGGCGCCTCCTTCTTCGACTCGGCGCTGTCCTTCTCGATGATCCGCGGCGGGCACATCGACGTCGCCGTCCTCGGCGCGATGCAGGTGTCCGGGCGCGGCGACCTGGCCAACTGGGCGGTACCCGGCAAGCTCGTCACCGGCATCGGCGGCGCGATGGACCTGGTCCACGGCGCCCGCACGGTGATCGTGGTGATGACCCACTCCGCGAAGGACGGCTCGCCGAAGATCGTGACGGAGTGCTCGCTTCCGCTGACCGGCAGGGAGTGCGTGGACCGGATCATCACCGACCTCGGCGTCCTCGACGTCACCGACGGCGGGCTCGTCCTCGCCGAAACCGCTCCCGGCGTGACCGTCGAGGAGATCACCGCCAGGACCGGAGCCGAACTCACCCTCGGGGAGGGCCTGTCGTGACCGACGTACTCACTCAAGCCGACATCGACCGGGAGATCGCGTCCGAGCGCGCCGCGTACGGGAAGCGGGTCGCCGACGGCGCGCCCGTCGAGCACCACCCGCGCCGTGACTACGCGCCGTACCGCTCCTCGGCGCTGCGCCACCCGAAGCAGCCGCCGGTCGCCATCGACGTCACCAAGGACCCGGAGCTGGTGGAGCTGTACTCCCCCGCGTTCGGGGAGCGGGACATCACCGAGATCGACAACGATCTCACCCGGCAGCACGCCGGTGAGCCGATCGGCGAGCGCATCACCGTCTCCGGCCGGCTGCTGGACCGCGACGGACGGCCGGTGCGCGGCCAGCTGGTGGAGATCTGGCAGGCCAACTCGGCCGGACGGTACGCCCATCGGCGTGAGCAGCACGACGCCCCGCTGGACCCGAACTTCACCGGCGTGGGCCGCACCCTCAGCGACGACGACGGCTCCTACCGCTTCACCACCATCCAGCCGGGCCCGTACCCCTGGCGCCAGCACCTCAACGCCTGGCGGCCCGCGCACATCCACTTCTCGGTCTTCGGTACGGCGTTCGCCCAGCGGCTGGTGACACAGATGTACTTCCCCAGCGATCCGCTCTTCCCGTACGACCCGATCATCCAGTCGGTGACGGACGACGCCGCCCGACAGCGGCTGGTCGCGACCTACGACCACAACCTGTCGGTGCCGGAGTTCTCGATGGGCTACCACTGGGACATCGTGCTCGACGGACCGCAGGCCACCTGGATGGAAGAGGGGCGCTGACCCACCATGACGAAGATCGACACCACCCGTCCGGAGACCGTGCTGCCCACCCCGTCGCACACGATCGGCCCCTTCTACGGCCACGCCCTGCCCTTCCCCGGCGGTGAGGACATCGCGCCCGTCGGACACCCGGACACCGTCACCGTGCACGGGTACGTGTACGACGGCGAGGGCCGTCCACTGCCGGACGCGCTGCTGGAGTTGTGGGGGCCGGACCCCGAGGGGAGGGTGCCGACGACGGACGGTTCGATGCGCCGGGACCCGGCGAGCGGCGGCTTCCTCGGCCGCAACGGCGTGGAGTTCACCGGCTTCGGGCGGATCCGGACCGACGCGAACGGCCACTGGTACGCCCGTACGCTCCGTCCCGGAGCCCGGGGCGGGAACGCGCCGTACCTCAGTGTGTGCGTGTTCGCGCGGGGGCTGCTGGTGCACCTGTTCACCCGGGTCTACCTGCCGGGCGACGAGGCGGCGCTGGCGGCGGACCCGCTGCTGTCCCGGCTCGACACCGGGCGCCGCGACACGCTGGTCGCGGGCGAGGAGAGCGCGGGCACGTACCGTTTCGACATCCGCCTTCAGGGCGAGGGCGAGACGGTCTTCCTGGAGTTCCAGTGACACCAGCCGATTCCGACACCGGCCTGCTCGCCCCCGGGTGGGCCGGTTCCCCGGCCGCCGCCGAGACGGCGGACACGGCGTTCCTGCGGGCGCTGCTCGATGCGGAGGCCGCGCTGACCCGCGCCCAGGCCGCACTGGGACTCGCCCCGGCCCGGGCGGCGACGGCGGTGACGGAGGCGGCCGACCCGGCCGGTTTCGACGTCGCGTCCCTCGCCGTACGGGCGCGGGGCGGCGGGAATCCGGTGATCCCGCTGGTCGCGGAGCTGACCCGGGCGGTCGGCGCGGAGCACGGCCCGTACGTGCACCGGGGGGCGACCAGCCAGGACGTGATGGACACGGCCATGATGCTGGTCGCCCACCGCGCCCTGGGACCGGTCCTCGCCGACTTCGACCGTTGCCGGCGGGCCCTGGCCCGCCTGGCCGCCGAGCACCGTGACACACCGATGCCGGGCCGGACGCTGACCCAGCACGCCGTACCGACGACGTTCGGGCTGAAGGCGGCCGGGTGGCGGTCGCTGGTGCTGGACGCGCGGGACCGGATGACGGCGGTACGCGGCTCACTGCCCGCCCAACTCGGCGGCGCCGCGGGGACGCTGGCGGCCTTCTCCGCGTACGGGGCCGAGGACGCCACCGCGCTGCCGGGCGCGTACGCCCGTGAGCTCGGGCTCGCCGAGCCCCTGTTGCCCTGGCACACGCTGCGCACACCGGTCGCCGACCTCGCCGGCTGTCTCGCCTTCGCCGCCGGCGCGCTGGGCAAGCTCGCCGTGGACGTCCTCACCCTCTCGCGCACGGAGATCGCCGAGGTCGCCGAGGGCGGCGGGGGCGGCTCCTCGGCCATGCCGCACAAGGCGAATCCGGTGCGCTCGACACTGATCGTCGCGGCGGCGCGGCGCGCACCGCAGCTCGCGGCGACACTGTACGGCTCGCTGGTGGCCGAGGACGAGCGGCCGGCCGGCGCCTGGCACGCCGAGTGGGAACCGCTGAGGGACCTGCTCCGCCTGGTGGGCGGCGCCGCCCGGGACGCGGCCGAACTGGCCGAGGGACTGCGGGTGTGTCCGGAGGCCATGCGTGACCACCTCCGGCTCACCCACGGACTGATCGTCTCCGAGCGGCTGTCCGCCGAACTGGCGCCGGTCCTCGGTCGCGCCCGCGCGAAGGAGCTGCTCACGGAGCTGGCCCGGCGGGCGTACCAGGAGGGGCGCGACCTCGGCGAACTGCTCGCCGGAGAGAGCGAGCTGGAGGAGACCGACGTCTCCTCGCTCATCGACCCCGCCCATTACACCGGTTCCGCCGGCCCGCTCACCGACCGCGCCCTGGAGCGACGTTGACCGACACCCTCCTCAACCACCTTACGGAAGGCCCTTCTTCCGCTCCCCCGCTGCTGCTCGGCCCCTCGCTCGGCACCTCGTACGCCCTGTGGGACGAGGTGGCGCCCGAGCTGTCGGTCGCGCACCGCGTGGTCCGCTGGGACCTGCCGGGGCACGGCGGTTCGGCGGCGGGGCTGATCGGCGCCGGTGCGACCGTCGGCGACCTCGCCGGCCTGGTGCTCGCGCTCGCCGACGCGCTCGGCATCGAGCGGTTCGCGTACGCGGGCGTCTCGCTGGGCGGCGCGGTGGGGCTGCATCTGGCCGTGCACCATCCGGACCGGCTGTCGTCGCTGGCCGTGATCTGTTCCTCGGCGCACTTCAACGGCGCGAAGCCGTGGCAGGAGCGGGCGGCGCTGGTGCGTCGCGAGGGGCTCGCCGGCCTCGCGGAGGGCGCGCACGCCCGGTGGTTCACGTCCGGGTTCACCGTGCCGGGGCTGGTCCGGGACCACCGGGAGGCCGACCCGGGGGCGTACGCCGCCTGCTGCGACGCGCTGGCCTCGTTCGATCTGCGGGACCGGCTGGCGGAGGTGTCCGTGCCGACGCTGCTGGTGGCCGGCCGGGAGGACCCGGCGACGCCGCCCGAGCATCTGCGGGAGATCGCGGACGCGGTGCCGGACGCCGCACTGGTGGAGATCCCGGGCGCCTCGCACCTGGCGCCGGCCCAGCGCCCGGAGGCGGTGCTGACCGCGTTGCGGACGCACTTCGGCGGGGCCGCCCGGCGCGGTATGGAGGTGCGCCGGGAGGTGCTGGGCGACGCGCACGTGGACCGGGCGCAGGCCCGGCAGACGCCGTTCACGGCACGCTTCCAGGACTTCATCTCGCGCTACGCCTGGGGCGAGATCTGGACCGACCCGACCCTCACCCGCCGCGAACGCAGCATGGTCACGCTCACGGCGCTGGTCGCGCACGGCCACTACGACGAGCTGGCCATGCACGTCCGCGCGGCGCGCCGCAACGGGCTCACCGCCGAGGAGATCGGGGCGGTGCTGCTCCAGACGGCCGTGTACTGCGGGGTCCCGGCGGCGAACTCGGCGTTCGCGACGGCTCAGCGGGTGCTGGCGGAGGAGGACGGGTAGCCGGGGGCGTCCTCGGCGCTAGCGCGGTCCCACGCCCGCCCCGAGCTCCTCCCTGGCCCGCTCCACCAGGCCGTCGGCGCCGCAGGAGCGGGCCAGGGCGAGGCCGCGCTCGAGGTCGGGGACGGAACGGGCGAGGATACCGTACTCGACTCGGGCCGCGGCGTGTTCGTACTGGCAGGGGGAGGACTCCAGGTAGGCGACCGCCTGGGCGGCGAGGCGGACCGCGCGCTGGCCGGTCTCCAGGGCGGCGGCGACGCGCAGGGCCTCTCCTATGGCGGTGTCCGTGCCGAAGCGTTCGGCCTGCCGGCGGACGTCGACGGCGAGCCGGGCGGCACGGACGGGGTCCTCGGTGGCGAGGGCGCGGGCGAGGTCGGCGGCCCAGAAGACGTGCACCGGATTGTGGTGGCCGCGCACGGCCGCCGCCTTCTGCGCCGCCTCCAGTTCGTTGACGCCCTCCTGGACACGGCCGACGGCGAGCAGCAGCCGGCCGCGCACGGAGCGCGGGTCGGGCAGCACGATGGTGGACGGGTAGGGCGGTGCGAAGCCGTACCGTTCGGCCACCTCCCATGCCTCGTCGACATGACCGCGCGCGAGCAGGGTGTCGACCAGGTTGCAGGTCGCCGTCCAGTACAGGGGCAGTCCGCGGCCGACGTGTTCGGCCAGGCGCAGGGACTCGCGCAGTGCCGCCTCCGCCGCCTCCAGCCGGCCCCGCCTGCGGCGTCCGAGTCCCACGTAGGCGTGGGCCAGGGCCAGGTGGCCGCCGCTCCAGCCCGCCGTGTCGTAGGCGTGCAGGGCCTCGTTGTAGAGGCTCTCGGCGCGATCGAGGCGGTCGGTGTACGCGTAGGTGTCAGCCAGCATCAGCAGCAGCTCCACGCCCCACTCGGAGTCGGTCCAGCCGAGGCCGGGGGCGAGACGGCCGTTGACGAGGGCGCGGTCGCAGATCTCGACGATCTCCTCGGCGTTCTCGCCGCGCATCATGGCGTCGAAGCCGCGGACGATGAGCAGCGCACGTTCGGAGTTGTCCCGGCCGGTGCAGGTGGCGGCGAGTTCGGCCAGCCGTTCGGATCGGCCGGGGGAGGCGGTCTCGCCGGCGTGGATGCCCTCCCACATGAACTGCACGGTCCGCAACCGCATCTGCGCGGGGCCGGGTCCCAGCCGGGAGGCCTCCGCCTCGACGGTGCGGACGGCCTCCTCCATCTGGTCGTTGTGCAGCAGCGCCTGGGAGAGGCGGACCACGGCGTCCACCCGCCGGTCGCCGTCGAGGCCGGGCATGCCGAGGGCGGCCCGCAGATGGCCGATGGTGCGGGCGGGTGCGGTGAGGAAGGTGGCGCAGCCCAGTTCGTAGAGGACCCGCGCGTGGACCTCGGGGCGGGGCGGTTCCTCCAGGGCGCGTTCCAGGCAGCGGCGGGCGGCGTCCGGGGCGCCGACGGCGAGGTGCTCGCGGGCGGCCTCGCGCAGTTGCCGGACGAGTTCCTCGTCGTCCTCCGGGTGCACTTCGAGGAGGTGGCGGGCCGCCGCGGCGGCGCCGCGTCCGGAGTCGGTGACGATCCGGGCGGCTATGCCGTGCATGGCGCGGCGCAGGGCGTCGGGGATGGAGTTGTAGACGGCGGTGGCGATCAGGGGGTTGACGAACTCGAGGTCGGCGGGAGCGGTGCGGATCCTGGCGGACGGGTCGGCGACGGTGAGTATGCGGGCGCTGCGCAGGCGTTCGGCGCAGCGGGCGGCGGCGTCGACGTTCAGGGTGGAGAGCCGGGCCACCAGGTCGACGGTGATGTCGTTGCCGAGGATGGCGGCGGCCCAGGCGAACCGGGTGGCGTCTATGCCGAGTTGCTCCAGGCGGGCGACGAGTCCGCCGCCGCGGGCGGAGCGGTTCAGGTCCCGCAGTTCGCCGGCGTGGGCCTCGACGGGTTCGAGTTCGGTGTCCTGGACCTTGGCGAGGAGTTCGACGGTCTCGTAGGGGTTGCCGTCGGTGACGGCCCAGACCTCGCGGCAGAACGCGGCGTCGGCGTTCTCGCCCAGGGTGGCGCGGGTGAGTCCGGCTGCGGCCTCCGGGGTGAGGGCGCTGAGCACGGCGACGGGCCGGTCGGCGGCGACCGCGTCCAGATACCGGGCGCCGGCCTCGGAGATCCCGCCGGGCCGGCGGGCGACCACGACGAGGACGCAGACGTCCGCCAGGCGTTCGGCGAAGGAGGCGAGCCAGCGCAGGGTCTCCTGGTCGGCCCAGTGCGCGTCGTCGATCAGCAGGACCAGCGGCCAGTCCCGGCGGGCCAGCCGGTGCACGACGGCGACCAGTCCCTCGCACACGCCCTGCGGGTCGGCGTACCGCTCGCCGGGGTCGGTTATGCCGAGGGCGGGGCCGGCGATGTCGTACCAGTCACCGAGGTACTCGCGCGCCTCCTCCGGCAGCATCGACACCAGTGCGGGCTGGAGGAGCTGGCGCACGACGTTGAAGGGGACGGAGCGCAGGGTCTCGCCGGCGCGGGCCGACCACACGGTGCAGCCGCGCTGCTCGGCGATGCGGCGGGTCTCGGCCAGCAGCGCGGTCTTGCCGAACCCGGCCTCGCCCTGGAGCACCAGCAGACCGCCCGGTGAGGAGCGGTCCGCGCACAGGGTGTCGACGGCCTGTGTGATCACGGCGACTTCCTCGTCGCGCTCCCACAGAGCGGCCGGGGGCCGCATCTCCGTCATCCCGCTACCTCCCCGAGTCGCCCGAATGACGTACAGACCTTGAGCGTAGTCCTCCTGCCGTCCGAGCGGTGCCCGCTCGCGCCACGTGTTGCCGTGACGGGTGACACGGCCGCGGGGAGTCGGCGCGCGCCGTCCCTCAGCAGGGGCTCTGATGGTCAACTGCTGCCGAGGGGAAGGACGATGGGAATCGCCGGGCGGCCCGCGCGAGGGTGTGACGGGGCTCTCTCATCCGGCTTTCACCGAGGCCTCATACGGTGGGGGCATGACGCAGGTGACTCCTCCCGGGTGGTACCCCGACCCCGGGCAGACGAATGAGGGGCCGGCCACCGAGCGCTGGTGGGACGGCAGGGCCTGGACGGAGCAGGTCCGTCCGGTGGGGCCGGCCGCCGCCTGGGGTCCCCCGGTGCCGGACGGCACGGGCGGGCCGGCGTATCCGGCCCACCCGGCGTACCCCGCTCCGGCCCCGCCCGGACGAGGGCGCAAGGTGCGGAACGGGACAGCGGTGGCGGCCGTCGTCGCCGTCCTGGCGAGCGTCGGTGTGGGCGTGTACGCGCTGACGGACGACGGCGGGGGCGGCACCACGACCTCGCAGGGGCCGGCCGGGCGGGACGGCGGGCCGTTCGGCGACCCGGACGGACGGGACGGGGGTTCCGGCGGTGCGGAGCCCGCGCCGGACGGGTCCGGGGCTCCGCGGATCGAGAGCGGGTCGGTGACCGACGCGCTGAGCGGCATCAGCCTGCCCGTCCCGGACGGCTGGTACGGCCAGGAATCACAGGTGGGCGCCTCGGTGACGTCAAAGGACTCGTACGACTGTCCCGGCGACACCTCCAGGACGTGCACCGAGGGCGGTGCGTACTCTGCTCCGGCCCTGGCGTTCGGCATCCGCGGGTCCACCGCCGAGGAGGTCGCCAAGGCGGACATCCCCGCCAACGCGGAGGAGAGCTACGGCGGTGCGGCGTACGGAAGGATCACCTCGCACGACGTCCTCGCGTCCAGGGCCGTGACCGTGGCCGGGCAGAAGGGCTATCTGGTGCGCTGGAAGGCGGTCACCAGCAAGGGCTCCGACGGGTACGTCCAGTCGCTGGCCTTCCCGTCGCCCACGCAGCCGCAGCGGATGGTCGTGGTCCGTTTCGGGGTGGACACCGATCAGGGGCAGTCCGTCCTCGACGAGATCACCGAGGGCATCGAGGCGTCGTCGGGCGGCGGCAGCGGCCAGGACGTCTGACACCGCGCGGCCGACGGCCGGACGGGGCGCCCCTCCGCTCAAGAGGCGTCCCACCCGGCCGGGGTGAGCGCCGCCCCCGTCCCCACGGTGCGGCGCGGTCAGGCCGCCGTACGGTGGTCATCCCGTCGACGGCGGCCTGAGTCTCATTCGAGGCCGAGGGCCGGCAGCACGGCGGCCTCCACGAAGCGGATCAGGTACTCCGGGTCCGCGTTGCGGCCCTCCAGTACGGGCCGGACCCGCAGCACACCGAAGATCTGCGCCGGGACGTACTCCAGCGCCGGGTTCCCGGCGGCGACCTCACCGCGCTCGACTCCGCGCCGCAGGATCTCCTGCAGCGCGCCGACCTCCGGGTCGACCAGCGCCTCGCGCAGCGCCCGCGCCAGCTCCCGGTCCTGGACGACCGCGTGTCCGAGCGCCTGGAGCAGCGTGGTGTCCTTCGGCGACCACTCCCCCGCGCACCGCGCCACCTCGCGCAGGTCTCCGGCGAGGGTGCCGGTGTCGATGCGGGCGAACCGCGTCCGCCGGCTGGAGCGCAGGGCGGCGGCGACGAACCGGGGTTTGGTCCGCCACTGCCGGTAGAGGGTGGACTTGCTGCACCGCGTGCTGGCGGCGATGCCCTCCATGGTGACGGCGTCGTAGCCGCACTCGCGGATCCGGTCCAGCACGGCGTCGAAGAACTCCCGCTCGCGCTCCGGCGTGATCTTGGAGCGGCGCGAGGTCCCGGCCGACCCGGGACGGTCCGCGTCCTGTGACGTCATCGGCTCGGTTCCTCGTCCTTCGAGCGGGCACAGGTGATTGATGCGCCAGTGTACCGGTACGCGACCGTACCGGTACACAAGCGTATCGGTACACTGGCGTATCAATACGAGCTCGTGCCGATGAGATGCGGCACCACGCACCGCACGGCCCGGCGCCGGCGGGGCGCCTCCCCCGCTCCGGCTCCGTCCGAGCGGGAGGCACCCCCATCCGCCCTGGGGGTGCCTCTCGGGCCCTTGAGGCACCGGGGGGAGTCACGACTGGCCGCAGCGACGCGGTCGCCCCTCCGGCCGGCCCGCGGTCAGTCCGTGACGATCGCCGGGTCGCTGACGCCCGGCCGGCCGTTCTCGACGTGCCCCGCGAAGCGGCGCAGGTAGCCCGGCTCGGCCGGGGAGGTGACCGTCAGGTCGTACCAGCGGTGGCTCGCGCGCAGGCCGACGGTGCGGTGCACGGTGGCGCCGGGGCGGACGGTGACGGTCGCGGGACGGCCGCGGTAGCCGTCGGCCAGCCGCAGCCGGGCCGTGCCCGGCCCCTCGTTGACGAACGTCAGCCGGATGTCGTCGCCGGTGTGGCGGGCGGTGACCTCGCAGCCCGCGGCCCCGTTCGGTCCCCGGAAGACGCGGAGGAACCCGTTGGGGCCGTGCACGGTCAGGTCGTACGAGCCCTCGGAGCAGGCCGAGTTCCAGGTGTCCGAGATCCTCTTTCCGGCCTCGGTCGTGTAGGTCCAGGGGCCGTCGGCGCGGTTGCCGGACGTGACCAGGAAGCCGGCGCCCGCCCGGGCGCCGGAGGCGAAGGTCAGCGTGAACCTTCCGGTCGCCGGGTCGGCGGAGCCGTCCACCGCCGGGGCGTACTTCAGCGGGCGGGCCGGGCGCAGCCCGCGCTCCTGGCGGGGCATGCCGGTCTCGGCCGGGGGCGTGGGCCGGTAGTCGGGGTGGCGGTCGCGGTCCGGCGGCTCGTAGGCGTCGGTGTCCGGCAGCCGGGCCGGCCGGCTGTCCCTGCGGGAGAAGTCGAAGGCGGAGGTCAGGTCGCCGCAGACGGCGCGGCGCCACGGCGAGATGCCCGGCTCGCGCACACCGAAGCGGCGCTCCATGAACCGGATGACCGAGGTGTGGTCGAACGTCTCCGAGCAGACGTACCCGCCCTTGCTCCACGGTGAGACCACCAGCATCGGCACGCGCGGGCCGAGCCCGTAGAAACCCTCGCGGTGGGTGGCGTCGCCCTCGAAGACGTCCAGGGACACGTCTACGGTGGAGCGGCCCTGCGCGGCCGACTTCGGCGGCAGCGGCGGCACCACGTGATCGAAGAAGCCGTCGTTCTCGTCGTACGTGATGAACAGGGCGGTCCTCGCCCAGACGGCCGGGTTGGAGGTGAGCGCGTCCAGGACCTGGGAGATGTACCAGGCGCCGTAGTTGGAAGGCCAGTTGGAATGCTCGGAGAAGGCCTCGGGGGCGGCGATCCAGGAGATCTGCGGCAGCCGTCCGGCCTTGACGTCGGCGCGGAGCCGGTCGAAGTAACCGTCGCCGTTCCCGACGTCGGTGCCGGTGCGGGCCTTGTCGTACAGGGGGTCGCCGGGTTCGGCTTCGCGGTACTTGTTGAAGTACAGCAGGGAGTTGTCGCCGTAGTTGCCGCGGTAGGCGTCGGAGATCCAGCCCCAGTGACCGGCCGCGTCCAGGCCGTCGCCGATGTCCTGGTAGATCCTCCAGGAGATCCCGGCCTCCTCCAGCCGCTCGGGATACGTCGTCCAGTCGTAGCCGAGTTCGTCGTTGCCGAGGACCGGGCCCCCGCCCGTGCCGTCGTTGCCGGTGTGCCCCGACCACAGGTAGTAGCGGTTGGGATCGGTGGAACCGATGAAGGAGCAGTGGTAGGCGTCGCAGACGGTGAAGGCGTCGGCGAGCGCGTAGTGGAAGGGGATGTCCTCGCGGGTCAGGTACGCCATGGTGGTGGTGCCCTTGGCGGGCAGCCAGCGGTCGTACTTGCCGTTGTGGTAGGCCTCCTGGCCGTCGGACCAGCCGTGCGGCAGCCCTTCCAGGAACTGCATGCCGAGGTCGTCGGCCTCCGGGTGGAAGGGCAGGACCTCGGTGCCGTCGCTCCTGGTCTGGTGCCACACCGGCCTGCCGCCGTCCAGCGTCACCGGATGCGGGTCGCCGAAGCCGCGGACGCCGCGCAGCCTGCCGAAGTAGTGGTCGAAGGAGCGGTTCTCCTGCATCAGGACGACGATGTGCTCGACGTCCTCGATCGACCCCGAGCGATGGTGGGCCGGGAGCGCGGCGGCCCGCTCGATGCTCGCCGACAGCGCACTGAACGCCGTGGTGGCTCCCGTGAGTTGGAGGAATCGGCGCCGGTTGACTCCAGGCATGGGTGAGGGCCTCCCGTACGGTGCCGGATGCTGAGGGGTGCGCGCGGAAGGAGTGTTCCAGGACCGGCGAACGTCGCGGAAGGGCGCGGTGGCTCGGGCGTGAAGGTCGTCGGTACGTGAGGTGCGGCGCCGCCTCGTGGACCGTCCCGGATCACCGTGCGGACCCGGCCGGCCCCGGGGTCCCGCCGTGACAGTGGTCCCGGCGCAGCGCCGCTTCGGCGCCGGTGAGGTGCACGACCGTGGCGAGCCACTGGGCCGCGTACCGGTCGGGGTCCCCCTCGTCGAGGCGGCCGAAGACGTCGCGGGCGCGGCCCTGGCCACCGCGCCGGTGACGAAGCCGCCGTGGCGCAGCGCGGCGGCGTGGCCGCGCGCGGGTCCGGATTCCGGCACAGCGCGTCCGGCGACGGCCCGATCGGCGTGCACCGCTGTGGGGGTGGGCGAAAGACCAGAGGAACCCGCCGACAGCCCACCGGCGCCCGTTCCGGGCCGGGTCGACGGGAGGCGGGGGGAAGCGCGGTCTTTCCGGACGGACGGTGGAATTCGCGCCAGATTGGGCGATGACTGTTTCCGGCCGCGCTTCGAACGGGGCGGCCCCCTGCCCCGGCGCCTCCTGTACGGCGCGGTACGGCCGCTCCGGCCGGCGATGTGCCGCCGTAACCAGGGCAGCGGGGACGCCGTCGTGGGCACGGCGGCCGGTCGCCGCGTTCCGCGCGGGCGGGTGCCGCCCTCCGGAGGGTGTGCGGCTCCGTCGTTTTCGGCCGGGCGGGCACAGCCGTCCCCGCTCCCCGAGGGCCGCCGGGAACGACGGATTGCGTCCGGTGCGGTTCGCACGTGCGTACGCGTCGTGTTGTCCCGGGGCAATCAGGGCACACGGCTCCTGGCGCGGAGGGAGTGCGCGGTCGGCTGCCCAGGGAGCAGCCGCTGACAGAGGGTGGGGGAAATGGTTCGTACTGTCGTGGTGCACGACGAGGAACTGTTGCGATCGGCACTGGTGCAACTGCTCAGATCCGATACCGCGTTGGAGGTCTCGTCCATGTCGCCCGGCGCCAGCCTGCCGGATCACGACGCGTTGCCGACGGACGTGTGGGTCGTGGACGGTGACTGCCTGTGGGGGCCGGGGCAGACACACGACGCGTCCTTCCGGACGCTGTGCGGGGACCGGCTCGTCGTCCTGACGACCGCCAGGCGGCCGGGGATCCTCCGTCGGGCGTTCGACGGCGGTGCGCTCGGGCTGGTCGACAAGAACGCCCCGGCGCGCCGGCTGATCACGGCGGTCCACACGGTCGCCAAGGGGGAACGTTTCCTCGACCAGACGCTCACGGTCGCCCTGCTGGAGGGCGCGGAGATGCCGCTGACCACCCGCGAGCTGAGCGTGCTGTCCCTCGCCTCCCAGGGGGCGCCGATGGCCGAGATCGCGGCCCGTCTGCATCTGTCCCGGGGGACCGTCCGCAACTACATGGCCACGGCGATCCGGAAGGTGGGCGCCCGCAACCGGGTCGACGCGATACGCATCGTCCAGAGCGCCGGATGGACGTGACGGACGTGCGGGGACCGCCCCGGGGACGGCCGGCCCCGGTCAGGGCCTCCGGGCCGGGCCGCCGTTCCAGTGGCCCGTCAGGTCACGGTAGAGCGGTGAGCGCTCCAGCGCCTCCTCGTGCGTGCCGCACACCGCCTGTGTCCCGTCCAGCACCAGTACCCGGTCGGCGCGGACGGCCGACGACAGGCGGTGCGCCACCACCAGCAGTGTCCCCCGGCGCCGCGCGAGGGCCTCCTCCGCGCGCGCCTCGGACGCCGGGTCGAGGTGGCAGGTGGCCTCGTCGAGCAACAGCAGGGGCGCGGGGGACAGGTGGGCGCGTGCCAGCGCGACGAGCTGCCGTTCGCCCGGGGACAGGTCGGCGGGCCGCACCGGGGCGTCGAGCCCGCCCAGGCGCTCGACCAGCGGCCGCAGGCCGAGGGACCCGACGGCGGCGTCGAGGTCCGCGCGGTCCGCGTCCGGACACAGGTACGCGAGGTTGTCCCCCACGGTCCCGGAGAAGACGTACGCCTCCTGGGGCACCAGTACCCGCAGCGCGGCGAGCTCGGCCGGGGCGCGCCCGGTCACCTCCCGTCCGGCCACCCGCACCTGGCCGCCGCTCGGCGCGAGCGTCCCCGCGACCAGGCGGGTGAGCGTCGACTTGCCGATGCCGCTCGGTCCGACGACGGCGAGGCGCTCGCCCGGGGCGACGCACAGGTCGAGCGAGTCGAGGACCGGCTGCGCGCGGGCGCCGTAGGCCAGGGTCACGGACCGCAGCTCCACCGCCGCGGTCGGTCCGCCGCGCACCGGACGTCGCCCGCGCACCGGTGACCGGGCGCCGACGACGGCGGGGCCGGCAGTCGGACGGCGCGCGGCCGGGTGCCCGGGCTCCGGCGTCCCCGTCCCCGTCCCCGCATCCGGCGCCGGCTCCGGCTCCGGCTCCGGCTCCGGCTCCGGGCCGATGATCCGGTCGAGGACGACCAGCAGCCGGGCCCCCGCCGCGCCGAGCGCGGTCATCAGCGTGTGCAGGGCGGGCAGCAGCGACTGGACGAGATAGGTGAAAGCTCCCAGCAGCGCGCCCGCCGTCACTCCCCGCCCGCGCAGCCACGGCACCGCCAGCAGCAGCGCCAGGACGGGCAGCTGACCCGCGACGCCGAGCGCCGCCGTGCGCACCGCCGCCCAGCCGGCCAGGGCACGGGCCGCGGCGGCGGCCCCCTCGACCAGCGCCGCGCCGCGCCGCGCCGCTCCGGGCCCGGTTCCGCAGGCCGTCAGGTCCCGCAACGCCGCCCGTGACCGGGCCGCATGGTCGCCCAGCGCCTCGTCGGCCGCCAGGGCGCGCCGCTGGGCCGCCGCCATGGGCCGCAGCGTCGCCAGGAACAGCAGCAGGCCGCCCGTCAGCGGCGGAAGCACCACCACGAGGAGGGCGGGGTGCAGCGACAGCAGACCCAGCAGCGCTCCGGCGGCGGTGAAGACGAAGGACCTGAGGGTCAGGACGAGGCCGGCGAAGCTGTCCCGGGCGATCTCGACCTGATTCGTCAGCCGGGAGACGGCCGCCCGGTCCGTCCCGCCGGCCCCGTCCCGGACGGCCCGGTCCAGGGACCGGTCGACCGCGCGCCGCACCAGGCCGTCGCGCAGCGGCTCCGTCAGCCCGGCCAGCTGGGTGAACACGCCCCGGATCACCGGGGCGCCGAACAGTACGGCGACCAGCGCGACCGCGAGCCACAGCAACCCCCGGCGCACGTCACCGGCGAGGAACCCCCGGTCGACGGCCTGAGCCACGCCGTAGCCGACGAGGAACGCCTGCCCGGTCTCGGCCAGCGACCAGAGCGCGAGCCGCGCCAGCACCCCTGTGCGGCGGGCGAGGAAACGACGGGCGGGCGGCGCGACGCGGCGCAGCGCCCCGGTCCCGTCGCCCGTCTCCGCGACGCGCGTCACGGCCGTGCCTCCTCGGGTTCGGCCCGGCGCCCGGCACTCGTACCCGGCGCCGCGGTCCCGGTGTCCCCGGCCCCGAAGACCGCCCGGTAACCGGCCGTCCCCCACAGCTCGCGGTGGGGCGCGACGGCCCGCACTCCCCCGTCCTCCAGCCAGATCACCAGGTCCGCCCGGGCCGCCACCGACGGGCGGTGCGCCACCACCAGCCTGGTTCCGGGCCGCACCGAGTGGCGCAGCGCCCGGTCCACCTCGTGCTCCGTGGCGGTGTCCAGACTGGACGTCGCGTCGTCCATGACCAGCAGCCGTCCGGCGTGCGCGAACGCCCGGGCGAGCCCGAGGCGCTGGTACTCGCCGCCCGAGAGCGGCGCCGCGGACAGCGGGGTGTCGTAACCGCTCGGCAGCCGGCGGACGAAGCCGTCGGCGCCCGCGGCCCGGCAGGCCTCCCTGACCTGCTCGGGCGACACCCGCCGGGAGCCGGCGGCGACCACCTGGGCGACCGTGCCCTCGGCCGGCGCCGGGCGCTCGAAGGCGTAGGCGACCTCGGTGCGCAGCGCCTCCCGGGACAACCGGTCGAGGGGGACGCCGTCCAGCAGCACCTGTCCCTCGTCGGGGTCGATCAGCCGACCCGCCACGGCGGCCAGGACGGACTTCCCCGCTCCGCTGCGGCCGACCACCGCGGCGGTGGCGCCGCCCGGCACCCGCACGCCGTCGGCGCGCAGTACCTGCCTGCCGTCGCGCACCACCCGCACGCCGCGCAGTTCGAGTTCGCCCGGTCCCGCCGGGGGAAGACACCGCGTTCCGTGGTCCAGCACGGGCATGCGCGCCAGGGCCAGGGTCCGGTTCCGCGCCTCGCGGCCCCGCACCACCGCGCCCAGCAGGGACGCGGCACCGCCGACGCCGGCCGTCAACTGCGCGTACCGGCACACGGCGAGCAGCTCGCCCACGCTCAGGACGCCCGACGCGAGGCGCAGGCCGCCGACGGCCGTGGCGGCCAGGGTGAGCAGGGGGACCAGGACACCGCTTCGGCCCAGGGCCCGCCCGTGCAGCGCCCACATCCGCCGGCCCAGGGCGGCGAGCCGCGTCAACGGCTCCAGCACACGCGCTCGTTCACGGGCTCCGGTCCCCGCGGCGGCGATCGTCGCCGCGCCCTCCAGGGCCTCCAGCAGCCGGGACGCGATCTGCGACTGCGCCTCCTGGTAGGCGGCCACCGAGGCACCGGTGTCACGGGCGAAGGTCCGCAGCACCAGCGCCAGGGCGGGGAGCCCGGCCAGCACGCAGGCCGCCACCCACATGTCGACGAAGGCCAGCGCCGCGAGCGCGCCCACCGGCGTGACCATCGACGCCGCCAGCGCCGCCCGGGCCGCCGGGGCGCCGCCCGCGTCGGCGGCGTTGAGGGTCAGGCGGGTCCCGACGTCCCCCGGGGTGAAGGGCCGCGCGCGATCCGGTACGGCGCGCAGCAGACCGTCGAAGGCGCGGGAGCGCAGGGACGCCGTCCACACTGCGTTGCAGCGTCCGGTGAACAGGGAGGTGAGGCTGTCGAGCAGCAGTTCACCGAGAAGCAGCGCGGCACTCAGCGCCAGCCAGCGTCCCGCGGCACCGCCGGCCCCGCCGTCGCGCAGGAGCAGATCCAGTGTGCGGCCGAGGGCGAAGGGCTGGGCCACCGTCGCCACGGCCGCTCCGACCGAGCACAGCAGCACCAGCACCTCGGGCGCGCGCCCCGGCTCCGCGCCGTCGGCTCCGTCCCTCGCCCTGCCCGCCCGCCGTGCCCGGAACCCGGTCGTCAGCACCGGCCGGCCTCCTTCCGTCCGTCCGTCCGCCGGAACGTGCTCCGGCGCCCCGGGCCGGAACCCGGGGCGCCGGAGCCGGGGGACGTGACTCACCACGTCGCCCCGGCGGTCAGCACCGGTGTCAGTTGCAGGTGGTGACGCTCAGGCTGCTGTCGCCGCAGAGCAGCAGGCTCGCGCGGCTGCCGCTCTCGACGTCACCCATGGCCTCTTCCTTCGGGGTCTCCATCGACTGCAGGTCGAACAGGTTCATGACATTTCCCTTCGTAGGACAGCGGGTTCTCTTGCATCACGACCCCGGAAGGGGCCGAGTCATGGGGCCGCCCCGGTGTACGCGGCGGCGGGAGGAACGGCAGCCCGGCGGACCGGGTGCCGTGGACGGAGGCGACGGCCAGCAGGCATCCCGCCGTTCCCGTGGAGAGGTCCATGGACAGGCGCATCATCTGCTCACCGGGGAAGGCGAGCCGGTCGCGGTAGGACATGGCGTGCCAGGAGAGCGCGTCCAGCTGACGCCGGACGGCCCGCGGACCGGTGCCGGGCACTTCGGCCGTCGTGCGGCCGAGGTACAGCACCATCCCGGCCACGCCCCGGTACAGGCCCGGCTGGGCGTAGAACATGGCCTGCGCCGCTGCCACGATCTCACCTCTCGCCCGCGCGAACTCCTCGTCCTCCCGGTGCGCCAGGTAGTCGTCGAGCACCATGCCGATGCCCACGCTGCCCGCGCCCAGGTAGGGCATGGTCCGCCAGCCCTCGTCGACCTGGAGTGCGCCTCCTGCGCCGCGGACGCAGCGGGAGAGGTCCTGGCGCAGCGCGTCCCGCGCGAGGTCGAGCAGGGCGGGGTCCCGGTCGCGTTCGTACAGCCGCAGGAAGAGCAGGGCACGTCCCGCCGCGCCGTGCAGCAGCCCCGCGCGGCCCCGGCCGGTGCTCCCGTCCCCGGCCGCCGGCCCGCCCCGGGCGGTCAGCTCGGCACAGCGCCGGGCCGCCGTGTGCAGGGCGGTCTCCCCGGTGGCCGCGGCCAGCGAGTCCAGGGCCAGGCCCACTCCGGCGGTGCCGCTGTGCAGGTCCGGGGCCAGACGGTCGAAGGACTGGTCGAGGAGCAGCTCCGCGAGGTCGAGGGCGCGGTCGTGGTGGCCGAGGTACTCCAGCGTCCAGGCGAGGCCGGCGAGCCCGTCGTGGAAACCGGGCGGCATGCCCGACGGCGGTTGTTTGGTCCGCTCCAGCAGCCACTGCTCCCCGTCCTCGTCCCGCCCCGCCCCGCTCTCGGCCAGGGCGTACAGCACTCCCGCCGCGCCGTGGCCGAAGGCCAGTCCGCCGCCGGCTGTGGCGAACTGCGCGATGTCGCCGGGGAAGAGGCGGTCGGTACGGGAGGGTGTCGCCGACGCGCGGATGGCCGCGGCCATCGAGTCCCGGCTGCGGGGCCAGTCGTCCGGCCGGACCGGAGCCACCGGCCCGCCCGCCCGTCGTGCCGCCGGGGCGCCGGTGGCCCCGCCCGTGATCTCCTCGACCGCCGCGTCCAGGAAGGCCCGGCCCACCGGGAACTGTTCGGCCGCCACCTCGGCGAGGTGGGCCGCCTTGCGCCGGTCCAGCGCCAGCAGACTGGTGAGCGGGAGGAACAGCGCGAGCCTCAGACAGGCCAGCGCATACCGGTCCACCGCGACGCCCCTCCGGTCGGGCGGCGCCACGAACCCCGGGTTGGCGACGGTCTGCCGACCGGCTTCGTCGACCCGGTGGGCCGCCTCGAAGTCCAGCAGGGCGACGCTGTCGTCCTCGCGGATCATGATGTTGAACAGGTGCAGGTCGTTGAAGACCACGCCCCGGGCGTGGACGGACTCGACGGCGCGTTCCACCCGTGCGTGGACGTCGAGGGCCCAGGCGGTGTACTCGGCCAGCCGTTCCTCACCGGGGTCGGCCTCGATGAGCGGGTGCCGGCGGGCGAAGAACGTGTTGAGCGGCTTGCCGTCGATGTGCTCCAGCACCAGGAAGTGGTGCTCCCCGACCGTCAGGTGGTCGAGCACCTCGGGTGTGCAGTCGAGGCCGGACAGCAGCTCCAGCGCCCGGCGTTCGCGGTGCAGCCGGGTCACGGCGTCCGCGCCGTCGGCCGCCAGACCGGCGTGCGGACGGGCTTCCTTGAGGACCACCCGGTCCCCGGTGCGGGAGTCACGGGCGAGGTAGACACCGCCGCCGTTGGAGAAGTGCAGCGCCGACTCGACGGTGTAGGGCAGGCCGCCCACGGTCAGCGCGTCCCTGGCCTTCAGGTGCGGGCGCAGGAACGCGGGCGGATCCACCCAGTCCGGTATGCGGAAGACGGGGCCGCGCAGGTCGGGCACCAGCACGCCGTCGGGACCGGTCACGGCCGGCTGCAACTCCCCGTGCGCGTCGTAGCAGTTACGCCGGGTGAAACCGCCGTACCGGACGTGCACGGGTCCTTCGCCGAGCCGCAGGTCGCTCAGGATGTACGGTCCTGGCTCGCCCGCCAGCAGCTCCGACAGCTCGGCCGCGAGCCGTTCGAACCGCGCCTCGTCCGCCGGGTACACGGTGATGAACTTGCCGCTGCCCGCCCGGTCCGCGTACTTGGCGTTGCGCTGGTGCAGCAGGTAGCGGCTGGGGACGAACTTGAAGGCCGTGCCGCCGGCGACACAGTGCCGCCACACACGACCGAGCACGGACTCGGCGTTGTCGAGACAGGCGGAGACGTGGATCTTCCACCCCTGGTCGGGCAGTTCGGCGTCGGCCGGACGCAGGGCGAGCCAGTCCCCGCTCTCGTTGCGCTGCCATCCCGACGGGACGGGCCACGAGGCCGCGGCGTAACGGGAGTTGCCGGCGCCGGCCGGGGAGACGGTGCGGTGCGGAGCGTCGTAGAAGCACGGGTCCGCGTCGCAGTACACGGCATAGCCCTTGTTCACGCCGTCTCCCTCCCACCGGTTGATGACGGGGACGACGGTGTCACGCGACGCGCCGTCCCGCACAGTCACCTCTGTCATCACTCCGGTGTGCGGAACGCACGGGTAACTTCACGGGGTTCCGTACGGCGGACGTCCCGTTGCCGGGGTGGAGGCGGCGTCGTCATGACGGTGGCGACACGACGTCGAGGACGACGGGAGCCGCACGATGCCGCACACCACCGCCTTCGCCGGGAACCAGTGGTACGTCGCCGCCCCGGGTGCCGGCCGCGTCGACGACGGCGGGGGCGCGGAGGACGCCGCGGTCCGTGCGCACCCCGCGCACCGCGCCGTCGGCGGTGCGCAGGACCCGGGTCGCCTCGCGGCCGCTGAGCGGCCGTGCCCCGGTCGGCGAAGGGCCGTCTCAGTCGGCGGAGTGGACCACTCGCAGATGGGAGGCGGCGCGGCGGGGCCCGCGGCCCCCGGACGGTGCTCGGCGCGCCTCGCGAAGGACCAGCGTCAGCCGGGTGCAGTCCATGTCCCGGAGGGCCGGGGTCGTCTCCGCGACGATCCGGCAGTCCGTGGCGCCCCAGCGCGGATCGGGGTGGATCAGCGGCCGTACGGCGCCGTCGGGTTCGGCGGCCCGCTCGCCGACGGCCCGCAACCAGTGCGGCAGTCCGTGCCGGTAGGCGGCCTCCATGAGGGGGTCCTGGGCGATGTCGCGGCGGATGGCCTGCAACCCGTGGTCGTGGCCGTACCGTTCGACGGTCTCGGCGAAGTGGGCCAGCATCGGCAGGCACCAGCTCGACTCGTGGTCGCCGAGCACCGTGGCCGCGTCCGGGTGGAAGAGGACGAACCGGAGGAAGTTGTCGGAGGGCAGGGCCGTGGGGTGCGGCTCGACGTCCTGGAAAAGCGCCCGGAAAGCGGCGTTGGCGAGCATCACGTCCCAGCGGTGGTCGACCACCAGAGAGGGGAAGGGGACCGCCTCCAGGAGTGCGGCGTAGTCCTGGAGATAGGCCTGGACCTCGGGAGTCCCGGGGACGGGCCGCGGTGCAGGCCGCTGCCCTCCTGCCTGATGTGCCATCGGGAGGTCACCCCTCTTGCCTGTGTGGCCCTGACGCGGCGTCCCGATCCTGCTGCCCGTACATGAGGCGTGTCAACTATCGTGGCATTCCATGCCGGTTGACGGCTGAAATTGGCCACAGTTGTGGCGAGACCTGGATGTGGGCTCGAGGCAACGGCTAATCTCCGTGAAGTTCACGGCAATCGTCTGTGAGAAGCCTGTGAGAGACGTAGGAGATCTTCCGGTGACGGGTGGCTTCGAGGGTCCGGACGCCGTGCCGACGACCGCGCTGCCGGCCGTCGTCGCCCGCGTCACCGCACTCGCCGACCGGCTCGGCGTGGCGCACGCCGAGGTCTTCGACGTCGGTCGGCTGTCCGCCGCCTCCGGTGTCCCGGAGTCCGTGGTCAAGGCGCTGCTGAGCGGCCGGTCGGCGGGCGAGCCCGATGTGCAGGCGCGGTTCGTGCAGCGGCTGGACCTGCTGCGCCGCACCCGGTTGAAGCCGAACGGCCGCAGGTACACGCAGCAGGAGATCGCCGACGGCGCGGGCATGTCCCGGCAGCAGGCCGGCGCGCTGATCAACGGCGACCGACGTCCGACCATGGAGCACTGCGACGCCATCCAGCGGTTCTTCCGGGTGCACGCCGGTTTCCTCACCGCCGAGGACCCCGAGGCGCTCACGGGCGCGCTCCAGCACACCGAGCAGGAACTGCTGCAGAAACTCGCGGACCGGGAGCGGGCGGCCGCGCCGGCCGACGACCCGCTGGAGCGGCTGCTGCAGGACCACGGGGTGCGCGGGATCGCCTGGCGGGCCGCCCAGCTACCCACCGACCAGCACCGCGACAAAGTCGCGGAGTGGCTGGACATGCTCCTGGAGAGTGTTCAGCGACCCAAGGCCTGACCCGGGGAGGACAGTGGGCATCGGCAGGGAGATGCGCCGCCTGTGCGGCGAGTTGCTGGCGGAGCTGACGCTTCCCGTCCCGGCGCGGTCCACCGATCTGTACGCGGCTCTGTGCGAGGCGATGAGCAGGCGCCGCGGCCGTCCCGTGCTGTTCCGCACAGCGGTCTTCCCGCCCGGCACGGCGAGCGGGTTGTGGCTCGACATGGCGGACCAGGACCTCGTCGTGATCGAGGAGCGCACGGCCCCGGACCACCAACTGGTGATCCTGGGTCACGAGCTGTGGCACATGCAGGCCGGCCACCGCGGTCGCCACCACGTCCGGGGAGCCGAGGTGGCGACGCGCCTTCCGGGCCGCACCCTCGACGAGGACGCCCTGCGGGCGACCGTCCTGAAGGCCGCCGCACGCACCCGGTCCGACCTCGCCGAGGAGAAGGAGGCCGAGGCCTTCGGCCTGCTGCTGGCCAGCAAGTGCCGGACTCGGCTGGCCGGTTCGTCGCTGCGCGGGCCGGTGCGGCGGGATCGGCTGGCGGGACGGATCGAGGCGTCACTGGGGTACCTGGGGCCGCAGGGCTGAGCGGCACGCCCCGGCGCGTGAGCCCGCCGGGCGGGCGAACCGGACCGGGGCGGCATCCGATTGTCAGTGGGGGGCGGCAAGCTGGAGGCGAACCGTCACCGACCGCGACAGGGGGAGAACCGAGCGATGTCCACCGCACTACTCACCGACCGCGAGCGCACCGCCGTCCAGGCCTACCTGCGGCTGCTGCACACGGTGCGCGCCGCCCTGGACACCCGGCCGGGCCCGCCCGGGCCTCCCGGGCCCCCGGTGGTGCCGCCCTCCGTGCTCGCCGAGGCGGAGACCGCCCTGGCCCGGGCGGGCCTGTCCGGGAACGAGGAGGTGTTCTTCCGGATGCTGCGCGACTGGCACCCCGAGCCGTAGCCGGCCGTGTCCCGCCCGTGGCGGCGGTCGCCGTCCCGCTCAGACGTGCGGGACGGCGACCGCGGTCACGACCAGGCCTCCCCCGGTGGCCCAGCGGCCGGTGAAGTGACCGACCTCCCGGGCACCCACGCGCGGGCCGGGGACGAGGAGGGTGGCACGGAAGCCGCCGCGGGCGTGCTCTCCGGGGTCGGCGAAGAGGTCGAGGTCGGCCTCCATGAAGTCCAGCCACTTCCCGGTGAGCGGGAACCACGCCTTGTAGACGGACTCCTTGGCGCTGAACAGCAGCCGGTCCCAGTGCACGGCGGGCAGTTCCCGCGCCAGCGCGCCGACCCGCGCCGCCTCCTGCGGCAGCGCCACGGAGGACAGGACGCCCTCGGGCAGCGGAGCGTGAGGCTCCGCGTCGATGCCGAGGGACGCCAGGTCGACGGCGCGCACCAGGGCGGCGGCGCAGTAGCCCTGGCAGTGGGTCATGCTGCCGACCACCCCGTCCGGCCAGACGGGGGCGCCCCGCTCACCGGGCAGCACCGGCCGCGCCGGCACGCCCAGCTTGTCCATGGCGCGGCGGGCGCAGGAGCGCACGGCGGTGAACTCCCGGCGGCGTTTGGGGACGGCGCGCTCCAGCAGCGCCTCCTCCTCGGGGTACAGCGGGGCGTCGACGCCCTCGTCCCCGTAGGCCTCGACGGCGACCACCGTCTGCGGCAGCAGCTCCTCGATCATCGCCCCTCGTCCTCCCGCGGCACGATCCGGCGCAGCCGCCCCGGCGGCTGTTCCCGTTTGCGCCACTCGCGCGGATAGCCCACCGACACCTCCTCGAAGCGGACGCCGTCCTGCCGGGTGGTCCGGGGGATGTGCAGATGGCCGTAGACCACGGTGTGGACGGGGAACCGACGGTGCCAGTCGTCGGTGAGCATCGTGCCGCACCACATGGCGAACTCGGGGTACCACAGGACGTCCGTCGGATGACGGTGCAGTGGCCAGTGGTTGACCAGGACCAGCGGCAGTCCGTCCGGCACCTCGGCCAGCCGGCGTTCGGTCTCGGCTACCCGGGCCCGGCACCAGGCCTCCCGGCTCGGGTACGGGTCGGGGTGCAGCAGCTGCTCGTCGGTGCAGACGACCCCGGTGCCGTGCGCGTACTCCAGCCCCTCGTCCTTGGTGGTGCACCCGGGCGGCAGGAACGAGTAGTCGTACAGCAGGAACAGCGGGGCGACGACGACCGGGCCGCCGGGGCCGTCCCAGACGGGGTACGGGTCCTCGGGTGTGACCACCCCGAGGTCGCGGCACTGTTCGACCAGGTGGTCGTAGCGGGCGGTGCCGCGCAGGGTGACCGGGTCGCTCGGATGGGTCCACAGTTCGTGGTTGCCGGGCGCCCAGACGACCTTGGCGAACCGGCCGGCCAGGGTCTTGAGGGTCCAGTGGACGTCCTCCACGGTCTCCGCGACGTCACCGGCCACGAGCAGCCAGTCCCCGTCCGACTCGGGCCGCATGCCGTCGACCAGGGCACGGTTCTCGGCGTAGCCGATGTGCAGGTCGCTGATGGCCCACAGCTGTCCGCCGCCTGTCCCCGACATCCCCGCCACTCCTTCAGCCGTCGCATCCGACACCACGAGATCACATCGGCGCCGCCGGAACAAGCCGTGCCCCGCCGTCCGCGTGCGGTACGGGAACAACCTGCGAAGCCGTATGATCTGCCCCGACACCACCGCCGTGAGACATCCTTCCACAGGGCGGTTCGGTGACCCTCCGCACTCCTGCCCGGGCAACGGGCCGCCGAGCCCTGCCCGCGACCCCCGAAAGGCGGCCCGCATGGTCTCTCGCGTACGCGTCTGGCTCAACCGCACGTACGCGGAGAACGTGTTCTTCATGGATCAGCTGCGGAGGAATCCCGACGACCGGGCCGTCGAGATCCACGCCACCCACGGCGACCCCGACTCCCCCGTGCCGGCCGCCGCCGACACCTCCGAACCTGAACCCGAGGGGCTGTCCCCGGCGGCGTACGTCGAGTACGCGCTCGCCCAGTGCGAGCGGCGCGGCATCGACGTGTTCGTGCCCCGGCTGCACCAGGCGGCGATCGTCGCGCGCCGCGCCGAGTTCGAGGCGGTCGGTACGGCACTGCTGGCGCCGCCGCCCGAGGCGGTGGCCGTGTTCCACGACAAGGTGACCGCCTATGAGGCGGTCCAGGCGATCGGGGTGCCCGTGCCGCCGTGGTGGCGGGTTCGCACTGCGGAGGAACTCGTGGCTGCGGTCGACGAGTTGGAGGCGCACGGGTATCGGGCCTGTTTCAAGCCCGCCTCCGGCGCGGGCGGGGTGGGCTTCCGCGTGATCACCCGCGCGCCCTTCTCGCTCGCCCAGGTGAGCGGCTTTCCGAGCCCGTACGTGCCGCTCGGCCCGGTGCTGGACGCCCTGCGGGAGGCCGACGAGCCGGTGGACTGGCTGGTGATGCCCCGGCTGGAACAGCCCGAGGTGTCGGTGGACTGCCTCACCGGCACCGACAACCGGGTCCGGCTGGCGGTGGGGCGCACCAAGAACGGCCGGCGCAGGGGCTTCACGCTGCACGAGCAGTGGCTGGAGCCGGCCCGGCGGATCGCGGAGGGCTTCGGACTGCACCATCTGTCCAACATCCAGTTCCGGATGCTGGGCGGACGGCCCGTGCTCATGGACGTCAACACCCGGCCGGCGGGCGGGCTGCACCAGCTGGCGCTGTGCGGGGTGAACGCCCCGTGGGCCGCCGTGCGGCTGGCGCTCGGCGAGGATCCGGGCGAGATGACGCCCCCGTTCCTGGGTCAGGACTACACGGTGGTGTCGGGTCCGCGTCCGCTGCTGCCGGTGCCCCTGCCGCAGCAGCGGACCGACGCGGACACGCTGGGGGCCGTACCGGCTCCGGCGCCGTCCGTGGAGCCTCGGACGGTGGCCGGAGCCCCCGCGTAGGAATTCCCCGGAAGAAATTTCCGCCGGGGGTGTATCAGGGGCCGGGTCGTGTGCTCTTGATGGTGAAGGCGACTTGGGGGAGCCGCCGGGGGGGGGAGCACGGGGGAACGGGGGGCTCGGGCCGGTCGGTCGCTGTCACGGGGGGCGACCGACCGGCCCGAAACCGTGCCCGCCCGCTATCCGAGGTAGGCGAGGCCGGGGTGGACTGCGGTGTAGCCGTCGACGAGACGGCGGGCCACGTCCACGGAGTCGACGAGCGGATGCAGCGCGAACGCCTTGACGGCCGTCGCACGGGAACCCGACCGGGCGGCGGCGAGCACCTCGCGCTCGACGGCCTTCACGGCGCAGACCAGACCGGTGGCGTGGTCGGGCAGCGGGTCGACGGAGACGGGGTGCGCGCCACTGGCGTCCACCAGGCAGGGGACCTCGATGACGGCGTCCCCGTCCAGGGGTGGCAGGGTGCCGCGGTTGCGGACGTTGAGGATCAGGGTGGCGCGTTCGTCGCGGGCGATCGCCCGCATCAGGGCGAGTGCCACGCCCTCGTACCCGCCGGACAGGTCCTCCTCCTCCCGTTCGCCCGCACCCGCCGCCTCCCGGTTCTCGGCCATGTAGGTGGCCTCGCGTTCGGCGCGGGTGCGGTTCCACAGCTCCAGGGCGGGAACACCGGGCTCGGCCACCCCGGCGTAGAACCGTGCCTGCTGGTCGTGGAGGAATGCGCCCCGGGTCCGGTCCGCCTGCTGGTAGGCGTGCACGGCCTCACGGTTGAAGTAGTAGTAGTGCAGGTACTCGTTGGGGATCGCGCCCAGGGAGCGCAGCCAGTCGGCACCGAAGAGCCTGCCCTCCTCGAAGGAGCCGAGCAGGACGGGATCGGCGAGCAGGCGCGGGAGTTCGTCGCGGCCGGCGACCCGCAGACCGCGGACCCAGCCGAGGTGGTTGAGGCCGACGTAGTCGACCCACGCCTCCCCCGGCCGCGCGCCGAGCACCCGGGCGATGCGGCGGCCGAGGCCGACCGGTGAGTCGCAGATGCCGATGACGCGGTCGCCGAGGTGACGGGACATGGCCTCGGTGACCAGTCCGGCGGGGTTGGTGAAGTTGATGACCCAGGCATCGGGGGCGAGGCGGGCCACCCGCCGGGCGATGTCGACGGCGACGGGCACGGTGCGCAGACCATAGGCGATGCCGCCCGCACCGACCGTCTCCTGGCCGAGCACGCCCTCGGCGAGGGCGACCCGTTCGTCGTGCGCCCTTCCTTCGAGACCGCCCACACGGATCGCGGAGAAGACGAACGCGGCGCCGTGCAGCGCCTCGTCGAGGTCGGTGGTGACGGTCACCTCGGGCGCGTCGGACACACCGGCGGCCTGTTCGGCCAGCACCCGGGCGATCGCGTGCAGCCGTCCGGCGTCCACGTCGTGCAGGACGACACGGGTCACCCGGCCCTCGGCGTGGTCCCCGAGCAGCGCCCCGTACACCAGCGGCACGCGGAATCCCCCACCGCCCAGAATCGTCAGCTTCACATCCGCACCTTCCCACCACGACGAACCGGGACGACCCTACTCGCGGCGCGGCCGCACCGGGCACGCTCCACCGCCCCGACCCGCTGGAGGGCGGCCGGCCACGGCCAGCCGCTCCGCGCCCCACCGTCCGCTGTCCGCTGTCCGGCCGCAGCGAAATCCCTCTCACCGGTGAGGGCCGGGCCCCGGGACCTCGCGATACTGGAACGGCCCCCCGCCCCGAGGAGCCTCCCATGTCCCTCCGGTCCGCCTTCGCGCCGGTCGTCGTCCGCTGGCGTGCGGCGAATCCGTACGCCCTCGACACGGCGCTCGCCGCGCTCGTGCTGTTCGCCGTCTCCCTGCAGTGGATGTTTCCCGACGAGGGCGAGGACCCCCTGTCCTGGCAGGGCTGGCTGCTGGGCGCCGCCACCGCCGTACCGCTGGTCTGGCGGCGGCGGGCGCCGTGCGCGGCGGCGGGCGCCGTGTCGGTCGCCACCCCGGTACAGGCGCTGTACCACGCTCCCCCGCCGGACGTGATGTACGGCGGAATGGTCGTCCTGTACACCTTGGCCGCCCTCGGCAAGCCCTGGCAGCGGAGGATGATGCTCACGGGCTGGATCGTCGGGGTCGTCGTGACCATGCAGCACCAGACGGACAAGGAACCCTTCGAGTACGCCTTCCACCTGATGGGCCTCGTCTGCGCCTACGCCCTCGGAATGCTCGCCCGCGTACAACGCGCCTACACCACCGAGCTGGAGGGACGGGCCCGTCGGCTGGAGCGGGAGCGGGCCGCGGACACCGCGTGGGCCCGCGCCGAGGAACGCGCCCGCATCGCCCGGGACATGCACGACATCCTGGCGCACGCGGTGAGCCTGATGGTGGTGCAGGCGGAAGCCGGGCCCGTGGTGGTGCGCAAGGATCCGGAACGCGCGGAGGCCACGTTCGACACCATCGCGGAGACCGGCCGGGACGCGATGGCCCAACTACGGCGCATCCTGGGCGTACTGAAGGAGGAGCGGCCGGACGGCGAGGCCGGCGGCCGCATGCCGCAGCCGGGCGTGGCGGCGCTGCCCCTGCTGGTCCGCCAGGTGCGGGAGTCCACGGGGCTGCGTACCGAGCTGCGCACCACGGGCGTGCCCCGCCCGCTGTCCTCGGACACCGAGGTCGCCGCCTATCGTGTGGTCCAGGAAGCTCTCACCAACACCGTGAAGCACGCCCGTGCCTCCCGTGCCGTGGTGGAGCTGGACTGGACGGAGGACCGGGTGACCCTCACGATGACGGACGACGGACGGGGACCGTCCGCGTCGGCCGGCGGACACGGGCTGATCGGCATCAGGGAGCGGGCCGCCGCCTGCGGGGGCAGCGCCGAGACCGGCAGCGGCCCGGACGGCGGCTTCCGGGTCGTCGTGCGCCTGCCGGTGGCCACCGACCGGGAGGGAGCCCTCGGGTGAGCATCCGGGTGGTCGTCGCCGACGACCAGGAACTGGTCCGGGCCGGCTTCGGCATGATTCTCGACGCCCAGGACGACATCGAGGTGGTCGTCGAGGCCGACGACGGCGAGCAGGCCGTCGCGGCGGTGCGCCGACACGCCCCGGACGTACTGCTGCTGGACATCCGCATGCCGGTGATGGACGGCCTGGAGGCGGCCCGGCAGGTGTGCGCGCAGTCGGGCTGCAAGGTCGTCATGCTGACCACGTTCGACCTGGACGAGTACGTGTACGAGGCGCTGTACGCGGGCGCCAGCGGCTTCCTGCTGAAGGACGTCCGCCGGGACGACCTCGTGCACGCGGTGCGGGTGGTCGCGGCCGGCGACTCGCTGCTCGCCCCGGCGGTGACCCGGCGGCTGGTCGCGGACATCGTGCGGCGCCGCCGGGAACGGGCCACCACCGAGACCGCCACCCCGCAGCGGCTGGACGCGCTCACCGCCCGCGAGGCGGAGACGCTGCGGCTGCTGGCCCGGGGCCTGTCCAACGCGGAGATCGCGACGGCCCTGTTCGTCAGTGAACACACCGTCAAGACCCATGTGAGCAACATGCTGGGCAAGCTCGGTCTCAGGGACCGGGTACAGGCGGTGATCTGCGCGTACGAGACGGGGCTGGTCGTTCCGGGTTCCCCCTGAGGGGTGAGCGCCCGGGCCTTCTCCCCCGTACGGGCGAGGGCCGCGAACCGCTCCTTCCGGCGATCCGTCGCACCACCCCGTGGCACGAGTCTGGGAGGCGACGACGAACCGACACTCGCCGGGAGGGACCGTGCTTTCCGCACTCGCCCGGGCGGCCACCCGCCGCCCCTTGACCGTGATGCTCCTATGGGGGCTCTTTCTGCTGCTGGGCTTCGGGCTGGGGACGGGCGTGTTCGCGCGGCTCTCCGACAACGTGCCCGAAGTGCCCGGAAGCGAGTCGGAGTCGGCGGCCCAGTACCTGGACCGGGTCGGCCCGGTGGGCGAGTCGGTCACCGGCGTGGTGGCCGGCACGGCCGTCTCGGACGCGAAGCTGCGCGCCGAGGTCGGGCGGGCCGTGGCCGACGTCCGGAGGGTCACCGGGGTCGCCGCCGTGCCCGACCCGTACACCACGCGCGGGCTGACCTCAAAGGACGGGCGGGCGCTGATCATCCCGGTCACGCTCGAGGGCGGCCTGGACGACGACGCCGAGGAGCACGCGCTCGACGCGGCGGCCGAGCGGATCCGGGAGATCGACGCCCCCGACGTCCATGTGAGCGGAGGCCCGCTGCTGGGACAGCAGCTCGGTGAGCGCGCCCAGGAGGACGTGAAGAACGCGGAGTTGATCTCCCTGCCGGTGGTACTGGCGCTGCTGCTCGTGGTGTTCGGCGGGCTGCGTTCGGCGCTGCTGCCGCTGGTCGTCGCGGTCGGCGGCATCGCGGGGGCATTCCTTGCGCTGTTCCTCTTCAGCGAGGTCACGGACATCTCCGTGTACGCGATCCAGGTGACGACGATGCTGGGGCTCGGGCTCGCCGTGGACTACGCCCTGCTGATGCTGGTGCGGTTCCGGGAGGAGCGCCGGCACACGGAGGACGTCGTGGAGGCGGTGCACCGCACGGTCGCGGCGGCCGGACGGACGGTGCTGTTCTCCGGACTCACGGTGGCCGTCAGCCTGACCGGGCTACTGGTCTTCCCGAGCGTGTTCCTGCGCAGCATGGGCCTCGCGGTCGCCGCGGTGGTCGTCATCGACATGCTGGCCGCGCTCACGCTGCTGCCCGCGCTGCTGGCCCGGTTCGGCGGGCGGATCACCCCGGCGAAGAACCGGCCGGAGGGCGAGGAGGGCCGGGTCTTCGCACGGATCGCCCGCTTCGCCGACCGGCGCCGGATCGCCGTCCTGGCCGTGGCCGTTCCGGTGCTGCTGGTGCTGGCACTGCCGGTGACCGGGATGCGGATCGCCCTCGGGGACGCGCGGCAACTTCCCTCGGACACCGAGGCCCGGCGGTTGCACGACACCGTGGGCGACCACTTCCCGCCGGGGACCGGGGTCACGCCGATCACCGTGGTCGTGCGGCCCGGCGCCGACGGCGCGACCGCCGACGGGCTCCGCGCGCTGTCCCCGGCCACCACGGTCCGTGAACTGCCCGGTGGCGCCACGGTGCTGGAGATCCGGCCGCCCGGCGAGGCCGACGGCGAGGAGGCGACCGAGCTGGTCGACCGGGTGCGTGAGGCGCGCGGCGGCGAACCGGTCGAGGTCACCGGGCCCGCGGCCCGGCTGGTCGACTTCCGCGAGATGCTCGCCGAACGGGCGCCGTGGGCGGCCCTGACCGTCCTCGTCGGCATCTTCGTGCTGCTGTTCGCGTTCACCGGTTCCGTGCTGCTGCCGCTGCGCACCGTCACGACGACGCTGCTCAGCCTGGGCGCCGCGCTCGGGGCGGTGGTGTGGGTCTTCCAGGACGGTCATCTGGCGGGGCTGCTGGGCGCCGAGGGGCTGGGCGCGCTGAGTCTCACCGCGCCACCGCTGATCATCGCGATCGCGTTCGGACTCGCCATGGACTACGAGCTGTTCATCCTGGCCCGGATGCGGGAGGCCCGGCAGCGCACCAGCGACGACGCACAGGCCGTGGTGGACGGGCTGCGCAGCTCGGGCAGGGTGGTCACCTGCGCGGCGCTGCTCCTGGCGGTCGTCTTCGCCGCCTTCATGACGGGCGGCTTCTCACCCATCCTGCAGATCGGACTCGGTCTCACCCTGGCCGTCCTCATCGACGCGACCGTCGTGCGCATGCTCCTGGTCCCGGCCACCATGTCCCTCCTCGGCCGCCGCGCCTGGTGGGCCCCGGCGCCCCTGCGCAAGGCCCATGACCGCTTCGGCCTCCACGAGGAGCCGGCGGAGACGGCCCGGCCGCGCGTGCCCACGGGGGTGTGAGCACCCCCCCTCGCCACGCCGCCCCCTCCCGTCGCTGGGGGCTCCGCACCGGACCCTTGTCCGTGTGGTTCCCCGCGCCCGTGACGGGCGCGGGGAACCACGGCGTATCCGCGCCGCCACACCACCCGTCCGGCGCCCCCTGCGCCCGTCCGCACCGCTTCGGGACATGGACTCCCCACAACCGCAGGAGCCTTGTCAGTAACGCGCAGGGCAACAACACCGTGTTCGCCATGATGCACTACGGCGCCTCACCGGGCGGTCCGTGCAACGGGACCAGCGGCATCGACGGCTCGGCCACCTGCCAGGGCACGGCCTGCCGGGCGGCTTCCACACGTACCGAAGGGAGCGGGACCGCCCGACGGGTACGGAGGAGGTCCGCTTCTCCCTCGACGGCGCCGCCTTCACACCGTGCGGGGGAACCAGGTCGACGCGACGGCCTGGGCGCACGCGACGAACCACGGCCACGTCATCCTCCCGGACGCGGCGACGGGCGACGGCTTCCCCGACGCCTTCGGCGGCGGCCCGGACACTCGATGTCCGTGACTGCGTGCAGGTGTTGACCTCCGGCGGCGCCGCTTCCCGCCGGCAACCGCGACGCCTACGGCGCCGTCCAGACCGAGTGCTACGACGGCCGGAGCGGCACGACGACGGAGAACACTTCGGGCTCCGGCGGCGGCCAGAACGTGGGCGCACCGGCCGATGGTGACCGGCGGCGGTTCAAGGGCGTCGCCTTCGGCTCGAACCCGGCCCGGCAGTTCTCCGCGCGGGTGGCGAGCGGCGCCGCCTCCGGCCTGAGCGGATTGGTCGAGGTGCGTCCGGACAGCCGGAGCGACGCGCCCGTCGGCGGGTTCGCCGTGGTCGACACGGGCGGCCGGCAGCCCCGGCGGACACCGGCGACGTGACGAGCACCCACGCCGTCCACCCGACCTTCACCAGCGGTCAGCCGTCGGACCTCGCGAACGCCAGCCGGTTCCCCCTCAGCCACTGGTCCCGCCCCCGCACCGGCCCTTCCGGCCGGGTGGGAGGGCTTCACACACGCGTGGAACCCTCTTCCGCATGCCCCGGCCGGAAGCTGCATGGCCATGACGGTTCCGCGGTACCCGGGGCCGCGGAGGAGGGGCGGGCCGTCGGCACCGAGGACGCCCCACCGACCGGAAGTGGACCCACCACCAGAAAGGTCATACTTTTAAACATGAATGCATGAAGCATCGATGTTGCTTGAACCGATGACTTTTTGAAGTGGTGCGGCGGGCCACCCGCCTCGGGCGGCACCGCCCCGGCGACGCGGCCGCCGGGGATTCACCGGCCGCCGCACACGGTTGCCGTGACCGCGAGGGAGAAGACGAGCACTGTGAGTGGAGCGACCGTGAGGGACTTCTCCGGTGAGCGCCGGACGTCCGCCGAGGTGAAGGACCCGGCGGGCAGGGACACCCTGGGTGTGGAGGCGCCGGCCGCACCCGGCTCCGCCCCCATGGTGTCACCGTACGACGAGGTGGTGCGGCAGCCGGCGAACGAGGGCGCCGCGACGCGCGAGGACGACCGGCGCGAGCTGCCCGACGCGGTGACGAAGTCGCTCGACAGCAAGGGAGCTGACGCGGAATGACCGACGAGACGACCGAACCGACGACGGACGCCCCGGAGGAACGGGAGGAGGCCCTCACCGCCCTCCCCGCGCCCCCGGCCGACTGGGTCAACCCGCTGCGCGACCCCCGGGACCGGCGCCTGCCCCGGGTGGCGGGCCCCTCCGGGCTGGTCATCTTCGGGGTCACCGGCGACCTGTCCCGCAAGAAGCTGATGCCGGCCGTGTACGACCTGGCCAACCGGGGCCTGCTGCCACCGGGCTTCTCGCTGGTGGGGTTCGCCCGCCGGGACTGGGAGAACCAGGATTTCGCCCAGGTGGTGCACGACGCCGTCAAGGAGCACGCGCGGACCCCGTTCCGCGAGGAGGTCTGGCAGCAGCTCTCCGAGGGCATGCGGTTCGTCCCGGGCGACTTCGACGACGACCACGCATTCGAACAGCTGCGCAAGGCCGTCGACGAACTGGACGCCTCCCGGGGCACCAGCGGCAACTACGCCTTCTACCTCTCCGTACCGCCGCGGTTCTTCCCGAAGGTCGTCCAGCAGCTCAAGAAGCACGGGCTGGCCGACGCCCCCGAGGACTCCTGGCGGCGCGCGGTGATCGAGAAGCCGTTCGGGCACGACCTGAGGTCGGCCCAGGAGCTCAACGCCCTCGTGCACGAGGTGTTCGAGCCGGAGCAGGTCTTCCGGATCGACCACTACCTCGGCAAGGAGACCGTCCAGAACATCCTGGCGCTGCGTTTCGCCAACCAGATGTTCGAACCGGTCTGGAACCGGTCCTTCGTGGACCACGTGCAGATCACCATGGCGGAGGACATCGGCATCGGCGGCCGGGCGGGCTACTACGACGGCATCGGCGCCGCCCGTGACGTCATCCAGAACCACCTGCTGCAGCTGATGGCGCTCACCGCGATGGAGGAACCGGCCTCCTTCGACGCGGCCTCGCTGCTGACCGAGAAGCTGAAGGTGTTCCGGGCCGTGCGGCTCCCGGACGAGCTGGGCCGGCACACGGTGCGCGGACAGTACCAGGGGGCCTGGCAGGGCGGCGCGAAGGTGCGCGGCTATCTGGAGGAGGAGGGCATCGACCCCTCCTCGAGGACCGACACCTACGCCGCGATCAAGCTCGGGGTGGACAACCGGCGCTGGGCGGGCGTCCCCTTCTACCTGCGCACCGGCAAGCGGCTGGGCCGCCGGGTCACCGAGATCGCGGTGGTCTTCCAGCGGGCGCCGCACTCCCCCTTCGACTCCACCGCCACCGAGGAGCTGGGGCAGAACGCGGTCGTCATCCGGGTCCAGCCGGACGAGGGCATGACGGTCCGGTTCGGCTCCAAGGTGCCGGGGACCTCGATGGAGCTGAGGGACGTGACCATGGACTTCGCGTACGGCGAGTCGTTCACCGAGTCCAGCCCGGAGGCGTACGAGCGGCTCATCCTGGACGTCCTGCTGGGGGACGCCAACCTGTTCCCGCGCCACCAGGAGGTGGAAGAGTCCTGGAGGATCCTCGACCCGATCGAGGAGTACTGGGCGGCGCACGGCCGGCCGGCGCGGTACACCTCGGGCAACTGGGGACCCGCGGAAGCCGACGAGATGCTCGCACGAGACGGACGGAGCTGGCGCAGGCCATGAAGATCGACCTGACCGACACCACGGCAAGCAAGGTCAACAAGGCGCTGGTGCAGGGCCGCCGCGCCATCGGCACACCGGCCGTGGGCATGGTCCTGACGATGGTGATCGTCACGGACGAGGAGAACGCCTACGACTCGATCAGGGCGGCCGAGGAGGCCTCGCACGAACACCCCTCGCGCACCCTGGTCGTGATCAAGCGGCACACCCGCAACCCGCGCGAGCGCACCCGTTCCCGGCTGGACGCCGAGGTACGGGTCGGCTCCGAGGCGGGCACCGGGGAGACGGTGGTGCTGCGGACGTACGGCGAGGTGTCCGAGCACGCCGACTCGGTGGTGCTGCCGCTGCTGCTGCCGGACGCGCCGGTGGTGGTGTGGTGGCCGACGGACGCGCCCGAGAACCCGGCGAAGGACCCGCTGGGCGCACTGGGCCAGCGCAGGATCACCGACCTGTACACGGTCAGGAACCCCATGGAGGTGCTCGAGGCCCACAGGCGCACCTACGCACCCGGCGACACCGACCTCGCCTGGACCAGACTGACGCTGTGGCGCTCCATGCTCGCGGCGGCGCTGGACCAGGCGCGGGCGCCGGTGACCTCGGCGACCGTGGAGGCCGAGGCCGACAACCCGGCCGCCGAGCTGCTGGCGCGCTGGCTGGAGGCACGGCTGCGGGTCACCGTCGACCGGGTGGCGACCGAGGGGCCCGTCGTCACGGCGGTCCGGCTGGGCACCGCGGACGGCGAGGTCGTCATCGACCGTCCCGAGGGCCCGCTGGCCACGCTGACCCTGCCGGGGCAGCCCGCGCGCCGGCTGGCGCTGAAGGTCCGTACCACCTCCGAACTCATCGCCGAGGAGCTCAGGCGCCTCGACGCGGACGAAATGTACGCCGTCGCCCTGCGCGGCGAGGCCACCGAGGAGATTCCCGCCCATGTCTGACGTCCCCGAGCCGGCCCGGCGCCCCGAGTGGACCGCCCTGGAGAACCACCGCGCGGACGCGCTGCCGCAGCCGGACCTGCGCGAGCTGTTCGCCGCCGACCCGTCCCGCGCGCAGCGGTACGTCGTGCGCGTGGGGGACCTGCGCATCGACTACTCCAAGCACCTCGTCAACGACGAGACGCTCGCCCTGCTGCTCCGGCTGGCCGAGGCCACCGATGTGTTCGGCCTGCGCGACGCCATGTTCCGAGGGGAGCGGATCAACACCACCGAGGACCGGGCCGTGCTGCACACCGCGCTGAGGGCCCCTCGGGACGCGGTGATCGAGGCCGACGGGGAGAACGTCGTCCCGGCCGTGCACGCCGTCCTCGACAGGATGGCCGACTTCGCCGGCCGGATCCGCTCCGGCGAGTGGACCGGCCACACCGGCAAGCGCATCCGCAACGTCGTCAACATCGGCATCGGCGGCTCCGACCTCGGCCCGGCGATGGCGTACGAGGCGCTGCGCGCCTACACCGACCGCTCGCTGGCCTTCCGCTTCGTGTCGAACGTGGACGGCGCCGACCTGCACGAGGCGGTGCGCGACCTGGACCCGGCGGAGACGCTGTTCATCGTCGCGTCCAAGACCTTCACCACGATCGAGACCATCACCAACGCCACCTCGGCCCGCTCCTGGCTGCTCGCCGGACTGGGGGGCGACGAGAAGGCGGTCGCCCGGCACTTCGTCGCCCTGTCGACCAACGCCGAGAAGGTCTCGGACTTCGGCATCGACACGGCCAACATGTTCGAGTTCTGGGACTGGGTCGGCGGCCGCTACTCCTACGACTCCGCGATCGGCCTGTCCCTGATGATCGCCATCGGCCCGGACCGCTTCCGGGAGATGCTCGACGGCTTCCGGATCGTCGACGAACACTTCGTCAACGCTCCCGCGGAGGCCAACGCTCCGCTGCTGATGGGCCTGCTGGGAGTCTGGTACAACAACTTCCTCGACGCCCAGTCGCACGCCGTGCTGCCGTACTCGCACTACCTGTCGAAGTTCACCGCCTACCTCCAGCAGCTCGACATGGAGTCCAACGGCAAGTCGGTGGACCGTCAGGGCCGCCCCGTCACCTGGCAGACCGGGCCGGTGGTGTGGGGCACGCCGGGCACCAACGGGCAGCACGCGTACTACCAGTTGATCCACCAGGGGACGAAGCTCATTCCGGCCGATCTGATCGGCTTCGCCCGCCCGGTCGCCGAACTGAGCGACGAACTCAAGGCACAGCACGACTTGTTGATGGCCAACCTGTTCGCACAGGGCCAGGCCCTCGCGTTCGGCAAGACCGCGGAGGAGGTGCGGGCGGAGGGCGTGCCCGAGGAGCAGGTGCCGCACCGCACCTTCCGGGGCAACCGTCCCACCACCACGATCCTGGCAGCCGAACTGACCCCCTCGGTGCTCGGCCAGCTGATCGCGCTGTACGAGCACAAGGTGTTCGTACAGGGCGCCGTCTGGAACATCGACTCCTTCGACCAGTGGGGCGTCGAACTCGGCAAGGCCCTCGCCAAACAGGTCGAGCCCGCCCTCACCACAGACGCCGACGTCCCCGGCCTCGACCCGTCCACGGCCGCGCTGGTGGCCGCCTACCGCGAACGCAGGAAGTGAGCTGACATGCAGATCGGTCTTGTTGGGCTCGGCAAGATGGGCGGCAACATGCGCGAGCGCATCCGCAACGCCGGCCACACCGTCATCGGGTACGACACCAATCCCGAACTCTCCGACGTCGGCCACCTGTCCGACCTGGTCGACCGGCTCGAGAGGCCGCGCGCGGTGTGGGTGATGGTGCCGGCCGGCACCGTCACCCAGCACGTCATCGACCAGCTGTGCAGTCTGCTCAAGCCCGGCGACGTCGTCGTCGACGGCGGCAACTCCCGCTGGACGGACGACGAGAAGCACGCCAAGGAGCTGGGCGCCCGGGGCATCGGCTTCGTCGACGTGGGCGTCTCGGGCGGGGTGTGGGGTCTGAAGAACGGGTACGCCCTGATGGTCGGCGGCGACGAGGAGCACGTGGAGCGGCTGAGGCCGGTCTTCGACGCGCTCAAGCCGGACGGGCCGTACGGCTACGTCCACGCGGGCAAGGTCGGCGCCGGGCACTTCTCGAAGATGGTCCACAACGGCATCGAGTACGCCATGATGCAGGCCTACGCCGAGGGCTGGGAGCTCCTCGAGAAGGTCGACTCGGTGGACAACGTCCGTGAGGTGTTCCGCTCCTGGCAGGAGGGCACCGTCATCCGCTCCTGGCTGCTCGACCTCGCGGTGAACGCCCTCGACGAGGACCAGCACCTGGAGCGGCTGCGCGGGTACGCCGAGGACTCGGGCGAGGGCCGCTGGACCGTGGAGGCCGCCATCGACAACGCCGTGCCGCTGCCGGCGATCACCGCCTCGCTGTTCGCTCGGTTCGCCTCCCGCCAGGAGGACTCCCCGCAGATGAAGATGATCGCTGCGCTGCGCAAGCAGTTCGGCGGGCACGCCGTCGAGACGGCGGAGAAGGGGTAACGCCGGTGGGAGATCTGCTGCTGGCGCGGCACGGCGAGACGGAGTGGAGCAGAGCGGGCCGGCACACCGGCCGGACCGACCTCCCGCTGACCCCGGCCGGTGAGGCCCAGGCCGAGTCCCTGGCTCCGCTCCTGGCGGGGCGGGCCTTCGGACTGGTCCTCACCAGCCCGCTGGTCCGCGCCCGGCGCACCGCCGGGCTGGCGGGGCTGACCGGGGCCGTGGAGGAGCCGGACCTGCGGGAGTGGGACTACGGCGGCTACGAGGGGATCACCACCGCGGACATCCACCGCACCCGGCCCGGCTGGGACCTGTGGACCGACGGGGTGCCGCCCGGCCGGGAGTTCCCCGGCGAGTCCCCGGAACAGGTCGGCGAGCGCGCGGACCGGGTGCTGTCCCGGGTGGCCGGGGCGCTCGAGGAGGGGGACGTGATGCTGGTGGCGCACGGCCATCTGCTCCGCGTCCTGACGGCCCGTCGGCTGGGCCTGCCGCCGGCCTGCGGCCGGCTGTTCCGCCTGGAGACGGGCACCCTGAGCCGGCTGTCGCTGGAGCACGGCAGCCCGGTCGTCGCGGAGTGGAACACCCGGCCGTGACCTGGCGGTCCGGCGATGTGCCGGCCGCCGGCGGGCCCCGTCGCCGCCCTCGCCGGACGGCTCGGCCGACGTGCCGTCGAGGGGAGCGCGAAGCGGGCGGAGAGGATGACGGTCCGATCCCGCCGACGGCGTTCCCCGGCCGGTCAGGAATCGAGAAGCGCAGAGGGACACGGGCCGTCTAGCCTGGCCCTGCCGCGATGGGGACACCGACGGGGACCGCGCACGCGGTCCCCGTCCGACGAAGGGGAACAATGAGCATGGCCACGAGGGCAGAGCAGCAGTCGGCCGGGGCGCACGCCGCCGACAGCCACGATCTGATCCGCGTGCACGGGGCGCGTGAGAACAACCTCAAGGACGTCAGCATCGAGATCCCCAAGCGCCGGCTGACGGTGTTCACCGGTGTCTCCGGCTCGGGCAAGAGCTCCCTGGTGTTCGACACGATCGCCGCCGAGTCGCAGCGGCTGATCAACGAGACGTACAGCGCCTTCCTGCAGGGCTTCATGCCGACCCTGGCCCGCCCCGAGGTCGACGTGCTCGACGGACTGACCACCGCCATCACCGTCGACCAGCAGCGGATGGGCTCCGACCCCCGCTCCACCGTCGGCACCGCCACCGACGCCAACGCGATGCTGCGCATCCTCTTCAGCCGGCTCGGCACGCCGCACATCGGCCCGCCCGCCGCGTACTCCTTCAACGTCGCCTCGGTCTCGGCGAGCGGCGGCTTCACCGTCGACCGCGGGACCGACAGGACCCGGACCGAGAAGGTCAGCTTCAGTCGCACCGGCGGCATGTGCACGCACTGCGAGGGTCGGGGCACCGTCTCCGACATCGACCTCACGCAGCTCTTCGACGACTCCAGGTCGCTCTCCGAGGACCCCTTCACCATCCCCACGTACACCGGGGACGGCTGGGTCGTGCGGGTCATCGCCGAGTCGGGCTTCTTCGACAAGGACAAGCCGATCCGCGAGTACACCAAGAAGGAGCGGCACGACTTCCTCTACCGCGAGCCGACCAAGGTGAAGATCAACGGGGTCAACCTCACCTACGAGGGACTGATCCCGAAGATCCAGAAGTCGTTCCTGTCCAAGGACCGCGAGTCGATGCAGCCGCACATCCGGGCCTTCGTGGACCGGGCGGTCACCTTCGCCGAGTGTCCCGAGTGCGACGGCACCCGGCTCAGCGAACTGGCCCGCTCCTCACGGATCGGCGGGCTGAACATCGCCGACGTCTGCGCCATGGAGATCCGCGAGCTGGCCGAATGGGTCCGCGGGCTCGAGGAGCCGTCGGTGACGCCGCTGCTGACCAAGCTCCAGCACACCCTCGACTCGTTCGTGGAGATCGGCCTCGGCTACCTCTCGCTCGACCGGGCCTCGGGCACGCTCTCCGGTGGTGAGGCGCAGCGCACCAAGATGATCCGCCACCTCGGCTCCTCGCTCACCGACGTCACCTACGTCTTCGACGAGCCCTCGATCGGCCTGCACCCGCACGACATCCAGCGGATGAACAACCTGCTGCTGCGGCTGCGGGACAAGGGCAACACGGTGCTGGTGGTGGAGCACAAGCCGGAGACGATCGCCATCGCCGACCACGTCGTGGACCTCGGCCCCGGCGCCGGCACTGCGGGCGGCACCGTCTGTTTCGAGGGCACCGTCGACGCCCTGCGGGCGAGCGACACCGTCACCGGCCGCCACCTCGACGACCGGGCCGAACCGAAGAAGACGGTCCGCGAGGCCACCGGCGCGCTGGAGATCCGCGGCGCGAACGCCAACAACCTCCAGGACGTCGACGTCGACATACCGCTCGGCGTGCTCTGCGTCGTCACGGGCGTCGCCGGATCCGGCAAGAGCTCCCTCGTCCACGGCTGCCTCCCGGCCGAGGACGTGGTCTCGGTGGACCAGACCCCGATCCGCGGCTCGCGCCGCAGCAACCCGGCGACGTACACGGGACTGCTCGACCCGATCCGCAAGGCGTTCGCCAAGGCCAACGGGGTCAAGCCGACCCTGTTCAGCGCCAACTCCGAGGGCGCCTGCCCCACCTGCAACGGCGCCGGCGTCATCTACACCGACCTGGCCATCATGCAGAGTGTCACCACGACCTGCGAGGACTGCGGGGGCAAGCGGTTCGACGCGTCGGTGCTGGAGTACCGCTTCGGCGGCCGGGACATCAGCGAGGTGCTCGCGATGTCGGTGACCGAGGCCGAGGAGTTCTTCCGCGAGGGCGAGTCCCGGCTTGCGGCCGCGCACCGGATCGTGGAGCGCATGGCGGACGTCGGGCTCGGCTACCTCACCCTCGGCCAGCCGCTCACCACGCTGTCCGGCGGCGAGCGGCAGCGGCTGAAGCTGGCCGTCCACATGGCCGGCAAGGGCGGGGTGTACGTCCTCGACGAGCCGACCACCGGTCTGCACCTCGCCGACGTGGAGCAACTGCTCGGCCTGCTCGACCGGCTCGTGGACTCCGGGAAGTCGGTCATCGTCATCGAGCACCACCAGGCGGTCATGGCGCACGCCGACTGGATCGTCGACCTCGGCCCCGGCGCCGGTCACGACGGCGGCCGGGTCGTCTTCGAAGGCACCCCCGCCGACCTGGTGGCCGCCCGCTCCACCCTCACGGGTGAGCACCTCGCCCGGTACGTCGGTGCCTGAGGCACTCGCCGTACGCGCCGGGGCGTCCCCCTGCGCCCCGGCTCCGCGCGGGATGCCCTACGCCCCGGTGCCGCGCGGGATGCCGTACGCCCGTTCCACCCGCAGCCGCAGCACCAGGCGCCGGTCGCGGACCATCGCGGCGCGGTAGTCGTCCCAGTCGGCGTGCTCGCCGTTGACGTCGCGGTACAGCCGGATCAGTTCCTCGACCGTCCCGTCGTACGGGTTCCCGGCGACGGGCGACAGGTCGGCGGTGCCCTCGGCGACCGTGTAGGCCCACCGGTCGTCGCTGGTCACGTGGTAGGAGGCGCGGGGGTCGCGCCGCAGGTTGCGGGTCTTGGCCCGGTCGTCGGTGAGCGAGACGCGGATGACCCGCTCACCGGGGTAGTAAGCGTGCATGACGTTCGACAGCTGGGGCCGTCCGTCACGTTTCAGGGTGACGAGCACTCCGCCGTGCAGCTCGGAGAGCAGGGCGAGCAGTGCGTTCTGTTCGGCGTCCTGGGTCATGACTCGTCCAACGGCCCGCACCGGGCCGGTGTTCCCCCGAGGAGAGCGATGGCAGTGCTGCGGCAGGAGGCCGGTCCCGCCGAGGCCGGGCTGGACGCGGGGGCGCTGGAGCGCCTGGACCGGCACTTCGCCCGTCTGGTCGACGAGGGGAGGCTGCCCGGGTTCCTGGTGGCCGTCGCCCGGGACGGGCGTGTCGCACACCTGACGGCGTACGGGGCGCGGGACGTGGCGGCGGGGCTGCCCGTGGAGAGCGACACGCTGTGGCGGATCTACTCCATGACCAAGCCGGTGACGGCCGTCGCCGCGCTGATGCTGATGGAGGAGGGTCGCCTCTCGCTGGACGACCCGGTCGGCCGCCACCTGCCGGCGTTCGCGCGGCCGCGCGTGTACGAGAGCGGGTCGGGCGACGGGGTGCGGACCCGCCCTCCCGCCGGCCCCCTCCTCGTACGGCACCTGATGACGCACACCGCCGGTCTGACGTTCGCCTTCTACCACTCCCACCCCGTCGACGCGTTGTACCGCGCGGCCGGGCTGGAGTCGTCGGTGGCGCCCGGCGCGGACCTCGCGGGGACGACGGAGGTGTACGCACGTCTGCCGCTGCAGTTCGATCCGGGCACGCAGTGGAACTACTCGGTCGCCTCGAACGTGCTGGGGCGGATCGTCGAGGTCGTGTCGGGCCGGCCGCTCGACGTGTTCCTCGCCGAGCGGGTCTTCCGCCCGCTCGGTATGACGGACGCCGGGTTCGAGGTCACCGACGAGCAGGCGGAGCGGCTCGCTGAGCTGTACGGGGAGTCCGACGGCGGCGGCATCGAGCCGATCGAGGGACTCCCGCTGCGGGGCCGGCCCCGGTTCCTGTCCGGCAGCGGCGGCATGGTGGCCTCCGCCCACGACTACCACCGCTTCATGGAGCTGCTGCGCCGGCGCGGCGAACTCGACGGCGCGCGCCTGCTCTCCCCGGCGACCGTGGACCTGATGACCCGCAACCACCTCCCCGGCGGCGCCGACCTGCGCGCCCTCGGCAGCCGCCCCGCACACGACGTGCCCGGAAACGACGGCGTCGGCTTCGGCCTCGGCGTCTCCGTCGTCGTCGACCCGTCGCGCACCCAGGCCCCGTCCGCTGCCGGCAGCTACGGCTGGAGCGGGGTGGCCACGACCACGTTCTGGGTCGACCCGGGCCGCGACCTGACCGTGCAGTTCCACACGCAGGTGCGGCCCAGGTCGTCCCGCACCGTCTTCCGGGACCTCAAGCGGCTCGTGCACGAGGCGGTGACGGGGTGACGGACGTCAGGACAGGTGAGCCGCCGCGCGGGCGGGGAGCGGACGGGCGGGTGCGCCGCTCCCGTCACGCTCTTCGGGGCAGCAGCACCGCCGCCGCCCCCGTCGCACCGGCCAGTGCCAGCCACGGCACCGTCGGCGGCAGCCCGGCGTCCAGCAGCATGCCGGTCGCCGAGCTGCCGACCAGGACGATCAGGCCGGAGACCGAGGACAGCGCCCCGGTGTAGAGGCCGAGCCGGCCCTCCTCGGCGAGGTCGGGCACCCAGGCGCGGGCCACCGGCACGACCAGCATCTGGCCGAGGGTGAGCAGGACGACGAACCCGGCCGCGGGTACCAGACCTGCGGTCCCCGACCACCCCGCGGGGCGCGCCGCCGCCACCGTGGCGAAACCGACCGCGACGAGCAGCAGGCCGGACGCCATCGACCGGCGCATCGCCAGCCGCTCCCCCACCCAGCGGGTGACCGGCAGCTGCGCCGTCACCACCAGCAGGGAGGACAGGGCGAACAGCCAGGCCAGCGCCGTCTGGGAGCCGGTGACGCGCTCCACCTCCGCGGGGAGGGCGAGATACAGCTGGTTGTAGGCGAGCAGATAGGCGCCGAAGGCGCAGCACAGGCCGAGGAAGGGCCGGTTGCGCAGCACCATCCGCAGTCCGCCCCTGACCGGCGTGCGGTCCCGCCCGGGGATGCGCTGCGGCAGCAGCCGGGCGTGACCGGCGAGCACGAGCACGAAGACCCCGGCGCCCGCCAGGCACGCGGTGCGGAAGTCCACCGCCAGCAGCAGCGCGCCCAGCAACGGCCCGACGAACGCGCCGGCCTGCCCCGCCACGGTGAACAGCGCCAGCACGCGGGTGCGGGGCCCCCCTCCCGCCTCCTCCCACACGACCGCCTGCCGGGCCACCTCCGACTCGACGGCCGGGGAGAACAGCGCGGCGGCGAACCCGATCAGCACCACCGCGCAGATCACCGCCCAGGTCCGCTCGGCGTGCCCCAGCCACACGAAACCGGCGATCCGCAGCGCGCACCCCGCGAGCACCACCGGTCGGATGCCGTACCGGTCGGCCAGCGCCCCGCCGACCACGAACAACCCCTGCTGGCTGAACGTCCGCAGTCCCAGCACCAGCCCGACCAGCCAGCCCGCCATTCCCATGGCCTGCCCCAGATGGGCGGCCAGGAAGGGAAGTACGGCGTAGAACCCGAGGTTGAAGGCGAGTTGGGTGACGATCAGCAGCCGCAGCAGCGGGGAGAGCCGGGTCCGGCCCGCCGCCTTGCGCGCACCGGTGGACAGGGCGGTCCTCATGTTCTCACCAGTTCTTCCGAGGACGTCGACGGGCGTGTGAGCAGTGCGCCGGGCGGGCGGCCCCGCAGCCGTCCGCCCGGTCCGCGCCGCCGCCCCGGCCACCGCACTCCACCGGTCGCGGTCACCGCGAACGCCCCGAGCAGGGCGAGGACGGCGGCCGGGGCGAGCACCGCCCAGGGCGCGCGTTCGGCGTAGGGCTGGTTCTCAGCGAGGAGCAGCCCCCATTCCGGCGACGGCGGCTGGGCGCCGAGACCGAGGAAGCCGAGGGAGGCGAGGGCGAGGGCGATGCCGGGCAGGCGCACCAGCGCGTGGCGGGTGACGGGCGGCAGCACTGCGGGCAGCAGCTCACGCCGCAGCAGGTGCCAGGGGCCCGCCCCGAACTGCCGGGCGGCCGCGAAGTGCTCGGTGGCGCGTTCCTGGACCAGCAGCGCCGAGGTGTGCGCGGCGAGCGGGGTCCAGGCGACGGCGGTCACGGCGATCGCGGGCGTGGCGGTCCCGCCTCCGACGACGGCGGTGACGAGCAGCGCACCGAGCACCGGCGGTACGGAGTTCACCGTGTCGGCGAGCGGCCCGGACAGCCGGGGCAGCAGCCCGAGCGCCACCCCGGCGCACAGGGCCACGGCGCTGATCCCGAGGGCGAGCAGCAGGGTGTCGAAGGCGCCGTGCCCGACCCGGGCGAGCAGGTCCCTGCCGAGGGCGTCCGTACCGAACGGGTGCGTGGGGGACGGGGCCTGGAGCCGCTCCCCGGTGTCCAGCGCGAGCGGGTCGCGGGGCAGCCCCAGCGCGACGACGGCGACCAGCAGGGTGCCGTGGACGAGGGGCTGGACACGGCGGGCGGACGGGGCCGGCCGGTGCAGCGTCGTCAGGGCGCCGTCCCGCAGCGCCGGCCCGACGAGCAGCCGGGCCGCGAGCCGGCACGCCCCGGTGGCCACGGCCGCGAGCAGGACCAGGGCGAGGGCGCCCGCCTGGAGCACGGGCAGGTCCTGGGCGAGGGCTGCCTGGAGGGTGGTGCGGCCGAGCCCGGGGATGTCGAAGACCTGCTCCACGGCGACGGCCCCGCCGGTCAGCCCGACGACGAACAGGCCGAAGTTGGGAAGCAGCGCGGGCACGCAGCGGCGTACCGCCCGGCGGGCGATGCGCCGTGCGGGCAGTCCCTGGGCGGCGGTGGCCAGCGCCCAGGGCTCGGCGAAGGCGCCGGGCAGCAGATCGTCGAGCAGCCGTCCCAGCACGGCCCCGGCGGGCAGGCCGAGGGCGAGCGCGGGCAGCACGGTCCACTGCGGCCCGTACCAGCCGAGGGCGGGCAGCCAGCCGAGGTGCACTCCGACGACGGTGGCGAGCACGGAGGCGACCAGGAACTCGGGCAGTGCGGCGAGCATCGCCGACCCACCGCCCCCGGCTCGCCGGCCGTCGAGCAGCCGCCGGGATCCGAGGTGGAGGGTGCGGGCGCAGACGAGCCGGGCGGTGACGAGGGCGACGAGGAGGGCCGCCGACATCAGCAGCAGGGAGACGCCCAGTGCCTGGAGCACAGTGGGCAGGACCTCGTCGCCGGAGATCCACGACCGTCCGGCGTCCCCGCGCCACAGCCCGCCCAGCCACTGTCCGAGCAGGGAGAACGGGCCCGAGTCCAGACCCAGCTGCTCACGGATGTCCGCCAGCACCTCGGGCGTGGGGTCACGCTCGGCCGAGCGTGCCTTGAGGACCGTCAGCGCCGGGTCGGTGCGCGAGAGCCAGGGCAGCAGGCCGATGACGCACACGAGGGCGGCCGCGAGGACCGCGCGCCACAGAAGTGCGGCCAGGGGCTGTCGCACGGGTCAGCGCCGCGTTCCCGTACCCACGAGGGTGCGCTCGTAGGGATCGAGCAGCACGCCCCGCACGGAGGCGCCGACACCGGTGATGATCCGCTGGTGCACCAGCGGTATCACGGCGTCACTGCCGAGGACGGCCGCCTCGGCGGCCATGGAGGCGTCCTGCCGTTGGCCGGGCTCGGCGGTCCGCTCGGCCTCGGCGACCGCACGGTCGACGTCCTTGTCGCACAGCTGGGCGATGTTGTAGCCACCGTCGCAGGTGTAGTCACTGGCCAGGACGGCGACCGGGTCGCCGGTGTCGAGGAGGGTGTTGCGGGCGAGCACGAACGCGTCGAACTTCCCGTCCAGGGCGTCGCCCTCGAGCCGCGAGTACTCCCGCACCTCGAGCTTCACCGTGAAGCCGGCCTTCTCCAGCTGCTGCTTCACCACTTGCGCGACCTCGGGGAGTTCGGGCCGGTTGTCGTACGTCGCGAGGGTGATCGCGGTTCCCTTCGCGCTGCCGGCCCCCGCCCGTCCGGTGGGCTCGACCCGCTTGCCCTCGGCCCAGGTCACGGCGGGTCCGTAGACACCGGCGCCCGGGTCGGCGTACCCCTCGTACACCCCCTCGGCGAGCGCGGAGGTGTCGATGGCCGCGCGGGCGGTGGCGCGCAGCCGCGGGTCCTTGAGGGGCCCGGTGGCGGAGTTGAGCAGCAGGCTCGTGGTGCGGGTGGTGGCGGTGTCGCGCCGGGTCCTCCGGTCGAGGGCGGCCGCCTGCGCGACGGGCACCGCCTCGGCGATGTCGACCTCGCCGGTGCGCAGGGCGTTGGCGCGTGCTGTGCCGTCGGCGATGAACCGGGCGTCGATGCCGGTGGCCTGGGCACGGCCGCCCCAGTAGTCGTCGAAACGGTCGAGGGAGGCGGACGAGGCCCCGTCCGCCCCGGTGAGTTCGAAGGGCCCGGTGGCGGTGCCGACGGGGTCGACGCGGCCCTTCGCGTCGTACGCCTTGCCGGAGAACACGGCGAGGTTCGGGCTGGACAGCCGCAGCGGGAGGACGGGGTCGGGCTCGGCGGTCCGGACGGTGACCTCGCGGCTGCCGCCGGCCTCGACGGTCAGGTCGACGCCGGAGAGGGCGGCGGGCTCGGGCTCGGCCTCGGCGGCGTGCGTGAGCGCGTCGGCGACGGCGGACGCGGTGACGTCCGTACCGTCCTGGAATCCGGCCTCGCGCAGCGTGAACACCCAGGTCCTGTCGTTCTTCTGGCGCCAGGACCGGGCGAGCGCGGGCGCGGCGGCGCCGTTGGCGTCCATGGCGGTCAGGCCCTCGGACACGCCGAGCCGGCTGAGGAGCGTGGCGTCGGCGCCGTACGGCGAGAACCGCTCGGCGGGCGGGAAGGCGAGCGCGACCCGCAGCCGGGACCCCGCGTTCTCGCCGCCGTCCGTCGACTCGCCTCCCCGGGAGGCGAAGCAGCCGGCCAGCAGCGGAGTGAGCACCAGGGTGGCGAGAAGCCGCGAACGAAGCGGGCGCACAGGTCACCGTCCCATCGGTATTTCGAAGTGGACGACGCCGTTGCCGCCGTCCGCGTCCTCACGTTCGTCGTGCACGACCTTTCCGAGGGACCGCCAGAAGGCCTCCGCCCCCGGGACGGACGGATCGGTGTGCAGATACACGGACCGGTAACCGCCGTCGGCCGCCGCGAAGTCGAGCAGCTCGCCGACCATCCGACGCGCCAGTCCACGTCTGCGGTGGTCCGGCCGCACGTACACCCGGCGCAACTGGGCGGTCTCGCCGGAGGGATAACGCTCGGCGAGCTCGCGCGGGTTCGGCGGATGGGCGGGCCCCCGGGAGTCGAGGGCTCCGGTGGCGACGACCTCGCCGCCGTCCGGATCGATCGCGACGAGCAGGGTGTGCCGGGGCGGGGCGAGGTAGGCGGTGCCCGGGTCGATGATGTCGCCGTGCCAGCGCGGCACGTACCCGGTGCCGAAATCGCGGTACACGGTGTCGAGCATCACGGCTCGCGCACGGTCGAGGTCTGCCGGGCCCGCGGCCCTGATGCTGTAATCATGCACCTGCAAATCATATGCAAAAAGTTTTCAGGGTCGATCAAGGGGGTGAGGGCCGCCCGGCACACCCAGAACCTACATACATGACTTTCATGTTCGAACGGGACCGGCCAGGCGCCTCACCTCCCTCTCTCCCTCCCCCGCTCGCTCGCCTACTCGGGACCAGCCGCACCGAGCAGCCGGACCAGGTCCTTGCGTCCGCACCCGAGCCGGCGGGCCCGGTCGGCCGCCATCAGCACCAGGTGCGCCACGGCCTCCGCCGAACATCGGTTCCCGTCATCGGCGTCGAACCCCTCCTGGGGCTCCTCGACACCCAGACCGTTCATCACCAGCCCGTGCTCACGGCGGACCTCCGCGACGGTGTCGGCGACCGCGTCCAGGAGCGTCTTCCCCGGCCGCTCGCACTCCAGGGCGAAACAGCCCCGATCGGCCGGCACACACCCGTCCGGTGGACGCGCCCGCAGCCCCGCGTACCGCTCGTCCGCGAACCCCGTGTCGTCGAACTCGTCGTGCACCAATGCGAACCGGTGGAAACCGGACGGCACCGGAGGAGGTGGCGGCGCGTACGCCCACCCCGCGTCCTCGTACAACTGCCGCTTCACCTCCTCCTCCTCGGTGTGCGTCACGGTGAAGCCGGTGGCCTCGTTCCGCCCTGTCGTCGTGCCGTCGGCGTTGCGGTGGAAGTGCAGGCTCATGATGTGCTCCGGTCGTCCGTGTCCTGGGAGGACGGGAGATGTCCCCGTCACCGGTTCGAACGGACCACCCGTCCCGCACGTGCCCGCATCGCACAGCACCACCCGATCGTGTGAAGCCGCCCGCCGACGGCGGCGCCACCGGCCACGGCTCACCGCCCCGACGACGGACCGCCGCTGCACCGGGACGGCTGTCAGGGCCGGGAGTTATCCTCACAAGACGCTTGCGACACATGTGTCTTACGACCACGGGGGGTGTCCATGCACGGCCGCGACCAGATCTTCCCTCAGGACTGCCCGGGCGATCACCCGGGCATGTCGACCGAGGCGGGGATCGACGTCCAGCGACAGCTGGAGTCCCTGATCCAGGACTTCCGGACCAGTGACCCCCCGATGCCGGTGATCGTGCTGCACGCCGAGGACCCCGCCGACGACGACCGGGTCACCGAACTCGTCGACGAGCTGAGCGAGGGGCAGCAGCGTCACGGCACCCGCCTGGCCGTCGCCCCGACCGAGCCGCAGCCGGGGGACCTCGATCCCACCGCCCGGGCCGCTCGGCTCCTGGCCGACCTCGGCGACTCCAGGAAGTGGGGCGACCGGTCCGCCTCCTACCGCCCCTACTCCTTCCCCCGCCTCAGCCTGGTGCGCGCCCTCCAGGAGGCCACCGACGACCCGGAGATGCGCGAGCACTGGCCGACCGCCCCCGGCGGCACCCCGGACGGCAACGTCCAGCGGGAGCGGGCCCAGGCACATCTGCTGCGCATCCTGGCCCGGCAGCGCTGGCGCCCCCGCAGACCCTCGCGCCGGAACCGGCAGGTGCTGCTCAACGACGTGCAGCAGTTCCTCCCCATGGGCGTCCTGGGCGCCTTCACCGCGCTGCTCACCCGCCCCGAGTGGTACGTCGCCGTCCTGGCGGGCATCGGGCTGATGGTGCTCCTCGCCGGACTGAACCACGTCCCCGGGCGCGCTCCCCTCCTCCTGTGGCTGCGCAGGGAGAGCCGGTGGTTCCTGACCACGACGTTCCTCCAGTCCGCCGCCCGCCGCCAGTCGACCAGCGTGCGGCTGCTGCGGCCCGTCCGCTCCTGGCGGGCCATCGCGGCCCGCGCCTACGACGTGGCCGAGGCCATGCGCGAGGGCGGTCCGTTCCCCCTCCAACTGTACGTGCTGGCACTCTTCGAGGACCTGCGGGACAACCACCGGCGCGGCAGCTGGGACCTGCGCGGCTTCAAGCGGACACGGCCGCCGGTGCTGTTCCTGCGCCGGGCGGGCCGGGAGAACGGCGGCACAGAGCTGATCCGGGCGGTCAGCGACGTCCGCAGCCGGCGCAGTGAACTCGACCCGCTGCTGATCGTGGCGGGCGTGGCGGCGGGCGACGCGACGCTGCTCGACCGGGGCGCGGACGCGCGTCCTGCGCTCAGCCGGCCGCAGCAGTCCCCGTCCCCGCCCTCGCGTCTCCCGCAGCGGTTGCGGCACTGGTACGACGAATGGGCCGGGAACCTCCGCGCCGATCAGTCACCGAGCAGGACGAACGCCCTGCCCTGGGTGCTCAGGATCCCTTTGCCCCACGACGAGCTGGTCCAGCTGCGGCAGGCGGACTGGCGGTGCGTCAGGGCCAGGCACCGGCCGCCCCTGGCCCGCGTGGTGTGGTCGGCCCACAGCCTGCTCCTCGTCCTCGTCCTGATCGTCACCGCGGGCGTCGTCCACGCCCGCGAACTGCACCGGACGTACTGTTCGGCGGGCCTGCTGACCGCCGACCGCGACACCGAGCGGCGCCCCGCGCCCGGCGGCGGCACGGAGTGCGTCGGCATAGCCGCCGGCGACGTCCGGTTCGGCGCGCACCTGAGCGGCGGGACCACCGAGGAGGGCGAGCGGCTGCGGGAGCTGGAGAGGCTGGTGAGCGCCGAGAACGCCGAGGTCCTGCGCGACCACCCCGACGCCTACGTCACCGTGGTGTACGCGGGCCCGCTGAGCTCCTCCTCGGTGGACCCGTCCCTGGTCAAGGGCGCCGAGGAGCTGACCGGCGTGTACCTCGCCCAGCGCGTGGTCAACGAGAACTACACGGTGAAACTGCGGGTGCTGCTCGCCAACGGCGGTGCGGACATGGGGCACCAGCGCGTCACGGCCGACGCGATCGCCGAGTACGCCGACCGCGACCCGACCGTCGTCGGCGTGGTCGGCTTCGGCCGCGACCTGCAGAGCAGCCCCGACGTCACACGGCGGCTCCACGCGGCGGGGCTGCCCGTGGTCTCCGGCACCAATTCGGCGACCTACCTGCCGAAGGAGTTCTCCAACTGGTTCAGTCTCGCGGCTCCCGACGAGCACCAGGCCGAGGCGCTCGGTCTCGTCGCCCGGCAGCTGCGCGCCGGGGGCGGGTCCCCGCACGCCCTGGTGCTGGCCCGGGACACCAAGGAGTCGCAGGACCGTTACACCGGCGAACAGGCCCTGTACGGCGGCGAGATGCTGAAGCGGGAGGGCTTCCGGCTGCTGCCCGCGCAGCGCTACCGGGTGGCGAACGGCAAGCCCGAACTGCGGCTGCACGCCGAGAGCATCTGCCGGGGCGAGGACATCCCCTCGGTGATCTACTTCGCCGGACGGGTCGAGGACGTCGGACCGCTGATGACGCAGCTGACCACCGAACCGGGCTGCGCCAACCGGCAGATCTCGATCCTCACGGGCGACGACCTGAGCAAGGCCAGGTTCTCCGGCACGGGCGGCCGCGACGGCGTGGCCCCGCGGATCACGCTGTACCACGCGGCCCTGGCCGAGCTGCAGGAGGCCGCCGCCAGGACCGCCTTCTACGAGGACGCCGCGCACTACCTCCCCTGGCTGGAGGAGGGGAGGGCCACGTACGACGCCGCCGACTTCGCGAGCGGGCAGACGGCCCTCTCCCACGACGCCACGCGCGCCCTGTACTGGGCGGCCAGCCTCGGGGACGTACGCCAAAACCGCGCGGCGACCTGGGTCAACCTCAGACACGTCAGACTCGACGGCATGGCCACCGGGACGATCGACTTCACCGACGCGCCCCTGTACGAGGAACGCCACGGCCACAGCATCGTCCTCAACCGGGTCCGGAGAACCGCCGAGGGGGACTCGAACCCGGAGGTCCTGTGCAGCAGACCGGCCGGCAGCACCCGGCCGCTCACCGTGCGGGAATGCTCGATCGAGTGAGCGGGCCGGCGGTTGTTACGCTCACCGCGTGAGGATTCCGGGCCCCGAAGAGATCCGCGCGCTGCACGAGAAGCACGCGCCCGACGCCGAGGCGTTCACGCTCGTCCACACGCACTGCGAGGTCGTCTGGAGCATCGCCGAGCAACTCATCTCGGCCTCGCGCCTCGACGTCGACGCCGAACTGGTCCGCGCCGGCTGCCTCCTCCACGACATCGGCGTCTACCGCCTCTACGGGGACGACGGCCGGCTGGACCACGGGAACTACATCCGGCACGGGCTGCTCGGCCACGAACTCCTCGGGAACGAGGGCTTCCCGGAGCCCCTGCGCCGGTTCTGCTCCCACCACACGGGGGTGGGGGTCACGAAGGACGACGTCCTGCGCCAGAACCTCCCGATCCCTCCCGCCGACTACCTCGCGGTGACGCGGGAGGAGCGGCTGGTGATGTACGCGGACAAGTTCCACAGTAAGTCCCGGCCGTCGGCGTTCCTCTCCCCCGACGCGTACGCCGCCCACGTCCGCCGCTTCGGCGAGGAGAAGGTAGCCGCCTTCCAGGCCCTGCGCGCGGAGTTCGGCGACCCGGACCTCGACCGGCCGGTGCCGGGCCCCGACCTGCCGCCCGGCCGTTCCTGACGCACGGTGCGACGCGGGTGCGGGCGGCGACGACCGGGGCCTACTCCCCCGGCAGGTGTGCGTCCGGCGCGTCCGGGCGGTGGTCGGGAAGCCCCGAGCGGGTGGCCGCCTCGTGGCGCACCCGCAGGAACTCCAGGTGCCGCTCGTACTGGTCGAGACTGTCGGCGATGAGCTGTTCCTTGGTGTAACCCATCACGTCGTAGTCCTGGTTGCCCTCGGTGAGCCGGACCTCGAAACGTACGTAGGTGTCGTGCGTGCTGACCGACCGGACGGCGAACGCGGGGGTGGGCAGTTCCACGGGCCGGACCTCGTAGAGGAACGCGTCGTCGGGGCCGATCGGTACCCGCAGACCAACGTGGGTGAGGCCGTTCTCCTCGACGGTGCCCTCCAGGACCTCCGCCTCCGCTCCTTGCTGCCGCAGCTCCTCGGCGACCTCCTGGAGGGCGGGACGGCACACCTGGTCGACGAATCGCGCGGCCGCCCTCCTGCCGGGGAACGCCATCGTTCGCGCCAGCCGGCGCCGCCAGTTGGGCGCCCCCTGCAGACCGTGCTGCGCCATACGTCCGGAGAGCGCCCCGGGCAGCGTGGTGACCCTCGCCTCCTCCTTCATCCGTTCGGTGCGCAACGCCAGATAGAGCCCGGCCATGATCAGGAACATGACGAAGGAGAAGGGCAGCCCCATGATGATGGTGGCGTTGGTGAGCGCCTGCACACCGCCCACGATGAGCATGGCGAGGGTGAGCAGCCCGGTCGCCACCGCCCAGAAGATGCGCAGCCACGAGGGAGCATCGGTCACCGGGGTGGGCAGTTCGGCGCTGAGGTTGCCCATGACCAGGGCCCCGGAGTCAGCGGAGGTGACGTACAGCAGCAGCCCGACGAACGTGGCGAGTCCGGCACTGAACAGGAAGCCCGGATACTCCGCCAACAGGCTGTAGAAGCCCTGCTCGGGGACGCTCATCGCCGTTTCGCCGAACTCGGTGTTCCCGTCGCGCACCACGAACAGGGCGCTGTTGCCGAAGACCGCCAGGAAGAGGCCGGTGAAGAGGAACGGGATGACCAGCGTCGCCGCGACGAACTCGCGCAGGGTGCGGCCGCGGGAGATGCGGGCCAGGAAGAGCCCGACGAACGGCGCCCAGGCGACCCACCAGGCCCAGAAGAAGAGCGTCCACGCGTCCAGCCACTCGGTGGGCCGGTCGTAGGCGAAGGTGTTCAGGGTCATCGACGGGAAACGGCTGACGTAGTCCCCGACGTTCTGGACCACGGCGTTGAGCAGCCGGAACGGTTCCCCCACGACCAGGATGTAGAGCATCAGCAGGGTGGCGAGGAGGATGTTGAGCTGCGACAGCCGGCGGATGCCCTTGTCCACGCCGGACGCCGCGGACACGGTGGCCATCGCCACCGCGACGACGATCAGGGCGATCCGCGCGGCGAGCCCTTCCGGCACGTCGAAGAGGACCTTGAGTCCGTAGTTCAGCTGCACCACGCCGATGCCGAGCGTCACGCCGATGCCGAAGACGGTGCCGAGGACTGCCGCCAGGTCGACGGCGTCACCGATCCGTCCGTGGATCCGACGGCCGATGATCGGATAGAGCGCGGAGCGGATGGCGAGCGGCAGCCGGTACCGGAAGGAGAAGTAGCCGAGCGCCATGCCCATCAGCGCGTACATGCCCCAGCCGGTGATGCCGTAGTGGAAAAGCGTCCACACCACGGCCTGCCGGGCGGCCTCGAGTGTCTCCGGGTCGCCCTGCGGCGGCGCGAGGTAATGGCTGACCGGCCCGGAGACCGAGAAGAACATCAGGTCGATGCCGATGCCCGCCGCGAACAGCATCGCACCCCAGGTGAAGAGGCCGTAGTCGGGCTTGGAGTGCTTGGGGCCCAGCTTGACCGTGCCGTACTTGGAGACGCCGATGAAGACGACGAACAGCAGGTACAGGGTCGCGGCGACGAAGTAGTACCAGCCGAACCAGTGGGAGATCTTGCCGACCGCCACTCCGATGGCCGTTTCCGCGCCGGAGGGGGTGATGATCGCCCAGATAGAGATCGCGAGGACGAGGAGGGCCGATCCGAAGAACACCACGGGTTTGAGCCGGACCGGGCCCGTCGGCACGTCCTGGGACCGCATCCCCTCCGGTGCCCTTCCCGGGCCCTTGTCTCCAGCGGTCGACACGGTCATCCTCCTTCACTGAGGGCCAGGACGCCGGCTCCCGGTGGCCGGCGGCACCCGCCGCGGACCGCGGAGCTCTCAAGGCCTCTTGTCACTGCTCGGGGGCCCGGGACACACAGGGCGAGGCGGTGAACCGGTGGCCCCGGCCGGACGTGTTGCCCTCCGTGCGGCCGTTCCCGGGGAACGCGCGCGGCGGTCGGCCCCGCGGGAGGCCGCGGACCGGTCACCGTGCCGCTGCCCGGCCGGTGGTCCCGGGCCCGCCGGTGAGCAGGTCGGCGGCGCGTTCGGCGACGAGCAGGACGGTCACCATGGGGTTGATGGTGGGCATCGTCGGGAACACCGACGCGTCGACGATGCGCACTCCGTCGACGCCGCGCAGTCTCAGCCGGGGGTCGCAGACGGCCATCGGGTCGTCCGCCGCGCCCATGCGGCAGGTGCCCGCCGGGTGGTAGACGGTGTGGGCCGCGCGGCGCCCGTACTCCGACAGGCCGGCATCGGAGGTGACGTCCGGGCCGGGTGCGACCTCGCGGACGAGCCAGCCGCTCAGGGGATCGGTCGCGGCGACCTCCCGGGCCAGCTTGAGCCCCTCGACGACGGTGCGCTCGTCGTGGCCGTCGGGATCGGTGAAGTACCGGAAGTCCAGGGCGGGATGCTCGGCCGGGTGGGAACTGCGCAGCCACATGCGACCGGTGGAGCGGGCCCGCGGCACGTTGGGCGTCATGCACACCCCGTGTTCCGGGACGGGGTAGCCCAGGCGTTCGGTGTTGACGGTGAACGGCACCTGGTAGAAGTGGAACATCAGGTCCGGGCGCGGCTGTCCCTTCTCCAGGCGCAGGAACAGGCCGGCGTCGGAGTCCATCGCGGAGTTGGGCGGCAGCGGGCGGTCGGTCTCCCAGACGATCACGGACTCGGGATGGTCCAGCAGGTTCTCCCCCACGCCGGGCAGATCCACCCGTACGTCGATGCCCAGGCGGCGCAGGTCGTCGGCCGGGCCGATGCCGGACAGCATCAGCAGCCGCGGGGTGTCGATGGCTCCGGCGCAGAGCAGGAGTTCGCGTTCGGCGCGCACGGTGGCGGGTTCGCCGTCGGCGTCGCGGACGGCGACGCGGGTCAGTCTCCCCGACGCGTCGGCGAGCAGCCGGTGGGCCCGGGTCTCCAGGAGGAGGGTGAGGTTGGGGCGGTCCAGGACGGGGTGGAGGTAGGCGACGGAGGCGGAGGAACGCAGGTTGCCCTCCGGTTCGTAGGCCAAGGAGAAGAAGCCGGTGCCGTCGGCGAAGGGTTCGGCGTTGAAGTCGTCGACGACGGGGACGCCGGTGGCGCGGGAGGCGGCGGTGACGAAGTCCTTGGCGATGGGGTTGCGGTCGGCCTCGGCCACGGGGACGATCTTGGTCTGCAGCCGGTCGCGGTACGGAAGGATCGTCGCCGGGTCCCAGCCGGAGCATCCGGCGGCCACCCAGTCGTCGAGGTCCTGCGGCAGCGGCAGAAAGCTGATCAGCGTGTTGTGGGAGGAGCAGCCGCCGAGGACGCGGGCCCGTGAGTGCAGGATGTGGGAGTTGCCGCGTGGCTGTTCGACGGTGGTGTAGCCGTAGTCGAACTCCGTGCCGAGCAGGTTGATCCAGTTGCGCAGGCGCAGGATGCGCTCGTCGCCGACATCGCTGGGCCCGCCCTCGATGACGCAGACGCGGCAGTCGGGGTCCTCGCTCAGGCGGGCGGCGAGCACACAGCCGGCGGTGCCTCCGCCGACGATGACGTAGTCGTAGGAGGACTCGGCGCCGTGTGAGGTGGTCGAGGCCATCGGGTGCCTTTCTTCGTGACCGTCGGTGGGGCGTGCCGCTCGCGCTCAGCCTTTGAACCAGCCGGAGGGTCCGGGTGCGAGGTTCTGGTAGATGTGCTTGGCCTCCTGGTATTCGCGCAGGCCCGTGGGGCCGAGCTCGCGCCCGACCCCGGAGCGGCCGAAGCCGCCCCACTCGGCCTGCGGGACGTAAGGATGGAAGTCGTTGATCCACACGGTGCCGTGCCGCAGCCGTTGCGCGACGCGCTGGGCCCGGCCCGCGTCGGAGGTCCACACACCGCCGGCCAGGCCGTAGCGGGTGTCGTTGGCCAGTTCCACCGCCTCGTCCTCGGTGTGGAAACGCTCGACGGTGACCACCGGTCCGAAGACCTCCTCCCGCACGATGCGCATGGACCTGTCGCAGTCGGCGAAGACCGTCGGCAGCAGGAAGAAGCCGCGGCTCAGCTCCGGGTCGTCGGGTCGGGTGCCGCCGGTGACGAGCCGGGCGCCCTCCTCCCGGGCGACGGCGATGTGGCGTTCGACCTTGTCACGGTGGTCGGCGGAGCTGAGCGGGCCGCTCTCCGTGCCCTCCTCCATGCCGTTGCCGAGGCGGATCGCGCGGGCGCGTCCGGCGAGGGCGTCGACGAACCGGTCGTGCAGGGAGTCCTGGACCAGCAGGCGGGAACCGGCGGAGCAGACCTGTCCGGCGTGCAGGAAGGCCGCGTCGAGCGCGTAGTCCACGGCGGCGGCGAAGTCGGCGTCCTCGAACACGATGTTGGGGTTCTTGCCGCCCAGTTCCAGGGCGATGTTCTTCGGCCCCTCGGCGGCGGCGGCCATGATGGCGCGTCCGGTGGCCAGGCCCCCGGTGAAGGACACCAGGTCGACCTCGGGGTGGGACGTGAGAGCCGCGCCGACGTTCGCTCCGGAACCGAGCACCAGGTTGGCGACGCCCGGCGGGGCACCGGCCTCCTCGATCAGGCGGATCATGGCGATCGTGGTGAGCGGTGTGGTCTCGCTGGGTTTGAGGACGAAGGTGTTGCCCGCGGCCAGCGCCGGCGCGACCTTCCACGACGCCTGCAGCAGCGGATAATTCCAGGGGGCGATGAGCGCGCACACCCCGACCGGCTGGTAGACGACGCGGCTGAGGACGTCCGGGCCGACGTCCACGACACGGCCGCCGTCCTTGCCCGCGAGTTCCGCGAAGTACCGGAAGGCGTTCGCCACGTCCTCCACGTCGATGCGGGCCTCGGTCAGCGTCTTGCCGGTGTCGAGGGTCTCGGTGCGGGCGATCTCGTCGATGTCGCGCAGCAGCAGGTCGTGGACCCGCAGCAGGAGGTCGGCACGCCGGCGGGTGGGGGCGTTCGCCCAGTCCTCCTCGTCGAAGGCTCGCCGGGCGGCGCGCACCGCCCGGTCCACGTCGGTGGCGTCCGCCTCGTCGACGGTGGTGACGACGGAGGCGTCGTACGGGTTGACCACGTCCCGCCGTCCGCCGGCCGCCGCGTTCGTCCACTCGCCGTCGATGTACAGCTCGCCCATCGCGGGCCTCCTTCGCATCCGACCGGCACCGGTCGGTCTGCCGGTCGGCCGCACGGCCCATCGTGCGGCCGGCGGCCCCGGACCGCACGGCCACCGTCGCGACCGGGTGGCGGGGTGACCCGGTCGGGCTAACGACCGGCCGGGGCGGGCCGCCCCGGAGGCGTACGAGGAGGTGACGCACGCGGCGACGGGGAACGGCCGGTGAGGTGCGCGGACACGTTCCGCACCGGGCCCCGCCCGCCGGTGTTCCTCACCTCCGACGAGTACGCCGCCCACGTCCGTCGCTCAGGCGAGGACAAGGTGGCCGCGTTCGAGGCGCTGCGCACGGAATCCGGCGACCCGGATCCCGCCGGACCGGTGCCGTACGGGGCGCGGAGGAAGACCCCGGCACGCCGCTGTTCACGCGTGGGGGCCGGGGATCACCCCGGTCACCGACCCGAGGACCTTCTCCACCCGCAGGACCGCGCTGCGGACGGCTCCCGCCTCCGCGACCAGCACGTCGGGGACATGGGACTCGTGGAAGCGGAGGTACCCGACGGTGCCCGCGGTCGTCGTGCGCGCGCCGAGCCACAGCACCATCCTGCGCAGGTCGTCGAACTCGTCGGGATGCGCCTCCTGCCGCACGGTCAGCGCCCACTGCGGACCGTCTGAACACAGTTCCCCGACCAACGCGCCCCCGATCCGCAGCGCCGGCCCCCGGTCTTCCCAGAGGGGGTACTCGTAACCGTACTCCTGCCGACCGCCCTCCTCTCCCAGGTGCCAGCGGAGCAGGGCGAGGTCCTGCGGCGGGAGCGAGCCCGGCAGGTCGAGCGTGAGCTGGAGCTCGTAGATGTCGGCCATGATCAGAAGGCTACGAGTCCCGGTGCCGGTGTCCTTCACCGCGGCCCGGGGAGGACGCCGGACACGGCAAAGGCCCTGGACCGTCACGTCCGTCGACCTACTGTGACCGCATGACGGCGAAGTCCCTTCCCTGCCTCACCCCGACCGGCACCTGCTGGTGCGGCTGCGCCAAGAAGGCCGGAGCCGGATCGTTCTTCGCCCCCGGCCACGACAAGGTCGCGGAGGCGGCGCTGCCCGCGGTCGCATACGGTTCCTCCGTCGCCCGGTTGCCGCACGGACACGGATACGGCCCCGGACACCCGGTGAGCGCGCGTGCCGTGTCCGAGGGCGTCTGGCGGAAGTGCCCGGCCTGCGACCACGTCGGCGCGCCGGCGAGCATCACCGACCACACGAAGAAGGCGCGCACCGCCGCCGTCGGCGAGCGGGCACAGGGGGCGGAGCGTCGACCGGACCGGACTCCAGACAGCGGGCCGACCTCGAGAAGGCGGTGCGCACGTACGGCGGCTGCTGGGACACCGAACGCGGCCTGCGCGCACTGCGCGACGCGGGGCACGATCCGCAGGACAAGCACACTCGGCAAGTCCTGCGCGATCTCGCGAGCGGAGGTCTGCTGGTGAAGGTGGCGGACCGGCCGGTCCGTTGCAGCGCGGTGCGGGCCGGCTGAAGCGCGCCGGCCCGCATCACCGTTCCTGCCGTCATCCCGGTCGAGGCGTCGTCAGTGTCTGCTGGAGCTGCCCGCCCGGCACACCCTGGACGACGACCCGGAGGTCGCCGAGGCGCTCGCCGCGACGGCGGCCCGCTTCCCGGAGCGGGGCGCCCTGGTCAACGGTGAGCCGCTCACCGCGTCGCGCATCGCGATCGGCGCGGCACGGACCGTCCAGGTGGAGGCGGTACGGTCCCGGCTGGCGGCGCGCGGTCTGACGGCCATCACGGTGGACACCGCCAACCGGCTGCAAGGCCGCGAGTTCGACGTCACCCTGGTCTGGCACCCGCTCTCCGGCCGCCAGGACGCCTCCGCCTTCCACCTGGAGACCGGCCGCCTGTGTGTCCTGCTCTCCCGGCACCGCTTCGCCTGCGTGGTGGTGGCCCGGGCGGGAATCACCGACCTGCTGGACCGGCATCCGCGTAGCAGCCCGGTGTATCTGGACGTGCCGCCGAACTTCCCGGACGGGTGGCGGGCGCACCAGGTGGTGACGGAGCGCCTGGGACGGCAGGAGCACCGGGTCCACGACTGAAGTTCACACAGCCCGTGTGCGCGGCCGGGCGGCCCTGCCCGTAATCACGTACTGCTTCTCCTGAGAATTCCGGAGGCGCCGGTGATTCCTGACGTCTTCCTCCCAGAATGCCTGCGCCTCGCCGAGGGCCGGGACCGGGCGGTCCAAGTGGTCCAGTACCTGGGCGTACAGCGGGTGAACCCGGTTGCCGCGGGCGGCTACGAGTGCCGACAGCAGCGGCCGGCCGGGGCACGTCGCTCGGTCGACTTCCACCAGTACCGACACCTTGTCGTCCGGGTGGAGCGCGGGCAGTCGGCTGTCCAGGCGTTCCCCCAATTCCATCCAGGTGAGCGGACGAGCTGTCCGGGCGGAAGCCATGCCGAGTGACCACCGCACCAGATCGGCGTAGGCCCCTATCTCCCGGAGAGTAGGACGTGCCGCCATGACCGCAGCGTGGGCGTGCCATGCGGCGATACGTCGTCGCAGTACGGACCCCGTCGGATGCCACATCGCCTCCTCACAGGCCGCGATGCCGCGCAGGGCGGCGTGGAGCTGGTCGAGATGGAGGTCGTCGCCGACTTCGTCGAGATGGTCGAGGAGGGACACCAGGCGTTCGGTGGCCCGTCTGTCGTCCTCCGCGCGGAACTGGCCCGGCGACAGAGCCGGAGCTCGCGAACTGCTCTCCAGTACGTGGCCGGGTCTTGCGGAGGTTTCCCGATCCGCGGGCTGAGGCTCTGCGGGCCGGGGCGCTTGCGGCGCCGTCGGCTGTCGGGCAGGCACGACGACAGGCGGTGCGATGACGGATGTCGGGGTGGCAGACCGTACAAGGTGCGAGGCAGGCTGTCGGGCTTCCCGGCCCTGGCGGACGACGCCGTTCGGAGTGAGTTCCAGTCCGGGCGCCTGCAAGCCATAGGCGGTCATCCGGCACTTGGAAAGAGGGACCCACTCGACGGGGGCGTCCGGGAACTGCACGCCGACGTCCACGACACGCGTGATCCCCTCCGGCCGGCACTGGACACGGATGGCGTATCCCTGTCTGTCCATCTGCCAGTTGGCGAGCATGCTGTCGGGGCCGAACATCCACTCCACGTCGGCCCACCGTCCGTGAAGTTCGGCGTCGGCGCGTTCCCACTCCGTTTTGGACCCTCTGGCCAGTTGGACGCGCACGAGGTGGCGGAGCGGGCTTCCGTCGCGGGTGTAGAGGAGGTCGACCACCTCCCGCACCTTCTGTCCCCGCTGTTTGTAACGCACCTGGACGTTCCTGTACTTCTGTTTCTTCATCCAGGCCGCGAGAGCTCTACCGATGTAGAGGTGGTCCGCGCTGGCCTCGTTGGTCGAGACCCGTCGGCAGCGGCCCGAGACGACATGTGCGAAGTGGCACTTCTTGTCGCGGTACTTGCGGGCCGACAGTTTCTTGCCGCATCCACCGAGGAGCGTGCCGCAGTAGAACTCCCGGGCGGGGTACTCACGGATGAAGCGATCGTAGGCGGCCGCGTCCATGGGCAGGTACACCGGGTGGTCGGCGCCCGGTGAACCCGCGACTGCCGTCTGAACCTTGCGTGTGTCCTCTTCCTCGGCGGACAGTGGCACGGCTGGACTCCGAAGGTGGTGCGGTGAGCGGACGGTGGACGGAGGACGGCTGCTCTCCGTCCTCCAGCGGGAAGCCCTTCTCAGGCGGAGCCGTTCAAGGCCTGCAGGCGCACGGGCTCGGACAGCACGCTTCGGGCGCCCTCGAAGTCGGCCAGGCGGGACGCGACCGTGGCGACGGCGAGGCGTTCGGGAAGGGCGGCGGAGAACTTCAGGCCGCGTACGGCGCGGGGGTCGACGTCCGGCAGGACGAGACTCTCGCCCACACTCTCCCGGGCCGCCCGCCAGCCGGCCGGGGTGAGGTCCTCGCGCAGGCGCAGCCAGCAGTCGGTGGGCCGTTGCAGCGGATCGGAGACCAGGGGGAGCGTGGCCGCGAGGGTGGCGTTGGCGCGGTAGCCGGCCCAGGTCCACCAGCGGACGTCGGTGCCGACGCGGGTGATCAGCGTGCCTGCTGGGTGCACGGTGTCGGGTGCGTCGCTCTCGCGTTGCTCGGCCAGGCACGCCTCGGCACGTCGAGTGAGCGACACGGGAGGGTCCTCGCCGAGCAGGACCTCGCGCATGGCGCGCGTCAGGGCGTACGACAGTCCTGCGATGCCGCCGTTCATCCACTTGGCGATGCCACCGCCGTCGGCGGGTTCGACGAAGACGCGTTTGCGCAACCAGTCGATGTAGGTGACCTGCCAGCTGCGTCCGCCGAGCAGCAGGCGTCGCGGACCCGGGCGTTCCTCGGTGAGCACGCTCGGGTCGGTGCGGCCGATCTCGGTGCGCCCGGACAGGACGGTGAACTGCGGTGGCGCGGTGAAGGACGCGGTGAGTTCGATGAAGTGCCGTTTGCCGAAGCGGCGTTCCGCCTCGGGGCCGACGAACAGCATGCCGTCGTCGCTGTCGAGAAAGCCCTCGTCGGTGAGATGGCGCAGGATCGGGGCGGCGGACCGGTCGAAGGGGGCGAGGCCGTTCCACTGCTGTTCCCACAGCTGGTCGCCGAGCTTGTGCTGTTGCAGGGTGGCGGCGAGGAGCTGCTGGGCCACGAGATGGCGCGGCTCGGGCGGTGGGAGGACCGGTTCGACCCAGCCGCGCGACCACAGCAGGAGCAGTCCCGCCGCCTGCAGCAGGGTGTCCTTGCTTGTGGTGAGAAACAGACAGTTGCGTACGGTGCCCGCGCGTCGGCCGGTGCGGCCGATGCGCTGCAGGAAGGAGGCGACGGAGGCCGGGGAGTCGATCTGGATGACGCGGTCCAGGTCACCGACGTCGATGCCGAGTTCGAGGGTGGAGGTGGAGACGATGACGCAGTCGCGCGCCTCGGCGAAGGCCTGCTCGGAGCGGGTGCGTTCGTCGACGGAGAGGGAGGCGTGGGACAGGAAGACGGTCACCTCGCGGGCACGGAGCGCGGCGCCCAGTTCCTCGACCTGGCGGCGCGAGTCGCAGAAGACGAGGCGTTTCTCTCCGCGGTGCAGGGCGGCGATGAGCTTGGCGGCGTTGTCGAGGGAGCCCACATAGTCGAGTTCCACCTCGCCCGCGGGCCTGCGGGACGGCTCCTCGGCAGCCTGCTCCCCGTGTCCGGCCGCACCGGTGGCGGGCAGGTGGACGCCCGGTGCGACGACCCGTCCGGTGCGGTTCCCGGCACCGGCCCCCTGCAGCCAGCGCAGCAGTTGCTCGGGGTTGCCGACGGTCGCCGAGAGGCCGACGCGCTGGATGGGCCGGCCGGTGACCCGCTCCAGCCGTTCGAGCACGGCGAGCAGGTGCCAGCCCCGGTCGTCGCCCGCGAAGGCGTGCACTTCGTCGACGACGACGGCCCGGACACTGCCCAGCAGCCGCGCATGGTCGGTCTTGACGCCGATCAGCATCGCCTCGAGCGACTCGGGCGTGGTCAGCAGGACGTCCGGCGCCTCGGTGCGGATGCGCTGCCGCTGCGACTCCTTGGTGTCGCCGTGCCAGAGGGCCGCGCGCCGCCCCAGCCACTGGGCGTAGGTGTCGACGCGACCGACCAGGTTGTTGAGGAGCGCCTTGAGGGGGCACAGGTACAGTACCGAGGTGCCGGTCCACCGCTGTTCGGCCATCGCCGACAGCAGCGGGAAGCAGGCCGCCTCGGTCTTGCCGCCGGCTGTCGGGGCCAGCAGGACGGCGTCCTCGCCGTCCATGAGCGAGGTGATCGCCGCCCGCTGGAGGGGACGCAGGTCGGGCCAGCCGAGGGTGTTGACGATGTGATGCAGGACGACGGGGTCGAGCCGGTCGAGTGCGTCGGCTCCGGCCTCGGCCGGACCCGTTCCGGCCGGGCTGTCGGCTTCCGCCATCACAGTTCCAGGTCGATGTCGTCGGCGGACGCGGCGGCCAGGTTCCGCTCCACGTCGGTGAGCTCACTGCTCGCGACGGTCAGCTTGTAGTGCCGCCGGGGGTCGAAGTCGTCGAACTGGTCCACGCGGTCGAGCACGTCCCCGACGAGCTTCTTCAGGAACAGCCGGGGAGCCACCCCGGCCTTCCCGCCCAGCGCCCCGCCGACGGCCCGCGCGAGGTCCGCGACGTAGGCGTCGTCGACGACCGTCCGTACGCGCTCGGGCGACGTGGCGGCGTCCGCGTACAGGTCCCTGATGGTGACGCCGAGGCCGACCAGGGACTCCTGGGTGAAGCCGGGCAGCCGGATCTGGACGGCGCGGGGGTTGTCGAAGCGCGGGTCGGTGGTGAAGTCGGTGGCGATCCGCTGGGCGAGCGGGGCCAGGCGCTGCACGCCCTGCTGACCGTCGTAGAAGGCGGGCGTGCCGGTGATGACGAGGTACAGGCCGGGGAAGCGGCCGGAGTGCACCTCGTCGATGAGCTGCCGCAGGGCGTTGAGCGCCTTGTCGCGGGCGTCGGAGCGGACCCGCTGAAGCGTCTCCACCTCGTCGAGGACGACGAAGAGCCCGGTGTGCCCGGAGTCGCGCAGCACGGTGAGCAGCCCCTGCAGGAAGCCGAGCGCCCCGAAGTGGTCCAGGTCACCGCGCACCCCGGCGGACCGGCGGGCGGAGGCGGCGACGTGTGGCTGCCCGCCGAGCCACGCCAGCACGGCCGCGGCGGTCGCCTCGTCGCCGTCGGCGAGTGCGGCCCGGTGGCCGCGCAGGGCGGTGGCGAAGGACGGGGCGTGCCGGGACACCTCGGCGAGCCGCGCGACGAGCAGCTTCTCCACCTCGCCGGGCAGCTCCTCCTCGGTCGCGCCGGCCGCGAGGGCGTCCTCCTCCAGGGCGTAGAACCAGGCGTCCACGACCGGGCGCAGGGCGCTGGGCGGGAAGCTGGAGGTGGTGAGTCGCTCGGTGAGCCGCCGGTAGACCGTCTCCAACTTGTGCAGCGGCGTCTCGTTCTCCGAGATCTGGATCTCGGCCACGGCGAAGTTGCGGCGCTTGGCCCGCTCCCCCAGCCAGCGGGTGAAGAACGTCTTGCCGGACCCGTACTCACCGCGTACGGCCTTGAACACGGACCCGCCGGAGGCGACGGCGTCCAGTTCCGCGTCGAGGGCCGCCTCGAACCGGTCGAGTCCGGTGGCGAGCAGGTCGAGCCCGCTCTCGGGCACGGCCCCGCGGCGCAGGGCGTCGACGACGGTACGGCGGCGGGCGGCGCTGACCTGTGCGGGGCGCTTGGATCCGGTGGTGCTCACGGGGAACAGTGTTCCATCTCCTCGCGCTTCAGTGCCCGGGCGAAGGGCCACAGTGTCCGGTTCGCAGGCAAGTGCCCGTTGGTTTCGAGTTCCGCACTCGAAGCCGATGGCGAGTCGACGGTGCCGGGGTCTCCCCCGCCGTCCCTCATGCTCGCGAGGCAGTTGGTGTGAACAGTACATTCGGGGGCGCGGCACATGGCCGACGAGATCAAGTACGAGTCGTCGCCGAAGTCGGCGAATTCAACGCGGTCCAGTGCCTCTTCCACCTCGACCCGATCTCGGCGGAAGCCCGGTAGTCAACCCTTCTCCCCCAAGGACACCGCGGAACTCCTGGGTGGGTGGGCGCTCGCTGATGGTCTTGTTCATCTTCGAACCGGCTTGACCGTCACCACAGAGCGCTGCTGGAATCACTCTCCGTACAGACAACAGGGCGGGGAGTGGAGTCACATGGCAGCCCTCGACAACGTGAAACTCAAGGACGTTCTGGCGGATGTCGCCTCGGGCTCCTTACAACTGCCGGACTTCCAGCGGAACTGGAAGTGGGACGACGACCGGATCCGGGCGATCATCGCGACGGTCACGCTGGACTACCCGCTCGGCGTCGTGATGACGCTGCAGACCGGCGGCGCCACTCGGTTCCGCTCCCGGACCCTCACCGGCGCACGGCCGGACGGTGATCCGGAGGCCGATCTCCTGCTGCTGGACGGGCAGCAGCGCCTCACCTCGCTCTTCCAGTCCCTGTGGCTGGACGCCCCGGTGGAGACGGCGGACGCCCGGGGCAAGGCCATCCAGCGCTGGTACTACGTCGACATCGCGAAGGCCGTCGGGCCGTCCGCGGACCGCGACGAGGCCATCGTGTCCGTCCCGGCCGACAAGGTGCTCCGCACGGACTTCAACCGCACCGTGGTGCTGGACCTGAGCACCACCGAGGCCGAGTGCGCGACCGGCCTCTTCCCCCTCCACTTCGTCTTCGACGCCCAGCGCGTCAACGAGTGGAAGAAGGTGTACATCAAGGCGGACGAGGACCGGAACTGGGATCTGTGGGGCCAGTTCGACGAGGCGGTCCTCCAGCAGGTCCGCGCCTTCCAGGTACCGATGATCCGGCTGGCCGCCTCCACCTCCATGGACGCCGTCTGCGCGGTGTTCGAGCGGGTCAACACGGGCGGTGTGCCCCTGAACGTCTTCGAACTGCTCACCGCGACGTACGCCGGTGACCGCGACTACGTGGAGCGGACCGGGGACTACTACCGGCTTCCCGAGGTCTGGCGGGAGATCAAACAGGCACTGGCGGCCAAGTACCCGGTCTTCGGCCGTATCGAGAGCGGCCTTGAGAACGGGCTGAGCAGCATCGACTTCCTGCAGGCCATCGCGCTGGTGCGCACCTGGGAGCGGAAGCAGGAGGGCCTCGGGGCCACGGTGTCCTGCAAGCGCCGCGACCTGCTGGACCTCCCCCTGGCCGACTTCGTCCGCCTGGCGCCCAAGCTCGCCGACGCCTTCGCCTGGGTGGGCGACTTCCTGGAGCGGCAGTGCATCGTCCGCCCGGCCGACCTGCCGTACAAGACGCAGCTCGTCCCGCTCGCGGCCGTCCGCGCCATCATCGACACGGGGACGGACGGCCTGGGGGCGGAGGAGAAGATCGAACAGTGGTACTGGTGCGGGGTCCTCGGTGAGATGTACGGCGGTTCCACGGAGACGCGCTTCACCAAGGACGTCGAACAGCTCGTCCCCTGGATCGCGCAGGACGAGAAGGCGCCCGAGACGGTCACGGAGGCGTTCTTCTTCGCCGACCGCCTCGACACCCTCACCACCCGCAACAGCGCCGCCTACAAGGGCATCTACGCCCTGCTGGTCAAGCAGGGGGCGGTGGACTGGCACCACACGGGTGCCCCGCTCAGTCCCGGCCGACTGGACGAGTACGGGGTCGACATCCGGCAGATCTTCCCCAAGACGTGGTTCCGACGGGGCAACAGCAACGGTCTGCCCACGAGTTCGATCGTGAACAAGACTCCCTTGTCCTACCGTGCCGCGATGGACATGACGGGGGCGCCGTCGTCGTACCTGTCCACGATGATCGCCGCGTCCGACATGCGTCCCGAGTGGTTCGACGACGTCCTGACCACCCACCTGATCGATCCGGACGCCCTGCGCGAGAACGACTACGAGCGCTTCTACCGCGATCGCTCCAAGCAGTTGCAGGACCTCGTGCACTCCGCCATGGGCAAAAGGACGATGCTCCGTGACCTGCCGGAGGGTGACGCCCGATGACGACCAGGCCGTACGAGCGGGACGTCGCCTCGCTCAAGGGCAGGACCGTGTCCGTGCAGGAGATCCTCGACCTGTTCCAGGTCAGGGTCCGTGACCACCGGTCGGTGCACCGGATCTCGCAGGCACTGACGGACGCCGGGCTGACCACGCTGCCGGACTTCGCCGTCTGTGGTCTGCGCAGCACCGTCGACGTCGTGCCGCTGGCGGCCGTTCCCGCACAGCGCACGCCGGCCGACGCGGACGACGAGGCCGACGCGACGGACGAGGCCCTGCCCTCGCACGCCCTGCCGCAGCGACTGCTGCTCGGCGACATCCCGTCGGCACGGCGCGGCCTGATGTCCGTGGGACCCGGCACGCCCCTGTCCCAGGCGACCTTCCTGATGCGCACCAAGGGCTTCTCTCAGATCCCGGTGACCACCGGCATGGCGCAGGTCCACGGAGTCGTCACCTGGGGATCCGTGGCCAAGATGTACGAGGCGGGGAAGGAGGCCACCCTCGACAACGCGATGGAGAAGGATTCGCTGCCCGTCTTCGACTCCCGGCAGGAGTTCTTCGCCGTCCTTCCGGTCATCCGCGAACACGGCTACCTGCTCGTCCGCGGCGACGACGGCTGTCTGTCGGGCATCGTCACCGCCGCGGACGTCACGGAACGCTTCGAGGGGGCCGCGCGCCCCTTCTTCATCGTGGGCGAGATCGAGTCACTGCTGCGCCGCTGTCTGGGCGCGGCGCTCGATGTGGAGACCATCAAGGCGGTCCAGACGAACAGGAAGCCTGAGCAGCGCACGGGGCAAGTGTCGGACCTGATGTTCGGCGACTACTTGAGGCTCCTGGACGGCGACCAGACGAAGCAGTCCCTCGCCGAGCGGGCCGACCGCAATTGGGAGGCGCTCAAGTGGCCCAATATGCCACGTGAGCAGTTCATCGGCCTCCTGAAGCGGGTGAACGTCATCCGCAATCGGATCGCCCACTTCAGCGAGAAGCCGCTTCCGCCGGAGATGACCGACGAGCTGACGACCTTCGCGAAGGTACTGCGGGAGTTCGCGTCATGAGGTAGTGGGATGGGGATGCTCCTCAGTTCGGGCACGCGATCTCGGCCCACACCGTCTTCGTGCAGGTGGCCCGCACCTCGCAGCCCCAGCGTTCGGCGTACGCCGACACCAAAAGCAGCCCCCGTCCCGAGCCCGCTTCGAGGGAGCCGGTCTCGGCGGCGGGGGCTGCCGGCGGCAGCCGTTCGGGGCGCGCGTCGGTCACCTCGACACGAACGTGCCCCGGGAGCCGCAGCAGGGAGAACCTGAAGTCCCGTCCCGGCAGCCGGCCGTGTGTGACGGCGTTGGCCGCCGGCTCCACCGTGACCACCGTCTGACAACGGACCACTCGAGGCGCCTCGGACCTTGGTCCTGAGACGCCCCGAGTCGTGTCGTCAGCCCGCTCCGAGGGCGAACTGCTCGCGCAGCAGCGCCTCGTGGAGCCGCAGGGTGCGGCCGTCCGGCAGGGTCTCCAGGACCTGTACGCCGTCGTAGTTGAGGAGTTGCCGCAGGACGGCGGCGAAGCCGTCGCCCCGGGTGACGGGCATGCCGGCGCGCTGGGCGAGCGCGGTCACGGGCAGGGTGCCGCCCGCGTCCAGCAGGGCGGCGAGCGCCTTGTGGACCTGCTCCTGCTGCGGCTTGCGTGCCAGTCCGCCGAGCTGCGCCTGGTACGTCTCCGAGTCGAGCAGCGCCGTCACCAGCGTCTCGGTGCGGGAGACGACGGTCGGGGTGAGCAGGGCGTCGTCTCCTCCGGCGGTCAGCGCGACGTCGAAGAGCGTGTCGTGCGTCCGGGCGACTTCTACCTGCTCCTTCTTGGCCTTGCCCGTCGGCTTCCTGGAGGCAGGAGCCGTCGCGGTCACCGGCCGAGCGGTGCGCTCGTCCGGGAGCGGTGTCTTTCCGGTCTCCTCCAGAACCCACCAGGCCGGTCGCTGGTCGCCCAGTTCCCGCCACCCCTTGGGCGGCTCCGCGCCGAACGGCAGGAAGGCGAGCACCGGGATGGTGACCTCGGCGAGCGACGCCCCACCGTGGTAGCCGGCCTTGAGGGCGGTGTAGCGGGAGTCGGCGTCCCACAGGGCGACGACGGACGCCCCGGGATCGGGCCAGACCACGCGCGGTCCGGACAGGGCGATCTCCCGTTCGGCGAGCGGACCGTCGCCGGGCAGGCGGTGGCGGGCGGAGGCGGGGTCGGAAGCAGGGTCGACCTTCGTGCCGTGCCGGTCGACGACGTGGCCGTGGTCGCTGGCGAGGACGACCGCCATGCCCTCGGTGGCCGCCGCCCGCAGCAGGTCGCGCAGGCCGGGCACGTCGTCGATCCGCCAGGTGCCGTCACCGAGCTTCTGTTCCTTGGCGAGCCGGTCGTCGATGGCGTTGAGAACGACGGCGACGTGGGTCCTGCCGTCGCCGAGCACCTCCGTGAGCGCCGGGCCGAAGGTGTCGCCCGCGGTCTCGGTGCGCAGGTCGTCCTTGTGGAACACGGCGGCAGGGGCCCCGCCCCACAGCTTCAGCGCGGGGAAGAGCCGCTTCTCGTCGGCCTGGGTGCCCTTCATCAGGGTGCCCGCGAAGAGGGAGGTGCGGGACACGGCCGTCACGGTGGGCAGGGCGGCCGCCATCGCCCGTCGGCGCGGGGCGTTGCCCTCGGGCAGCGGGTCGAACTCGGCCCAGGAACGACGCAGTTCCTCCCCCAGTTCGTTCGCGATGGCCGCGCTCATGCCGTCGAGCACGAGCAGCAGCACCCGCCGTTCCTCTCCGCGTCGCACGGCCGGGCCGACCACCCGGTCGAGGAAGGTCTCGACGGTGAGCATGGAGCCGGGCTGGGTGCCTGCCTCCGTCCAGGCCGCCAGGGAGCGCGCGAAGGACGCGTCGATCTGCCGACGCCGGTCCCTGGCCCGGGTGCCGAGGATGTCGTAGGCGGCCTTGAGGACGGGGTCCGGGTCGCCGCCGGCCTCGATGTGCTCCAGGGCGAGGTCCGCCCAGCCTGTCTCGGCCACGTGCCGCTGTAGGGCGTCGGCGACGGTGGGGGCGTCGACGGACGGGTCGGTGGCCAGCCAGCGGGCGAGGCGCTGGCCCATGCGGGCGCGTTCGATGCGGGCGGCCTCCTCCGGCTCGGCGGCGAGCCGGTGGTCCTCCAGGCGGCGGACGGCGTCCGCCACCGCGGCCGTGTCGTCCGCCGCGAGGGCCTGGCCGACGGCGGTGAACCGGGCCTCGAGTCCGCCGCGCAGGACGGGGCTCGCCGCCACGGCCTCCTCCGCGCCGAACTGACGGGCCAGGGCGGAGGCCCGGTCGAGCACGATGCGGGTGGTGCGGCGTGCCTCGCGGGCCTGGTCGGCGTCGGTGCCGCCGGTGCGGTGCCCGGCCGCCAGCAGCGTGCTCACGTACTCCTCGGCGGCCCGGCCGAGGACGGTCACCAGGGCGTCGAGCTGGCCGCCGGTCGCCGGGGGCTGGTCGCCGAAGTAGCGTTCGGCGCGGCCCCTGGCCCGGTAGGTCTCGGGGGCGGGCTCGGCGTGCTGCCACAGCGCCGCGCAGACGAGACCGAAGGCGACGGCGTCCGCGCCGCGCTCGGCGTCGACGAGGGCGAGCAGGGCGCGTCCGGCGAGGCCCGCCTGGTCCTCCTCGCCGAGGAAGGCGGTCAGCCCGGCGCGTTCGGGGCCGCGCAGGGCGAGGAGCCGTTCGGGGGCGCCGGGCCGGGTCGACCAGTGCAGCAGGGCCTGGGCGTCGAGCCGGTCGTCGCCGGGGCGACGCGTGCCGCCCTCGGTGTCGTAGCGGCCCAGGCGCAGGCGGCGCTGGGCGAGCGCGGTGAGGGCGTACTGGCGGGACAGCCAGCCGCCGGGCACGGCCGGCCAGCCGCCGGGCGGGGTGGCGTCGAGCAGGGCCTCGGCGGCCCAGTTGACGTCCTTGAGCCGGGGGTCTATCTGCCGGGCGCCGAACGCCTCGCGGACGACGTCCCAGCTGTCGACCGTGTCGATGCGCAGCTTGTGGACGCGGGCGAGGATCGCCGGGTCGAGTTCGTGCTGCTCGCGGTCGGTGAGGACGACCAGGACGGCGGGGCCGGGACGGCGGCCCGCCAGGTGGTCGAGGACGAGTTCGTGGACGGCGAGCGGCGACGGTGCCACCGCGACGCCGGCCGTGCGGCCTTCGCCCCAGGCGGGCTCGGCGGGGCCGTCCCACTGGGGGGCGGACCGCAGCAGCACGGTCCGGCGCCTGCCCTCGCCGTCCCCCGTGAGGGAGGCGGCGAGGGAGGACTGCGAGGACAGGTACTGGGTGACGGTCGCGGTGTTCAGCCGGACCGCGCCCGGTGCGACGGTGGCGGTGTCCGTCATTCGATGACCTGCCAGGTGATCTCGATGGTCGCGTTCGGGTGGCGGGCGGCCAGTTCGGACAGCTCCGCCTGGAGGTCGGCGGCGGCCTGGCGCACGGTCGTGCTGCGGCGCCCGGACTTGCGCGCGGTGCCGCCGCCGCTCGCCGGGGAGGGTGTCTCCTGCGGCGGGGTGTAGGGGATGCGCGGGTCGCTGGTCGGCGTGTCCAGGGACTGGCCGTCGGCCGTGGAGGGCTGGGGCGCGACGGGCGCGGGCGGCGGGGTGGCGGCGGCCTGGGCGCGCTTGATCAGGGCGACGACCTCGCGCTGGGTGCGGACCAGGGCGTCGCGCAGGTCTGCGGTGCGCTGGTCGTCGCGGGCCACGTTGCGCAGCGAGTCGAGCAGCGCCTCGCCCTCGGGGCCGAGCCCGGCGGCGAGCTCCAGGGTGCTCCAGGGGGCGGAGGCGACGGCCTCCGCGACCGCGCGGGCCTTCTTGATGGAGGTGCCGTACCGGTCGGCGCTGGTCTCGCCCAGGTCGAAGGAGGCGAGGGCCTCCACGGTCTTCTTCGCCCCGGCCGCGCCCTTGCCGGCCTCCGCCGTGAGCGCGTCCAGCAGCTGCAGGGAGCGGCGGGCGAGGGCGAGCCGTCCGGTGTCGGCGGTCTGGTCGAGGCCGAGGAAGGTGGCGTGGGCCTCCAGCTGGTGCACCAGGTCGGCCGCGTGGTCGCGGTGGTCGCGGGCGGCCTCGATGATCTGGCGGGCGAACTGGTTGACCATCCGGCCGCGCCGCAACGCGGGCGGCTTCGCCCCGAAGACCGTCTCGAAGCGCTGCCGTGCGGTGTCCCAGTCGGACTCGGCGGGCAGCGGCTGGCTGCGCAGCGCGTCGTGGTCCTTGATCGCGGACAGTTCGGGCGCGGGGTCGAGGACGGTGCCGCCGCGCACCCACACCCGGTCGTCCATCTCGGCGAAGGAGGCGACGACGAGCCGGGCGAGGAAGTCGGGCAGGCCGCGCGGGTCGGGCCGGTCGGTCCAGTCGGTGAGGGTGATCAGGGACAGGTCCCCGGTGACGCCCTGGGAGCTGGCCTGCCGGCGGAAGTGGTCGGCCCAGTAGCGGGACAGCTCGAAGTACGCCTCCTTCTGCTGTCCGAGGCGCAGGGGTCCGGCGATCCGCTGCATGAGCTTGCGGTCGGCGGCCGGGACCTCGATCCGCCCGTCGCGGGCCTCGGCGGCGGCCCGTACGTGCACGAACACCTTCTTGGTGTCGGCGGGCTTGACGGCGGTGCCGGTGGCGTCGGGGTCGAGGTCGGGGTGGGCCGGGTACTGGTGGGCGAGCAGCTTGCCCGCGACGTGCCGGATGCCGTCGTGCAGGCTCTGCCCGAAGGACAGGGTCAGTCCGTCGACGTCGGGCAGCGCGACGAGGTGGTCGTCGAAGTCCGGCACCACGTCGGCGGCCTGCTTCTGGGCGAGTCCGTACGCCTGCTTGAAGGCGCCCTTGACCTGCTTGAGCAGCGCCTCGCGCTGGGTTTCGAGCAGACCCTTGGCGCGGCTGCGGTTGTCGGCGTTGAGGTGGCCGGCGTACTGGGTGTCGAAGCGGTGCTCGTCGGCGAGGGCCTTGTCGATGACGACGAGGCGCCGGAAGTCCTGGAAGCGCTGCGCGGACAGGTGCGCGGGCAGCCAGGCGACGGTGCGGGACCGTTCGCCCTGCTGGCGTTCGCGCAGCCGCCGGATGCGGTTGACGTCCTCGACCGGGCCCCACTCGCCCTCGTCGAAGGGGAGGTCTATGGCGACGCGCCAGCGGCCCTCCTCCTGCGGCATCAGGTCGTGGTCGGGCAGCTCGTCCTCGTCGGCGACGTTGCCGAAGACGATCTCGGCGGTGCGGGCGGTGCCGCGCCAGGTGAAGCCGAGCTGGTCGCTCAACTGGCCGTGCTCGACGCCCAGTTCCTCGGAGAGCAGGCGGCGGGCGAGGGCGACGCGGTTGCCGGGGTTGTCGTTGACCTGGGCGTTGGCGATGACGGAGTCCACGTCGACGCCGGAGAGTTCGAGGCGGACGCCGGGGTTGGCGTCGGTGCCGGTCTCCTTGATCTCGGGGAACCTGGCGGCCCACTCGGCGACCTTGTTCTTGATGATGCCGACCTCGGCGCCCGGGATGGGCGCGAGGACCGAACCGTGGTTGAGCGCACCGAGCCGCCGGATGGTCAGTTCGGACAGGGCGGGCACGCTGGGCGCGAGCGCGGACAGCAGCAGCGTGCACACGAGCCGGTTGTCGCCGGTGAACATGCGGCAGCCGTTGAGCTTTTTCGGGTCGGTGAGGGACTCGGGCCGGTTGCGGTACTGCTCGACGTCGTCCTCGGTGATGTCGTACGAGCTGAGCAGGTAGGGCCGCAGCTTGGTCTTGTACAGCTTGTCGGCGGCCTCGAAGACGACCTTCAGGCTGTCGGTGAACGGCTTGTCGCCGCCCTTCGCGATCACCGGGTAGAGATCACCGACGGGGATGAGCTGCCCGAGGCGGATCTCGTTGCGGTGGTCGGCGAGGAGCTCGCCCATCAGCTTGAGACCGGTGCGGGAGCGCTGAAGGGCGGACGAGATGTGGACGAGGGTGTCCATGAACGCCGGCGAGAACGGGTACGTCAGCCGGAACGACTCCGCGTCCGCCCCGGTCGTGCCCTTCTCCGAGCCGAGCAGGGTGTCCCACACCTGCGGGCCGACCCGCTTGGTCTGCTCGAAGGCGGCGTCGACCAGCTGGGCCGCCTCGGCGTCCTTGGGCCTGAGGAGGCGGGCTTGGGCGATCTGCGGGAGGTTGCGGTCCTCCAGGGTGATCTTGTCGAAGCGGCCGGAGGCCAGGTTCAGGGTGTCCTGGATGGACGACTCGGCTGCACCGGACACCTCCTCGCCGACCAGCTCGCGCAGGTCGCGCTGGCGGGCGATGAGCGACACGACGGGGATGGCGCGGCGGGCGTCACCGCCCTCCACGAAGTTCGTGATCTTGCTGGCCTCGCGCGCCACGAACTTCTGCTCGTGGATGAGGGTCGCCAGCCACAGGATCAACTCGTCCAGGAACAGGATCAGTCCGTCGTAGCCGAGCGACTTGGCGTGCTCGGCTACGACGGAAAGACCGGCGTCCAGGGAGATGAAGCCGTGCTCGTTCTCGGCGGCGTTCGCGGTGAAACCGGGGAGGAGGTTGGTACTGGCGTCGTTGACCAGCTTGGCCCGCAGCTCGGCAGGGATGGACGGGTTGCGGAGGTTGAGCGGAATTCCCGCCTCGTGGTTCTCCTCGGCGGCGAGCGCGGTGTCGAGGAGCTGCGGGGTCCAGGCGAAGCCCTCGCCCCACTCGTCCTCCTCACCGTCGTCCGCGTCGCTGGTGCCCAAACCGCGGATGACGGCCTCGTCACCCATGTTGGCGCGCATGGCGCGGATGTCGGCGAAGAGGGAGTCGGTCCGGTACACCTGCGGGGTCGGGGCCTCGGGGTGCAGCTTCTTGACGTGGTGCACGTACCCGCCGAGCACCCGCTGCTCCAGGGCCTTCGCGCCGAGCATGTGGTAGGGCACGAGCAGGAACTTCTTGCCGTCCGTGCTCAGCCACTCGTGCCTGGTCAGCACCGGGTCGAACTCGGTGCGGGAGCGGGCGGCCGGGTCGCCGCTGAGCAGTGCGTACAGCACGGCCATGAAGTGCGACTTACCGGAACCGAACGAGCCGTGGAGATAGGCCGCCTTGGAGCGGTGCCCGTCCAGCGCGGACTTGATGAGGGCCAGCGCCTCGTCGAAGTTCTCCAGCAGCCGCTCGGTGACGACGTAGTCCTTGAGCGCGTGCCGGGCGCCCTCGGGCGTCGTCGCCTCGGCGAGGGACAGCACGAAGTCCGAGGTGGAGATGGACTCCTTGATGTCGATGACATCGCGGAGGAGGGGCGGCTGGGCCATTGCGGGTTCTCGCTCTCCCTGACGGTGGTCGCTGCTGCTGCTCGTACTCGGTGCCGCGCGGGGTCCGCCGCCGAGGCCCCGGGCCGTTCCGAGGGGTGGGGCCGGGTCGCTCAGGGGTACGGACGGCCGGTGCGGCGGACCGGCCGTCCTGGCCGGCGGCACGGACGGATCCGGTCGTGCGGTGAGCGGACGGACACCACGCTCACGGCGTCGGACGGGTCAGGTCGGGTGGGTTCGCGGCGTCTGCACTCTTCGTCCCCCTCGCACTGAACGTCACCCGTACGGCCTGCGCCTAGCACCCTACATCGGTACTCCCCTCCACCCCGTGCCGAATGCCCGACCGCACCCGCCCGTGCGGACCGCTCCGGTCCCGGCCGTGGGGCGCTACGGCCGCCATCGCCCCGAACGGTAGGCGTCCAGCAGGTTCCGGCTCGCGACCGTGAAGGGGCGCTCGGGGCCCAGGCCGCGGTCCCGCCGCTCGACGACGTCGGTCATCAGCGCGATCCCCTCCTCCGTGTGTCCGAGCGCGGCTCGGGTCCGGGAGAGGAGCTGCCGGGCGGCGAGCACGATCGGGCACTCGGGCCCGAACCGCCGCTCATACGTTTCGGCGGCCTGCCGGATCTCCCGGTCGGCCTCGTCGAAGCGGCCCAGGAGGTACAGCGCCCACGCGTGGTTGTGCCGGGCGCCCAGGGTCACGGTGTGGTCGGGGCCGAGGACGTGTTCGCACTCCGACGGCAGCGTGAGCAGTGCGCCGCCTTCCTCGGTGACCACGTCGGCGGCGGGCAGCATCTCCAGCAGGCCGGCGCGGGCCCGCAGGGTCAGCGGATGCGCGGGGCCCAGCGCGGAGCGCCGCCCGGCGACGGTGTCGCGGAGCAGCGCGACGGATTCCTCCCGTCTGCCGAGGTTCGCCAGTGCGAGCTGGAGGCCGTAGCCGCTGTCCGTGGTGTCGGGGTCGTCGGCGCCGAACAGTCGCTCCTGGGCGTCCCGGATCGCGCGGAGCGCCGCTTCGGCTTCGGCGTACCTGCCCAGCCGGAACAGGGCCCGTCCCGCCCTGGAGCGGGCGGCGAGGACCGTACGGTGGTCCGCGCCGAGATGTCGCTGGGCGAGGTCCGCGGCGTTCCGGGCGGTCTCCCAGGCCAAGAGGTAGTCGCCGGTCCGGTGCAGGGCGACGGCCAGCCGCGTCGCGACGGCCAGGGCGTCGGTGGCGGACGGCCCGCCGATGTGCCCCAGCAGGGCCAGTGCGTGCGGCACCAACAGGCGCAGCCTGGGGTCGTGCGGACCGGCGTCGGGTACGCCGGGCACGGCTGCGTCGAGCAGCCGGACGGCCGTAGTGTCGAGGGTCGGATGCCCGGTCGGGCCGAGCGGGTCCGTCACGGAGCGACCGCGCGTACGAGGAGCGTCCCGATGTGCCCCGGGTGAGGTGCGTCGAGCACCTGCGCGTCGGCCGTGGCGAAACCGGCTCGGGTGAGCAGGCGTTCCCAGACGGCCGGCCGGTAGCTGTAGCGGTAGGTGAACATCGCCTTTCCGGCGAAGCCTCCCTTGTACATGCCCTGCGGCCCGTACGCGCCGGGGATGGCGGGCGGCTGCGAGAACACGAAGACACCGCCGGGCCCGAGCCTCCGGCGGACAAGGGGGAAGAGACGGCTCGGGTCGGTGAACCAGGCGGCTCCGAAGATCGAGTAGACCGCGTCGTACACCTCCTCGTGCCCGCTCAGGTACTCCAGGACCTCGGCGCATACGAACTCCGCACCCGTGCCGTGCCACTTCGTCGTGGTCTTCTCCACCATGACGGGAGACAGGTCGACCCCCCGGGCGACGATGCCGCGCTCGGCGAGGTGGGCGAGGGCGCGGCCTGTGCCGCAGCCGATCTCCAGCACGCGGCGCGGGTCACCCAGCAGTTCCGGGCCGGGGCCGTGCCCGGCGTACTGGGTCCAGCAGAAGCTCGGCTCCGCGTCTTCCTTGAAGGCGGAAGCGGCGAACGTGTCCCACAGCTCCGTCTCGGCGGCGATGTCGTGTGGTGCGGGCAAGGCGATTCCTCTTCGCAGGGGCCGGCCCCTGTCATCGGCGGGACTGACGGCAGGGGCCAGGGTAGGGCTGTTCAGTGGCTGTCGGGGACCTTGTTGTCGCACGGTGAGCAGTCCGTGCCGTCGATCGCCCACAGCTCCTCGTCGATGTCGAAGCCGATGGACTTCAGGAAGTCCGCCGAGCGCAGGCACAGGCCGTCACGGCGGCGCTCGATGAACGGGGCGTGGTGCTTGTAGCGGCCCTCGTTGTACGCGTCGCAGAGGGCCCACCACACGGGTGTGTCGAGGATGAGCTGGTGGACGCCGATGTCGACGAGCTTGCCGACCCCGAGGTGGACCTCCGGGTGCTCCATGCAGCCGATGGTGTACATGACGGCGTTGCCGAGGATGCGTTCGGCCATGTCGCGGACCATCGTGTGGTCGCGCAGCAGCAGGGCCACCTCGCGGTCCCAGAGGGTCATGCCGCCGTCCAGCACGTTGACCGTGAGGTGCCTGATCCGGGGCTGAACGGCGTTGAGGAGTTCCTTCGGGTCCCGCGTGCGGGTGCTCAGGGGTCGGTCGAGGGTGACGGTCATGGGCTGCTCCTCCGTGGAATGGGCGTGTCGAACCTCTACGGGCACGCTAAAAGCGGAGCACCAGCCGGCAGTACACTGTTTTCTCGATTTTTCTCAGTGTGGCCACGGGATTGCTGGCGTTTTCTGCTGAACCCTGCCTGACTCCGTGGTGCCGGGCCGGACCACCGACCATGCTGAGGGGGTCAACACCCCGCGAAAGGGAGAGCGTCCATGGTTCGTCGGTTGCGCTTCACCGACACGGACAGCAAGGTCGACGGTTGCCCCGCCCTGCACACGGACGAAGACACCGGTGAGATCATCGTTCAGGGCACGCCCGTCACGGACCCCGAAGACCTCGCACAGCTCCGGCACTTCGGGGCCGGCGAGGCAGCGGTGGCCGTGCCGCGCGAGCTGCTCGTGAACTGGGGGCCGAGGGAGATGGAGCGGGCACCGGAACTCGTGGACCGGGCCTCCTTCCGCTGCCTGTTCGAGACCTTCGAGCACACCGCCTGGCGGCTGGAGACACGGCGCGGCTACGCGTCGGACCGACAGGACCCCGACTTCCAGGCGTTCCTGGCCAACGGCTCGTCGCCCTGCGACCCCGACGAACCCTGGTTCGTCACCATCAAGGCCCAGACGGACGCCGGCAAGACGGTCGGCCGGGTGCGCGTCGCCGACGCCCCGCCCACCACGGAACAGCTGTTCCTGCTCGACTACGCCCGGCACAACGCCGCCTTCGGCGAGGACATCCGGTATCTGTGGCGCGAGGACGCCGAGCGAGCCGGCCTGCCCGCCGAGGACTTCTGGATCTTCGATTCACGGCTGGTCGCCCTGCTGCACTTCGATGACGGGGACAACCTGCTCGACATCGAGCTGATCACCGAACCGGCTGAGGTCGTGCGGTACGCCATGGTGCGTGACGCGGCGATGCACCACGCCGTCCCGCGCGACCGGTTCGCCGCGCAGGTGGCCACGACTGAATAGCGCGTGACCGGTGAGCACCGACTATCAGCAGGCACGGGCGGCGTTGGGTGCGCGGCTGCGCGAACTCCGTTTCACGTGCCCCGGTGGTCGGCTCACCGGTCAGCAGCTCGCCCAGCGGCTCGGCTGGCCGAGCTCCAAGGTCAGCAAGCTGGAGAACGGCAGGCAGACGGCCACCCCCGAGGACCTGCGGGCGTGGGCCGACGCGACCGGGCAGCCGGGGGTGTACCCCGAACTCGCTGCTCGGCTGGCCGGGTTCGAGTCGCACATCAGGTCATGGCGCCGAGCGCTGGCGAACGGCTTCAAGCCCCTTCACCAGGGGCTGAGCGCCGAGATCGACCGCACCTCCGACCTGTGGATCTGGGAGGAGTCGGTGATCGCCGGATTGTTGCAGACCCCGGAGTACGCCCGGCATGTCATCCAGCGGTACTCGGAGCTGCTGGGCGGAGCCGACGACGTCGAGGCAGCCGTCCGCTCCCGGGTGCGGCGCCAGGAATGGTTGTACCGGTCCGGGCGCAAGCTGCACGTGGTGATGTGGGAGGCCGCGTTGCGGTCCCTGATCTGCCCGCCCTCGGTGCTGGCGAGCCAACTCGACCGCCTCAACGGCATGATCGGTATGGACACGGTCGAGCTGGGTGTCGTCCCCTTCACGGCGTCCGTCAAGATCGTGCCTGCCAACGGCTTCTGGGTGCTCGACGACCGACTGGTCGTCGCCGAGGACTGGCACGCCGAACTGTGGCTGGACGACGCCGACAACATCGCCTTGTACAAGAAGGTCTGGAAGATCCTCAGCGAATCGGCGGCGTACGGGGCCGACGCCCACAACCTCATCAACTCGGCCCGCCGGTCTCTGAACCCGCGGTGATGGCGCTGCGGGCGTGCGTCCTGGGCAAAACATCGCGAGCAGCCGTAGTGCCGGCGAACCCGGCTCGCGCCTCCGCCGAAGGCAGAAGGCCGCTCCCTTGGGGCGGGCGGCCAGGAGTGCTTTTGCGGCGTCAGGGCCTGGGGTCCTCCAGCTTGGCGGCAGTAGTGTCCGGGGCGTGCAGTTCAGCGTCCGCTGAGGCCAACGTCTCGTGTTCTTCCACGACTTCGCCGTCCACGACGTCCCCCTCCGTCACCCGGTGCGACGGGTCCGCCAGGGGCAGGCCGGCAAGGTGCTTCTTGAGCCTCCTGGCCATCGGAAGGTACGTCGAGAGAGTGAGCCCGCCGGACACGACGGCCCCGACGACGGGGATGGCCTTGGAGACACCCTTCGCGAAGGACTGCTTGGTCATCTGGACGCCGAGGTAAGCCGCGGACTTCTTCACGATCGGGTAGATGACACCCTTGGTGAGCGCCTTCTGGGGCAGCTTCTTCGCGACCTGCTTCGACATCATCCCGGCGACCTTGCCCACGGCGGCGTTCGCCGACTGGGTGCCGAACATCACGCCGAAGAACAGCGTGAGCACCCCCATCGTCGCGTCGTCGACGCCCTCCCCCTCCTCGGCGAACAGATCGGGCCAGCTGTAGAGGTAGGCGAGCTTCTGCGCGATGCGCAGCATGTGGCCGACGTACTGGGCCAGGTCGGCGGGCACCGTGGCGGGCAGGGCGAGGATGCTGGGCATCCCGGCGGCGGCCGAGAGAGCGCTGACCTTGGCGGTTTCGTAGCGGATGGAGTCGTTGGCGACCTTGTCGAGGAGCTCGACCGTGATGCCCGCGGCAGCGGGAGTCTCCTCTATCGCTCGTCGGATCTCTTCCTCGGAGCAGTGGCGAGCGAGCGCACTGCGGAGGTACGCCTCCCTGTGGATCCGCACACCGGGGAGCTTCGCCGCTGCCAGCAGCACCGCGAAGAAACGCGACTCGGGGTTCTCGACCTCTTTACCCTTTTTCATGGCAGGAACTACAGGAGCACCGCACGCCAAAGGCCGGCGTGTCTCGGCTCCGTTGAGACCTCGTGATGTGAGTGACGGTGGTGTGAGGCCGGCTCCCTTCACGGTGTCGAGCGTCACCCGGGGAGGGGCACTACGTCCGCTTGGCGTGTCGGACGAAGATCGTCCAGGTGTCCCGCAGGACGGTCACGGTTCCCCGACTGCGTGCTTTCGTGTCCCGGACCATCACCTTGTTCGGATCGCTGTCGGCCAGTTCAACGCAGTTCTGTGTCTCGGTGTAGGAGCTGGTTCGCCAGTTCGGGGTCACGGGCTTCATGGGGCCGCTCTCCTAGTCCGTAGGCATCTGGTCGAAGTGCTGAATCGCTGTGGAGATGAGACCGCGGACGGCGGTGCCGTAGACCGCTGACTGTTTCAAGAGGGCGAACGCCTTGGTGTACAGCTCGATTTCTCGGGGCTGGGTGACGGAGAGCTCAGCCGAGTAGGTCTCGACGAGGACGAGTCGGCTGTCGAACATCGAGAACGCGTTGCCCGGCCAGATGAAGGTGGGGGCGGACTTGGGGACGATGCCCAGGCTGAGGCGGGGAAGTCTCATCACGGCCAGGAGACGGTCGAGTTGCCCCTTCATCACTTCCGAACCACCGAAGTTGGTGTACAGGGCCTGTTCGCCGAGGAGGACGTTGAAGATGCGGTCGCCCCTGTACAGGTACTGCTGGCGCTCAAGTCGCTTGGCCACGGCCGCTTCGGCGTCATCGGGAATCTCGTAGTAGCTGACGCCCTGTCGGAGGACTTCGGCAGCGTACTCAGAGGTCTGGAGGGTTCCCCAGATGAGCGTGGGGTGCCAGATGCGGAAGACCTTGGTCTTGGCGTACACCGGAATCGCCTGGCGCTGTCGTTTCTCGACGCCGGTCTGGAGTTGCCTTCGCCATTCGAGCCACAGCTCGTCGACATGGCGGACGATCGCGACCAGGTCACCCAACTGCTCGCCCCGGCCGGTCGTCTCGCACCAGACGCGCATGTCGTCCTCGCTGGGGCGCTGCTTGCCGTTCTCGATGCGGGAGACCTTCGACTCCTGCCACGAGGTGGCACGGGCGAATGCCCGGCCGCTGGTGAATCCGGCGTCCTTACGGAAGCCACGCAGCCGGGCACCGAGCGCCTGCAGCGCCTCTTCCACCTGCTTGCTCACGGGTCGGTCAGGGCTTGTACTCGGGATGGGGAATGGCGTCTGCCCACAGCAGGTCCCGCAGGCGCACGCACTCGGCCACGGTGTCGGGGTCCTCGACGATCTCCGACCCGAGCACTCTGCCGTCCGAGTCGAAGTGTCCGACTGCGAGGAGGCGGTTGTCGTACAGCCACCAGTCGTTTCCCTCCACGGGAAGTGTGACGCCCTCGGGCAGGTGGTGTCGGGGCAGCCAGCGGATCTTCTCGCCGGCCTCCTCGTTGAGGCCGGTGGTGGCGTGCTCCCACTGGATGTAGAGGGTGTGGGGCTCGGTGACCACGCGGACGCGTCGGACTGTCTTCCCTTCCCCGGTGACGCGCCTGATGAGTTGCGTCCACGGTTCCATGTAGGAGTAGTCGACGCGCTCGCCGCGGAGCCAGCTCGCGAAGGGGCTGTCCTCGTCGGGGACGGAGTAGTCGTCCCTCAGCTCCAGATGGAATGCGTCCTGTGCGAAGCCTTCAAAGAGCTGGTTGCGCTCGGCGCTGGAGATCAGCTCCATGCGGTTCCTCCAGTAGGGCGGTGATCGCGGGCTTGGACACCTCGACCACGGTCTCGTAGTCCGGAATCTCCATCTGGGCCAGGGCCTCGATGTCGGTGACCTCCCGGCCCTGGACGACGAACGTACCGCCCGGCGTGAGGATCATGATCGGGTCCTCGATGCGCCTGACCTCTCCGGCCGGCAGGCCGTCCTTCACGAGGTGCTCGAACAGCTCTGTGGGGACCTCCACCGCCGTCTCCCCCTCCGGGATCTCAAGCTGCGTCAACAGGTCGTTCGCGAAGATCTTCCAGCCCTGGACAAGGTAGGTGTCCCGGTCTGTGGCGTACAGGGTCGGGCAGTCACCGACCGTGGAGTTCTTACCAAGGAACCGTAGCTTCATGGTCGTTCTCCTGTCTGCTGCCTTGCTCAGGTTTGCGCGACATGGCGATGGTCTGCGGGCCGTTCCGGGCCGTCAATCGAGTTGCCGCAAACTCGCGCAATCTCCTGGGGACTTGGGTGACGACTGCTCTACGTTCGTCTCCGTACCCGAACAACCGACGCAGCCGCCGCGCGTTCCGGTACCGAGGGAGATGCGCTGTGGCCATCGTGACCGACAGACGCGGGGCTCCAGCCGTCGACAACCTGCCCCTCGACCCGCATCCGATCGCGGACGGCATCGACGCCACCCTGAGGACGGAGCCGTACATCGTGTTCAAGCACCGAGCGTTGAGAAGTGTCGGCAACCAGGCTCCGGTCCGGGTCACGAAGGACCGCACACTCCGGGTCAAGGTCATCGATGCCTGCGGAATGACCTGCACCTTCTGCCACAACGAAGGCACACCCGTCAGCGGCGACAACCACGCTCGGACCGCCGGCGAATTCGGCGCTGTCGGCCGGTCGGGACGGGTCTCCCTCTACCTGGCGACCAACGGAGCGCGCTTCGTGGCAGCTCCCATGTTCCCTGATGACGCCTTTCGCGCCGCCCTGGCGAGGCTGCGTGACGCCCTGGGCTTCGAGGAGGCTCACCTCACGGGAGGGGAACCGACCCTGCACCCCAAGCTCGCGGCGATCGTCGCCGTGGCCAGGGAGGAGGGATACGAGGTGGGCGTCACCTCCAACGGTGAGAACGGCGCCGGAGTCCTCCCCGCGTGCGCGAAGGCGGGCCTGGGCCGCGTCAACTTCTCGATCTTCGGCACCACACCCGAGGAGCTGGCGCGAGTGCAGAACGTCCGGTTCCGGACGGCTTCCCTGGCGGCGCGGAAGATCGAGGCGCTGGAGCGATCGATCCAGGTGGCGACCGACGAGGGAGTCGGCGTGAGCGCGAACGTGGTCATCCCGGACCACAGCCACATCGAGCGCGTCCACCGGCTCCTGGACCGGTACTCTCCGCAGGTGTCGTTGAGGATCCTGTCGTCGCTGGCCGACGGGGACAAGTCACTGGACGCCATCGACGAGCTTCTCGGCGGCCTCGGCGCGGTGCCTCGGGAAGTCCACGTCATCGCTGGAAGCTCCGGATTCCGCATCTCCTACACCCTGCCCGGCGGACGCGTGATCAAGGTCAAGCACATTCGGCCCCTGCGCCTGCCCGAGACCTGCGCGAGCTGCCGCTTCAACAACACGACCGACTGCCATGAGGGTTACTACGGGGTCCGTCTCTACCGCGACCCCAGGGGAACCTTCCACGTAGGCGTCTGCATTCAGCGCATGGACCTCTGTCTGTCCATCGACGAGTTCCTGGACGGCGCCGTGTGCAGGGAGATCAGCACGATGCGCGAGCAGGAGTTCCACGCCCTGACCGCGCAGACCGTCACATGACAAGGAGAACCATGGCACAGAACGAATACGAAGCGAAGTTCCTGGAGATCGACGTGGAGGCCACCCTCGACGCCCTGCGCACTGCCGGGGCGCAACGGGTCTTCCCCAGGACCATGTTCACGCGTCTGATCTTCGAGAACGACGCCGTGCAGGGCGAGCAGTGGCTGCGGTTGCGCGACGAGGGCGGCAGGACGACGCTCACCCTGAAGCAGGTCACCGACGCGACACACATCCACGGGACCACCGAGATCGAGATCGAGGTCGACGACCTGGCCAGGACCGCGGAACTCCTCGCGGCGCTCGGCCTGCGGCAGGTCCGCTACCAGCAGAACTACCGCGAGGAATGGCACCTGGACGGTGTCACCTACGACTTCGACACCTGGCCGGACCTCCCCACCTTCCTGGAGGTCGAAGGCTCTTCCGAGGCTGCCGTGAAGGAGGCGGTGGCGGGACTCGGCCTGGACTACGACCAGGCCCGCTTCGGCAGCATCGACCTGATCTACAAGAGCGAAGCGGGGCGTGACATCCTCGCGGAGCCCACGCTCCTCTTCGCCTGATCCGGCCGGCACCTCGGCGGTGTGCCCGCGGCAGCGGCCTGGCTTCCGACACTTCCGACATCACCGCTCAGAGCGGGTGGAGGCTTTCACCCGCGCACAGGGCCCTCGGCAAGCACGCGCCCACCGAGGGCCCTGTCCCGTCAGAGTGCCGCGAACTCGACGAACGCGGCCCACGCCGTGGGTTCTACGGCGAGTGCGGCGCGGGTGGTGTCCTTCGAGTCGCGGACGTGGACTTCGGCGGGGCGGGTGGCGACCTCGACGCATTCGCCGCCTTCCTCGCTGCTGTAGCTGCTCCTGCGCCATACCAACTGGTCTATCTGCGGCTGATGTACGTGCGCGTTCATGGCTCTCCCAGCAACTTCTCTACGTACGCCAATGATTCACGAGGAGTCAGGGCCTGCGCCCGGATGATCCCGTACTTGGCTTCCAGCGCACGGACGCGGTCCCGCTCCGTTTGCAGGCGGCTGACGTTCTGCACCTCGGCGTACGCGATCCTCCGCCCTTCCTTCGTTTCGATCAAGGTGAAGGGACCAGCCATACCTGCGTTCTCCTCACGGTCGAGCGGCATCACCTGGATCTCGACGTTCCGCTGCTGCCCCATCAGGAGAATCTGCTCAAGCTGGCCACGCAGGATGCCTCGGCCTCCGATGGGACGCCTCAACACTGCCTCATCCATGACGAAGCTGGCGAGCAGCGCGTCACGGCTGGACAAGATCTCCTGCCGGTCCAGGCGGGCACCCACCCGCTGTTCGATCAGCTCGTCGCGCATGGGTGGCCGCATCATCATGAAAATGGCCCGCGCATACTCCTCCGTCTGCAAGAGTCCAGGCACCGCCTGGTTCGCGTACACATGCAGCTCGACGGCCTCCGCCTCCAAGCGTGCCGCATCCCGGAAGAACGCCGGATACTGAGCCCGAGCCACCTCCTCCTTACTCGCGCTCAACACCCCACCTGCACACAGCACTTCATCCGCCTGGTCGATGAACCTGGGCTGCGGAATACGTCTCGCCTGCTCGAACGACGCGATCGTCGAGGCCGAGTACCCGGTCAGGGACCCGAGCCCCGCGCGGTCCAGGCCCGCCCGCTCCCGGAACAGCTTCAACTGCCGTCCGAACACGCACAGCATGCCCGTCCCGACCTCGTACTCCTCCGGCTGCTGAACCTCGTCGTCCACGCCACAGCTCCTCTCGTGCAACCGCCCAGTCGGCCAACTCGGGGCCTGGGAACCGGTCACGCCCAACACCGGGTACAAGCGCACCGACCGCGTGTACAGCCCGCCCCCGTCAGTGCATCGCTCCTGGTCAACGCTACGCAGAGTTCGCGACCGTTGACCCTATGAAGTCAGAAACTCCCCTGAATGGGCATCTGCCGCAGCACCCCGCACCCGAACGCGAGTTCGCCATGCGCTTCACCTCGACGTCGCGCGGTGCCCGCCTCGCCCGCCGACTCGTCTCGCACCGCCTGGACGACTGGGGGCACCCCTATACGACCCCGGTCAACGAGACGCTCACCCTCATCACGTCGGAACTCACCGCCAACGCCGTCCGCCACGGCTACGTCCCCGGCCGGGACTTTCACGTCCAGCTCGTCCTGACCGAGGGCACCTTCCGCATCGAGGTGACCGACACCCGCGCTGAAAAACAGCCCCCGGTCGCCAGCCCTTCGGCAACCGACTCGCTTTCCGAGTCCGGCCGGGGCCTGCTTCTGGTCGCCGCCCTCGCGGACGACTGGGGCGTCAGCCCTCGCAAGGCCGCCCCAGGCAAGACCGTGTGGGCGGAGCTGCGCGTGCAGCACCAGGGCCACCCGCTTGAACACCGGGTGGCCCCTGAACCGACGGATGTCGATCTGCTCCTGGCTACTGCTTCGCTGCTGCGCGACGACTTCGGGTCGCGGCCGCAGGACGCCAGCCACGGAGGTCGTCGTCCGTGAGACCGTGCTCACCCTGCTTCTGCTGGCGGTAACCGGCGAAGAAGTCCGCCGGGGAGCCGCTGTAGAGCATGTCGAACTCGTTGTGCCACTGGTACAGCCACGGCTGGAGCTCCAACAGGCCGGCGAGGAACGGCGTGATCTCCTCGGTGGACAACGCAGTGTTGGTGAAGTACGTGGCGAGGGCCTGCGCCTGCTCCCGATGGCCCCAGCCGGCCCAGCCATACAGCTCGGGGGTGGAAGCATTGGTCTGCCCGTAGGAGATGAACCGTTCCTTGGGCACGTCCAACTTGCCGCGCGCTCTCCAGTAGGACGGGCGGAGGAAGTCGGCCGAGGTGTACTTCGGCGGTACGGGGATGGAGTCCCGGATCTTCCGCTTGGCGGGCTCGTCTGGGGCGGCATCCTCCTTGCGCTGAAGGTCCCACACCTCTTCCCAGTCGGCGCGCTTCTTCAGGCCGGAGGGCTTGTAGCGCAGGGCGGAAAGGAACGGCACGTGCTCGTCGGTGACCAGCTCGGCAACGACCTTCGCCAGTTCCTTGCGGGGGGCGTAGAGCTTGGCGACGGAGACGAAGTCCTCATCGCGCGAGAGGGCGTCGGTGAGGCGGGCCAGGGTGAGGATGGTGGGCTGGCCGTTCTCATCGAACCAGAAGTCGCGGTTCTCTATGCGGTCGAGCAGCCAGGCGCGGAGGGCCTTCTCTTGGAGTACATCCCAGCCCTCAGTAGCCCAGCGACGCTTGTACTCAGGGCGCTCGACCATGTTAATGGCACGGTTAGCCTCAATGGCGTCGATGCGCTTCTGGACGACCTCCCGGTATCGGACGGGCCAATGGGCGGGGATTTCGCTTATGGGATCAAACTTATGATTGTGATGTTCAAACCAGGAGGTACTGACCTCACCGCGTTCCCTCTTCCGGGCCAGCACGATAGCGAAGGCTCGTTCAGCAGGGGCGACCAGAGGAATATCCTCGGCGGGCGCTACGATCTCCTGGTCAAGGAGACCATAGAAAGCGTAGACCTGCCAATCCAGTTCTTCTTGGATGGCAACCATACGGCCACGGATCGCCTCCCACTTCTCGCGACCCTCACGTAGCGCAGTCACATTAGGCACTCCGCTGGAAGCAATGGCGGAGGGGCTAGTCGTAGCTAGCTCCTGCGCAAGGCCATCCAGAGCAGTGCCGAAACTCAAGGGAAGTATAGAAGGAACTGGGAACCCCTCAAGCTTGGTTCCCGTGAACTCGAAACGGTGCTCCCAAGGCTCATCCGCTCCTGCTACATCCGCACCGGGCCGCCCCTTGTCATGACTGACCTGCCGAAGCCAGAAGCCAGCCGTGGAACTGTTGAGCAGTCCCAGCAACCGGAAATAGTCCTCTTCACTCGCCCCTTCCCGCAACTTGATCACTGGAGCAGTCTGCTTGAACACCTTTCCACCCCTATCGAGTGCGAAGTGATTATGGGTGGCCACAAAGGGAAAGGAGATGCCAAACACTGCCGAGTAGCGCTCGGGATGCCACCTACTCCACTCATACCAAGTGAGCCCGATCTCCTCATGAGTACCGCCTGGTTCACGCCGTTCGCGAAGCAAAGGACGGTAGCACCAAAGCATTGAAGCGAAGTCGTCCGTCAACTCGGGCTGGAGATTGCTTCCGTAAGGAAAAATTGACTCAGTGTCAGGGCTGATATTCCAGTCCCTGACAGCATCACCGCCAACGAGTGGCACAGTGTGCGATTTGGCAACTCTGTATCGCGCCCAAGTATTGGTTGGCGCAAAATAGGCGTCGTCGCTACCCGTATGAGCATATCGGCCGATAGTGCGCCGAACTTCACTCAGCGTGCCGATCTTGGCTGCTTCAATCTGCTCATTCAATTCCAGGCCGCCGTCGGCCAAATTCCAGGGCTGTTTTCCGAAGTAGCGCCCCCGCTCCAAGTCATCCACCGAAACCCACTGGCTCACCGAACCGGGCTTGTCGACCTGCTCTACGATCGCCCGCCAGACCAACCCTTCCTCGGCGTTCTCCGGCGCCGATGGCTCCCCCTGCACGCTTCGCACTGTGCGAATCGACGTCGACCGCCCCTTGCCAGCACGGCGCTTGCCCACCAAAATGACTGTGGGCGTGCCGTGCCCCGGGATGTACGCACCCGAAGTGTCGATGACCTCAGTCAACTCGACTTCGTGAGCGAAGTACTGTTCGATAAGCTTGGTGCCGAACTCTCGCTTCATGAACGAGTTCGCGGTGATCTGGCCAACCATGCCGTACCCGCTACCCCCGGAATCTCCCCGCTTGGCCAGCTCGAAGAACCGCTGCGCAAAAGGAACTGATAGCGCATACTGCAAAGCGCATGCATTGTACAGATCCTTGTACAATGCATTGAGCCGCTTATCCTTCACCGTCACATACGGCGGATTGCCAACCACTACGTGGTAGCGCCCCTGCTGCAAGATTTCCAGATGCTCGTGCACATCCTCCGTGGCGTATGCGAACGACGCGAGCGGATCATCCCCCCCGTCCTCGTCCCCACCCAACGTCAGTTCCAGCTGCCGGGCCTTGATGAGCGAGTCACCCACCGCCAGGTGCATCGGCCATTCGTATTTTGAAGCCTCCGCCAGCGTGCGCACCCCACCCGCAGCCATTGCCGCAACAAGCAACCGGAACCGCGCGATAGCCACCGCGAACGGGTTGATGTCCACACCGTGCACCGAGTCCAGCGCAGCCCGCACCCGCTCGTGCACGTCCTTCCCCGGCTGCCCCTCCCCCCACAGCCGCACCAACCGCCGAAACGCCCCCAGCACGAAGTGCCCCGACCCACACGTAGGGTCGATCATCTTCAGGCCCTCGTACCCGAACTCCCGCACTGCCGGATTCATTGTCCGGTCGAGGATAAACTCCTCCACGAACTCCGGCGTCTGGAGCAGCGCGTACGTCTTGCGCGCAGCCTCGCTCAGGTCCTGGTACAAGTCCCCCAGGAACCGCGTGTCCCAGCCCTCCGTGCCGTCCTCGTTCAGCGGGTCGGTGAAGTCGTGGACGAGGACGCCCGCCTCGTCGCGCCCCCGCCAGAACTCGACCAGCTCGCGCGCACCGTCGTGCGACAGCGGAACCTGGTACAGCGGGTTGTGCCGCTTGTCGAAGAGGAGCCGACCCGCCTGGCCCTGGCCCAGCTCGTCGAACGCCTTCTCCAGCCACCCCCGGTACGTCGGGTCGTCGTCCGACTCCACGTACGCGTCGTACCGCGACTCCGCCAGCTCGCGCCGGTCACCGTCCGGCCCCGTCAGGTACGGCTCCGGGATCAGCCGGTTGTCCTCGCAGAACCGCACGAAGACCGTGCCCAGCACCCACGCCACCGCGACCTGCGTGACCCGTTCATCGAGCCACGAGTTCCACGTCGCCGCCGTACGCCCGAGCTTGCGCGCCTGGTCGTACTCGGCCCGCAGCCGCTCCCCGACCTCACCGAGCGCCTTCACCTGCTTGCCGAGGTCGGCCTCGACCGCCTTGACCTGCTGCTTCAAGTCGTCCAACAGAGCCTTGCGGTCGATCACTTCGCGTCTCCCTCGACACCACTAGCCACAACCTCGCCGGACCCGCGGTGTGCGTTGCCCACCCACGTGTCCGGAAGCTGGATCCACTCCCCCAGGCCGGCCTGGTACGGCACGGCCACCTGTCCGAGCCTCGGCTCGCGCGAGGGGTCGCTCTGCGGGACCAGGAGCCACAGCCCCCGCCCGCCCCGCCGGGCCACCGACGCCAGCCGGTCGAGGACGCCCATCGCGTCGTACCGGGCGAACACCCCGGCCTCCGTCAGCAGGACGGGCCCCGCCGCACCGCCGCCACCGTTGTCCAGCAGCCCGGCGATCCGGGGCTCGACCGAGCCCCACGCCGTGCGCGCGTACTCCGCGAACCGCACCGCGCCCTTCGAGCCCGGCTCGGCGGCGTCCGCCTTGAGCAGGGTCTCCCAGGTCGGCTTGGTGCCCGGAGTGACCTGCCCGTGCAGGGCCTCCAGGAACAGCTCGGTCACCGACACCGCCCGCACGCCCAGCCGTTCGGCGCCCAGTTCCCGTACCGCGTCCCGTACGAGCTGCTGCCGTACGGTCAGCACCCGGTACCCGTCCCGGCGGGCCGAGGCGAGCAGCCGTTCCTCCGCGCGCACCGCGCCCGCGAGCTGCGGGTCGTCGGCGTACCGCGTCACCGTGCCCGTGCGCGTCGACTGCCGCCACGCGCCCGTCGTGAGGTAGCTGGAGGCGTCCTCCACCCGCGTCGGCAGGTAGCGCAGCGTGCCCGTGTCCTCGCGCATGCTCAGCGACAGCTCGAAGCCCGCGTCGCGCAGCGCCTTGGTGAGCGGGCCGCCGGTCGGCAGTTCGTGGGTCGTGCCGCCGCGTCCGTCCGGGACGCCCAGCTCGGGGAAGCGGGCGCGGACCCGCTCGTGCACGTCCTCACCGGTCAGGCCGGGCTGCCGGCCTTCCGGCACGCCCGGGATCCAGCGGACGAGACCGGCCTGGGTGAGGCGCAGGGCCCGGACGAGGGACAGGTCGCGCGGGTAGATCTCCAGGCGCGGAGTGGCGGCGGCGTTCACCGACGCGGCGGCGGCCAGTTCCACCATGCGCCGCTCGTCCCAGTCGACGGCGCCGGGCGGGACCGTCAGCGCGCCCAGTTCGGCCAGGACGGTCGCGGCCGTCGGCAGGGTGTCCAGCTCGGCCAGCCGGCCGGCCGTCCTGCCGAGGCGCATCGCGTAGTCGAGCAGGCCGGGGGCGGTCGGGGTGTCCGGGGCGTCGTTCTCGCGCACGTCGAGGGCGAGCAGGCCGGCGCCCAGCGACTCGTCGGTCGCCTTGCGGTTCGGCTGGTGCTGGAACTCGGCCTCCTGCGGCACCAGTTGCTCGATCTCGACGACGGCCCGCACCGCCGCCAGGGCCATCGCGCGCCGCTGCTCGCGTCCGGCGAGGTGCGTGCCGCGCCGGACGGCGAGGGCGTCGGCGATCTCCACGGCGGAGGCGACACGCCCCATGCTCTCCAGCAGGTCGATGATCTCGTCGCGCAGCGCCTGGACGGCGGGCTCCGCCTTCCAGCGCTTGCGCTCGTCCTTGAGCATCTGCGGGATGCGGCCGTGGCTGAGGCCGAGCGCGTCGGCGACGTCCTTCTGCTTGGGCCAGACGCCGATGCCGGGCAGGACGCCGTGCTCGTCGGGCAGGCGCAGCAGCAGCCGCACCATCTCCGCCTTGTTGCGGTTGGAGCCGTTGTTGTTGACGGCCGGCACGAGGACGGTGGCGAGGGTGTCGAGGCTGACGGAGCGCAGGGTGCGGGCGGACAGCGCGCCCGCCGACTCGCCCGTCGCGAGCTGTCCGACGAGGGCTGACTCGGCGGCGGTGAGCTGCTCCAGCTCCTCCTTCGCCTCCGCCCGGCCCTTTGCCGTGAGCGGGGAGACGGGGATCTCGCGCAGCCGCTCGCCCCACTCGCGCTGCCGCTGCTGGACCTCGTTGCGGGTCTTGGCGCCGAGGCCGGGGGCGTTGACGAGTTTGCGGCGGCTGTAGTCGAGGAGTTCGCCGACCGTGGTGATGCCCAGGCCGTAGAGGAAGGACTGGGCGGCAAGCGTGAGGCCGGAGACGGTCAGCGGGGTGTCGCGGGTGACCTCGGCGGCGAGGCGGTCACGCTGCTGCTCGGCGGTCTCCGGCTCGGCGTCCGCGATCGCCACCGCGGCGGCGCCCTCGGCGGGGGCGGTCCCGTCGGCGGGCGTCGTGTGGCGGCTGCGGTGGCTGGAGGGGACGGTCTGCGAGGCGTCGAGGAAGACCTTGCGCCAGGCGTCCCGCATCGGCTTCAGCTCGGGGAACCGCTTGCCCGCGTCGCGGTGCAGGGCCTTCTGGAAGAAGGCGACGAGCCCGTCCCGCACGGCCGGGTCGAAGGCCTCGGCCGCGATGGTCGGATACGGCCACTCCTTCTGGTCGGTCATGCGCGGCAGGACGCTGCCGTCGCCCCACTTGGGCAGCTCGCCGGAGGCCATCTGGTGCAGGGTGACGGCGACGGCGTACCGCTCGGCGTGCGAGTCGTAGGAGCCGCGCGTGATGACGTCGACGAAGGGGTCGAGGTAGCCGTCGGTGCCCGCGTCGGTGTTCTTCGCCGGGTAGCCGGCCAGCGAGAAGTCGATGAGGACCAGCTCGCGGGTGCGGTTGGGGCGGATGCGGACGGCGATGTTGTCCGGCTTGATGTCGCGGTGCCAGACGCCCTCGCCCTCCAGGAAGTCGACGGCGCCGAAGAGGTAGTCGCCGTACGCCTCGAGCTGGTCGACCGGGAGGCGGCCGTGCTCGCGGAGCTGGCGGGCGACGGTCTCCTCGCGGCGGCGCGGGCGGGCCGCGCCCTCGGCGCCCTGGGCGTCGTCGTCGCGTTCGTCGCCGACGTACTCCAGCGCCAGGACGGTGCGGCCGGCGATGTGCAGCGGCTCGGGCTCGACGAGGCGGATGATGCCGGAGTGGGGGCGCAGGCGGCGCATGGCCTCGGCCTCGCGGACGAGGATCTCGCCGCGGCTGTCGGAGAGGGCGACCTTCAGCACGGCCAGCGGTCGGGTCCTGCGGGTCTCCGCCTCCAGGTCGCGGACGAGGAAGGCGCGGCTGGTGGAGCCGGTGCCGAGGCGGCGGCGGACCTCCCAGCGGCCGGCGAGCACGTCGCCGGCGACGGCCTCCAGCGGGTCCTTGTCGGCGCTCTCCCCGGTCTCCCCCTCGGCCTGTCCGTCGACGGTCGCGGCGGGGGCGGTGAGGGAGTCCTCGACGACCTCCAGCAGCTCCAGGAACTCGTCGACGCTGGAGAGGCGCTGGCCGGGGCGGTAGGCGGTGGCGGCCTGCACCAGCTCGTCCACGTCCTCGGAGAGGCCGTCCACCAGGGAGCTGGGGCGCAGGCCCTCACCCGCCTCCAGGCGGGCCAGCAGCTCGGCCTGGCTGGCGGCCGGGGCCTTGCCGGTGACCAGCAGGTAGGTGAGGACGCCGAGCCCGTACACGTCGAGGTAGACGGGGTCGGGGCTGAGGGCGGTGAGTTCCGGCGCGAGGTAGGCGTCGGCGTCGTCGGACAGGTGCATGGCGGACAGGGCGGTCGGTGCGAACCGGGTCATGCCCTGGCCCTGGGAGGAGTCGCCGCTGCGCTGGGTGGCGATCTGCCAGTCGGAGATCTGCAGCTGCGGGGCGAGCCAGGCGGCCTCCTCCCCGACGGCCTGCCCCTTGCGGCCGCGCGGCCGGGGGACGACGTGGACGGAGCGGGCGGCGAGCGCGCGGTGGTGGATGCGGCTGGCGTGCGCGGAACGCATCGTCTCGGCGAGCTGGCGCACCAGTGCCATCCGGCCCAGGATGTCCAGCTTCTCCCCGTACCGGACCAGGTACTCGTCCAGCTTCAGGGTGTCCGGGTGGTAGTCGAAGATCAGCGCGGGGCCGGCGGCGTGCCCGGAGGGGAAGTACTGCTTGAGCTGGACGACGCCCTGGTGCTTGAAGCGGCCCAGCACCGCGGCCTCGCGCCGGGCGGCGTTCTCGACGGACTGGCGCAGGGAGGCGTCGGAGCCGCGCTCGCTGAGGTAGATCCGCACGCGCGCGGCCTCGGGCAGGTCGCTGTGGCGGGCGAGGTAGTCCGCCCAGGTCTCTCCGGAGTCGAAGGACTTCCGTTCCAGTTCGTAGGGGCCGACCTTGTACTGGGCGTCGCTCTTGCGGATGCCGATGCTCTTCAGGGCTCCCGCGACCTCGCGCGACCCGATCGCGGTGACGCGGCGACGCTCGTCGCGCGGGGGCTGCTTGAGCATGTCGACCAGCTCGTCGACGGTGTGGACGCCGTTCTGGTCGTGGGCGGGCAGCCGGACGCGGAGGCTGTTGTCGGTGAAGCAGACGGCCTCGGCGACCCAGACCCGCCTGGCGCCGGTCCGGGCGAGCAGGCCGGCCAGCTCCTTGGCCTTGCGGTTGACCAGGTGCAGCGGGTTGCCGTGGGTGCGGCGGTGGCCGCCGGGAGTGGTCTGGACCCAGGTGCCGTTCTCGGAGGTGACCGAGCCGTGCCAGTCCTTCAGCTCGATCATGCAGAGGCCGCCGGGGGCGACGACCAGCAGGTCGACCTCGCGAACGTGGCCGGTGTTCGCGGTGAAGGTGAAGTTCGACCAGGCACGCCAGGGGTCGGAGTCCGGCAGCTTCTGGCGGATCGCCTCCAGGCCGCGGCGTTCGTGCTCGAACTCGGACTCGGTGACCGTGACCCACCGGCCTTCCCGCATGCCTGTTCCCCGCTCCTCGTGTCCTTCGAGGGCCGCCGTTCCCCATGGCCGGACCCGCTGCGCATCCTAGTGGCTGCTTGTGACATGAGCAGAGGCGGTGGAGTAGGGACCTCAAGTGCGCCGCCGGGCTCCGGACAGCACTCGGGTGTGCCGGAGCCGATCCGTCAGGCCGACACCGTCTCCCGCGTCCCCTCGCCCGCCAGCTCTCGCAGCTTCTCCCGCGTCTCGGGGTCCGTCGAGTGGACGATCGTGCCGACCATGCCGCGGGTCAGCAGCACCTTGTAAGTGTTGCGGATCAAGCGGTCCACGTCGGTGTCCGGCGTGGATTTCCTGAAAACCGGGTCCTTGGAGGCGGTGCGGTCCGTGACCCACCGGTCGCCGCGCCAGAGCAGATCCGGGCCGACGATGACGCCGGACCAGTCGTACTCGAAGCCTTGGGCGGTGTAGACGCAACCCACCTGACCGAAGCCGGCCGGATCGGTGGCCCACAGGGCGGCCGGGGGCGCGCCGGAGACGGAGCGGTCGCCGCGCAGGTTCCAGGGGCGGGCCCAGTCGCCGATGACGACGTCCGGCGGCAGCGGCTCGCCCGGCTTGGGTTCCGGGGACCAGCGCCAGCAGTAGCCCGCGGACATACGGGCGCCGTACCCCTGGGCGCGGCGGGCCTCGAGGAACGCCTCCATCTCCTGCGGGCTGTCGGCGACCAGCAGCTGCATGCGGCCGTCGGGTTCCCAGACGACCGGCCCTCCGGCCTCGAGGCCGAGCAACCGGACCACCCAGCGCAGGTAGGCGTCGCTGCCGCCGCAGCGGAACTGGCTGTCCAGCGGGACGACGTGGCAGGGAATGCCCCGCTTCGCCGCCGCCTCCTTGATGTCGGCCACGGTGCCCATCTCACCGGGGCGCACGACCTGGTGCTCGTCGAGGAAGAAGACGGGCACGTAGGCGACGTCGATGAGTTCGTCGATCTGGGCGCGGCCGGTCCGCAGGGCGGCGCGCGTGTAGCGGTTGGCCGAGGTTTCCCGGATGCGGTGGGCCTCGTCGCAGATCAGGGCGCCCAGGCTGTTCTTCTCGGCCGTCATGAAGCTGTTGAAGTACTTGAAGAGGTCCTGGACCTCCCGCTTGCGGGCCCCGGCGATCTTCCGCATCGTCTTGGTGAAGGACTGGGAACCGGTGGCGTGCAGCGCCGGTACACCGCGTCGGTAGAGTTCGCCGAGCAGTTGGAGGGCGATGACGCTCTTGCCGGTGCCGGGGCCGCCCGTGACGATGACGACTTCCTTGCGGTCGGCGTTCTTCGCCTTCCGCACCGCGTTGAGCACCATGCGGTACGCGACCTGCTGCTCGTCGAGGAGCACGAACTGCGTCCGTTCCCGCACCTCTTCGGCGGCCACGGACATCAGCTGCCTCGACGGCACCGTGGCGCCGTCGCGCAGTTCGTCCGCCGCTCGCGCCCCCGGGTGCTTGTCACTCAGCCTCGAACGAAGGTGGTCGAGGAAGGCGCCGCGGCGCTCACCGGTGAAGAGCAGGCCATGGCCGTCCCGCTCGATCTCGCGCAGCCCGGTCACGCCGAACTCGGTGGCGTTGTGCAGGAACGCCACCCCGCTGACCCGGTGGCCGTGTTCCGCCACCGCTCCGTTGAAGTTGACCAGGTACTCGCAGTAGCGGTGCACCTGCTCGACCGGGTTGAGGACGGGGTGGGTGTAGGCATCGACGTGGCACAGGGTCGGATCGTCCTCGTGCGGCAGGGCCCGGCTCCACTGCTTCAGCTCCACCACCACGTACGACGGCTCCCCCGTGGCCGGATGGACTCCGGCGAGGACGACGTCGGCGCGCTTGCTGTTCAGCGGGAGCGCGTACTCCAGCATCATCTCCACGTCACCCAGGCCGGCGTCGGTGAGCGCGGCGGACAGGACGGGGATGCTGCGCTCCCAGGAGCGGACCTCCGAGGTGCCGGGCCGGTAACCGTGCATGTGGACGAACTGGTCGGTGAGGTGCAGGAACAGCGAACCGTCGAGCGCCATGACGGCGACCGTTTTCGCGGACGCGCGGAACAACAAGGACTTCCCCCAGGCAGCACGAAAGACTCGTGCGGGTGGGGGCATGTCCTTCGAGACTCCACCGTGGTGGAGCGGAAGCCCGTCGGGCCGCGTTGACGACGTCCGCGAGATTACCTTGTGGCACTGACAGACGTCCTGGTGGCCACCGAGGCGGCCGAGGCCCGTATCGGGTGTTCCCGGCCGCCTCCCGATCGTGTCCCCCGTCAGCCGTGCGACCGTGCCGCGGCGACGCTCGCGCGCCGCTCCGGTGGATCCGGTTCCTCGTGGAACCCCGGGGGGTGCTGGCCGGCGTGGCGGGCGAGTGCGTCACGGACCTGCGTCGGCGATTTCACCGCCTTCGGGAATCGCGGTTCCACCTTCACGCACAGCCGCGAGAACCCTGCTTCCGGGGTTCGAACAGGTGTGGAGCAACCGCGTCGACCGGAAAGCAGGAGGACCAAGTGACGCGCACCACGCCCGAGCACCCCGTCGATGTCGAGGCATTGTTCCCCGAGCTCCGGGAACACCGTCGCACGAGCACTCGGCTGCACCCCCGGCAGGCTCCCCGGAACCCGGGCACAGCTCGGTGGGGGCCCGTTCCTGTGGCCCGCCGCCGAGTCGTGGCCCGTATGCACCGTGCGGCACGACAAGCGCAGCGGGTACCGGCCGACCGATGTGCGCCCGGAGCGCCGGATTCCCGACGAGGCGTGGCAGCGGGCCCCTCAGCGCGTCCCCTCGGACACGGAACGTGCGGTCCTGGCGGAACTCTGACCGGGCCTGCACGCTTCCGGGATCCGCGACGAGGACCCGATTCCGCTGCTGGCCCCCGCCCAGTTGTACACCCGTGACATCCCGGATCTGGCGGGTCCCGACGTCTGCGACCTCCTTCAGGTCTTCTGGTGCCCGTTCGAGGCCCATGGCCCGGATCGCACGATCGACGTGGTTCTGAGATGGCGCCGTTCACAGGATGGGGCGGAGACGCTGACGGACATTTCCGAGCCGGTGGTCGTCGGCCGCAAGGAACGCGTGCCCCATCCTTGCGCACTCGACCCCGAACAGGTGGTGGAGCACGAGTATGTCGGCCTGCTCGACCCCGAACTGCGGGAAAGGATCGAACTCTGGGAAGAGGAACTCCTCGACGCGGAGGACGCCTCCGCCGGCCCCGGAAACTACGACAGCTACGAGGAGTACGAAGCGGCCATGGGCGGCGGTGGACCGGAGGGGGACGAGCTCACGTACCAGCACGACCTGTCCATCGCACCGGGCTGGAAGGTCGGCGGGTTCGCCTCACGGCACCTGACCGACCCCGCTCCCGTCGTCTGCTCCTGCGGTGCCGGCATGCGGCCCCTGCTGACCGTCCACGGCCGGGAGTGGGACAGCGGCACACTGAACTGGGTTCCGCTGGAGGACCTCGACGTGCTGCGCCTCCCGGGCGCGAACGTGCCCGCCGGCGTATACCTCGGGCGCGGCCTGATGTGCGTCTTCGTCTGCCCCGCAGATCCCGCACACCCGCACCGGCTCAGCTTCCAATGAAACCCGGACCTTCCGTGTCGTACCAGGCGTACGCGTTGCGGCGCTCGTGAAGAACGTCGGGCCCGAAGCACCCCCGCGGCTCTGCCCGGACATGCCGTACGGCCGGCCCCGGCAGCAGGTCCGGCCGTACGGCGCGGGGCGCGTGCCCGACCGGGACGCCGACGGGCGGCCGGCTCGGGACGGCCCCGGCGTCGACGCGTCACGGCGTCGGCGGCGCCGTCCCGCAGTCGGGCACGCCGTCGAGCCACGCCGCCCCCTTGATGTAGATGTTGGTCACCCATGCCCTGTAGTCCGGCAGGTACGACCACACGTCGTTGGTGTAGCCGTCGGAGGTGACCGATTCGGCGTGCTTCTGGCACCGGACGCGGATGGTGGTGGAGTACGGGAAGGCGTAGACGCGGGCGGCGCCGAGGGAGGGTGCGGTCTTGGTCCACACGCCGGTGCCCCACGTCTGGTGGATGTGACCGGTGACCGGCCCGGTGTCGACGCGGACGGCGCCGAAGTAGCCGTCGAGGCGGACGTCGCTGACCATCAGCCTGGTGCCGGACTCCTTGGCCTCGACCATCCTGCCCGCGCCCAGGTAGATGGCGATGTGGTGCAGGTCCTGCGAGGTGCCCCAGGCGAGCAGGTCGCCCGGGACCAGCGGGGCCAGGCCCTGGGCGGCGGTGAAGCGGGCGGCGGCGCGGTGCGTGTAGTACTGCTGACTGGCGATGCCGTTGAGGATGTCGGAGCCGGCCGCCTCGGCGTACGCGTGGCGGACCAGGCCCGAGCAGTCGAAGCCGAGCCGCTCGGGGTCGTGTTCGCTGTCCGGGTCGGTCGGGTCGACCTGGCCGTACGTGGGACCCGGCCGGGCGCCGTGCCCGCCGCCCCACGTGTACCAGGTGCCGGCCGCGACCTCGGCGCAGGCGGCGGCGATCGCGCGTTCGGCCGCCGCGGGGGCTCCGGGTGCGAGGGCGCCGCACGTGTCGGCGGCCGTACGCTGCGCGGGCGCCGGGGTGTTCGCGGCGGCGGCGGTCACCGGCGCCCAGAGGAGGAGGGCGAGCAACGCGATCAGTGTGCGGATGGGACCGGTCCGGCGGACCATGCCAGGACCCCCGTTTCCTGTGGCTGGTGGGAGGAGTGGTCGCTCAGGAGCCTGCTGGCCGCGCCGCGCGCTTGTCGAGGAGCCAGGTGTCGCCTCCCTGCGCCGGGCAACGGGAAACGCCCGGGAAACCCCCTCGGAGCAGGTGGGTCGCCGTCACCCCCGGCCGTGGCAGGGCGCTCCGTCGGAGAGGGGGACACCGGGCAGGAGCTTCGCGCGCGCGTCCGCGTCGACGCCGGCGCGCAGCCGGCAGATCCGCTCCAGCCGGGCCCCGGGATCGAGGTCCCACAGCCGTACGGTGCCGTCCGTGCCGGCGCTGACCACCGTGCGCCCGCCGGGAGCGAAGGTCACGCTCCACACCGCGTCGGTGTGGCCCGTCAGCGTCGCCCACGGACGCCGTCCGGCGACGTCCCACAGGCGCACCGTACGGTCGTTGCCGCTGCTGGCGAGCGTGCGGCCGTCGGGGGCGAAGGCGATGCCCCGGGTGGAACCGGTGTGGCCGGTCAGGACGGCCTCGGCCCGGCGTTCGCGGACGTTCCACAGCCGTACGGTGCCGTCGTTGCCGCTGCTGGCCAGGGTGCGCCCGTCCGGGGTGAAGGCCACGCCGCGCACCGCGCCGGTGTGGCCCTTCAACGTGCCGAGCGGGCGGCGCGAGGAGACGTCCCAGAGCCGTACGGTCAGGTCGTCGGCGGCGCTGGCCAGGATGCGGCCGTCGGGGCTGAAGACGACGCCGTTGGCGAAGTCCCGGTGGCCGGTGAGCGTCGCCAGCGGCGCGCGCCGCGCCACGTCCCACAGGCGCACCGTGCGGTCGGCGCCGGCCGAGGCGAGACTGCGGCCGTCGGGGGCGAAGGCGAGGCAGAAGACCTGCCCGGTGTGGCCGGTCAGGGTCGCCAGCGGTGCCCGCGCGGTCACGTCCCACAGCCGGACCGTGCCGTCGGAGCCCGCCGACGCCAGGGTGCGCCCGTCGGGGGCGAAGGACACCGAGAAGACGGCCCCGGTGTGTCCCCGCAGCGTCGCCAGGAGCCGGCGCCGGCCCACCTCCCACAGGCGTACCGTGTGGTCGGCGTCGGCCGTGGCCAGCAGCCGTCCGTCGGGGCTGTACCGGGCCTGCCAGACCTCCGTGAACGGACGGGCCCTCAGCACCGGGCCGCCGAGGTCCCACAGGACCACGGACCGGTCGAAACCGGCCGTGGCGAGCAGGGTGCCGTCGGAGGTCACGGCCGCCCCCATCACGTAGTCGGTGTGGCCGGCGAGCACGGCGGTCTGCCGGCGGCTGCGGACGTCCCACAGCCTGGTCGTCCCGTCGCCGACCGCGCCGACGACCGTGGCGCCCTCGTGCGTGTACGCGACGGCGTTGATGTCGTCGTTGCTGCCGGACAGCGTCGCGTCGAGCCGGCCGCCGCGCACGTCCCACAGCCGTACGGTCCGGTCGACGCCGCCGGAGGCCACCTCCCGGCCGTCCGGGGAGAACGCCGCGCCCAGCACCTCGTCGGTGTGCCCCTCGAGCACGTCGAGGGGCCGGGCCCGGTCGGTGTCCCACAGGCGCACGGTCCGGTCGGCTCCGGCGGAGACCAGGGTCCGCCCGTCGCGGGAGTGGTCCAGGGCGTTGACCGCCCCCTCGTGCCCGTCGAGGGAGGCGGTGAGGCGGGGCGTGCGCGCGGTGTCCCACACCTGGACCGGCCCCCGCGCGGTCGCGACGGCGAGCCGGTGTCCGCGGGGGTCGAAGGACAGCGCCCGGGCGCCCTTCGTGCCGTCGGCGAGCACGGCCTTCCTGCGGCGCTCGGCGATGTCCCAGAGGCTCACGGGCCCGCGCGTCGACGTCGCCGCGAGGGTGCGGCCGTCGGGGCTGAAGGCGACCGAGCGGACGGGGCCGGAGACGGCGAGCACGGCGGTCGTACGGCGGTCCGACACCCGTCGCAGGGTCACCGTGCCGTCGGAACTGGCGCTCGCCAGGGTCCGGTCGTCCGGTGCGAGGACCACCGCGTTGACCGGCCCCCGGTGACCGCCCAGCCGGCCGGAGAAGGGCTGGGACTGCGTGCTCAGCAGCGCACCGCGCGCCTCGGTGGTGGCGTGGGCCCGGTAGGCCTCCCCGGCCAGCAGCATCGACGCCTCCGGCTGGCCTTCGGCGAGCGACGCGGACCGCACGGCGAGCGCCTGGGAACGCGCGACGCGTTCCTGGTGGAGGGCGCTCTCGCGCTGCTGGTGGGCGAGGCCTCCGGCGGTCAGGGCGAGCCCCAGCAGGACGACGAGCGTGGCGAGCATCGACTGCCGGATCCGGACCTGGCGTCTGGCCTGCCTCTCGTGGCCTTCCTGTTCGGCCAGGCTCGCCCGGAGGAACGTCTCCTCCACGGGGCCGAGCCGGCCCCAGCCGTCCAGTTCGTCGGCCCAGGAGCGCACGGTGCTCAGCCGGGTGCCGCGGTACAGCGCGGACGGATCACGGCCTTCACGCTCCCATTCGGCGGCGGCGTGCGCGAGTTGCTGGTGCAGGAGCAGTCCGGCGCGGTCGGCGTGGATCCAGTCCCGCAGCCGTGGCCAGGCGTGCAGCAGGGCCTCGTGGGTGATCTCGACGGTGTCGCTGTCCATGGTGATCAGCCGGGCCCGGACGAAGGCGTCGAGCGCGGCGGCCGCGCCGTCCGCGTCGGCGAACTGCTCCATCAGGCCGGCCCCGCTCGTCCGGCGGCGGGTCGTCCCGCCGCCGTCCGCGACGTACACCAGACGGGACAGGACGCGGCGGATCGTCCTCTGCTCGGCCGGGTACAGCCGGGCGAAGACGTTCTCGGCGGTCCGCGCGATCGCGCCCCGGATCCCGCCGGCCCGCTCGTATCCGGCGACGGTCAGCACGGATCCCTCGCGCCGCTGCCAGGTGGCCAGCAGGGCGTGGGAGACGAGGGGGAGGACGCCGGAGGGCGTCGCGTCGGCGCCGGCACCGGCGTCCGCCCCGCTGCCCGGCGGTGGGCCGCCCTGCTCGTCGCGCAGCCCCGCGTCACGCAGGAGCAGGGGCACCAGGCCCGGCTGGAGGGTCAGTCCGGCGAGCTGCGCCGGCCGGGTGATGGACTCCCGCAGCTCCGCCACGGACATGGGCGGCAGCACGAACAGTCCGTCGGTGAGGACCGGGGCCAGTTCGGGGAGGTCCAGGCAGTGGCCGGTGAAGTCGGCCCGGACGCCGAGCACCACGACGGCGGAACCGTGTGCGCTCTCCTCCGGCCGGGGGGCCGCCAGCCCGCAGAGCACCCGGACGAAGGAGCGCCGCTCGTCCTCGTCCGCGCAGAGGGTGAAGAGCTCCTCGAACTGGTCGACGATCAGCACCGGCCGGCAGGGCGGGGGCCGGCGCTCCTCGGGCGGCGCCGGCGGGTCGTCCGCCATCGCGCGTACGGCGTCCAGCACCGCGTCGGGATTCTCGCGCACCTCCTCGACGGTGACGGCGAGGTCCCCGCCCACCGCTTTCGCGGTGCGTTCCAGGAGTTCGTCCAGGGGTCGTGAGGTGGGGGTGAACGCCACCACCGGCCACCGGTCGGCGCCCGGCATGGGCAGGTCGCCGCGCCGCAGGGCGGGCACAAGTCCGGCGTTGAGCAGGGACGACTTGCCCGCGCCCGAGGGGGCGACGAGTATCAGCGGACCGCTTCCCACTCGTTCGAAGACCCGTTCCACCAGTGCGGCCGTCGCACGCTCCCGGCCGAAGAACCAGTCCGCGTCCTGCGGGGTGAACGCCGACAGGCCGCGGTAGGGACACGCCCCGTCGGACTGCCGTTCGGGAGCGGCGGGCTCGGCGCCGCTCCCACTGCCGGCGGGCGGCCCCTTCTGTACGAGCCTGAGCAACTCCCCCTCGGCGTCCAGGACTCGGTCACAGATACGGGCGATGTCGGCGGTCGCCCGTTTCGCGCCGGTCTCGATCTTGCTGAGGTAGCCCTTGCTGTAGTGCGTCCGCCGCGCCAGGTCGGCCAGCGACAGGCCGCGCGCCCGTCTGAGTCGTCTTAGTTCCGCGGGGAAGGAGGACGTGGCCGACGCGTCCCGATCCCGCTCGTTCCCCTGGTCGGCTTCATGCCCGTGCTGCGGATCTCCCACGGAGTCCCCCATGCGGTGCGGCCGTGAGACGGTGGAATCCCAGGCTACTGCCGGAGTGGTGAGGACAGCCGAACCTTTCACTCGGAGTGGCGAAAACACGAACATCCGGAACCATGGGGCGGTTCCGGACGTTCGTTCCCCGCCGCACGGACGGGTCGGGTCGGTCGGATCAGGTCAGGAAGGTCCCGCAGGCGCTGCGGGCCACCCACCTGTGCGAGGAGATGGTGTCGTTCGCGCTGACACCGCCGGTGAGCCGGTTGTCGGTCAGGTTGTCGGCGTAGAGCTCGCCCGGTGCGAGGCAGGCGTGGCCGCCGCCGTGGCTGGCGTGCTCGTAGAACGCGACGTGGTCGAGGCCGCCGGTGTAGCCGCGGTTCATGACGGACGTCGCCCGGTCCTGCGAGCCGCCCCACCAGCTGCTGTTGCCCGCGGTACTGATCAGCAGGGCGCCCGAGCAGTCCAGGTTCTCCCAGGCGTACATGTAGCCGTTGCGCGGCCCCCACTTGCTGTCGCAGCCGGGTCCGGCGACGGTGCTCCCGGCCGCCTGCGAGGTGGTGGCGGGTACGACGACGCCCAGGGCGGTGAGCCCGAGCAGGGCGGCCGTGACGGTGAACTTGCGCATGCTGTTTCCCCTCGTTTCCTCTGATGGTGTGGTGCGCCGGCGCCGGCGCACCGGGCCGGTGGCCCGGCGTGCCCTCACCGGGGGCGGGGCCCGCCCGGGAGCGGGAGGTGGTCAGCCTCGCTCCGGGACGATGCGCACCGCCCGGTCGTAGGCCCGCCGACCGAGGTGCCGGTAGGTGTCGATGTCCTTGCCGAACCGGTCGCGCAGGCGGTCCAGGTAGTACGTCTCCCGCGCCGTGGCCACGGCGCGCAGGGAGGTCTCGCGGGCGCAGGTCGCATCGGCGACGGCGGTCCTCCGCTCGGCGGCGAACGCCTCGTCGGCGCGGGCCGCGCCCAGCCGGGCGGTGTTGGCCCGGACGGCGTCGCGGGCGGCCTGGGGGTCCTCGTGGGGCCGGCCCGCCCTCTTCATGCACCGGGACCAGGCCCGCACCGCCGCGGTCAGGTGACGGTCCTTCATCAGCTCATCGCCGTACAGGGCGTTGAGGCCGGTGGCGATCTTTCCGGTGCGGTACCACTCGGCCGGGTCGCCGTAGAGCGCGCGCTCGGCCTCCTCCGTGCAGCCGCCGACGCGTTTGCGCGTCTGTCCGCCGCCCGGCAGCGACGCCGTGAGCATGCGGGCGCCGTCGCCGCCGTCGAGCGCGGCGTCGAAGGCGGCGCGCCGGGACGGGGAGAGGCTCTGGCGGTAGGTTCCGTTGGGGTTGCGTTCGTGGACGCGCAGGCTCTTCGCCTCGATCCGGCCGCCGTACCCGTGCGTACGGGCCCAGGCCACGTCGTCCTGCACGTAGCGCACCGGGCGGCTCTCCCGGAGCGTCAGGCCGCGGTCCTCCCAGTAGGTGAAGCCCTGGCGGTTCATGCACTGCTTGGTCAGGCGTTGTTGTGCGTCGGCGACGCGCAGTTCCTGTTGCCAGGTCAGTGCCGGGGGGCGCGGACGCGGATCCTGTCGTGCCCGGCCGTCGTCTCCGTCACCGCCGTCGGCGCATCCGGCCGTGACGGCCGCCACGACCGCGCACAAGGACACGAGCACACGCCTCATGGCCCCGCCCCCCTTCGCTGCCGCTCGCTGACGGATCCAGAGTCGCCCCGTTGCCGGCAGGGGTCGACGGGTTTCCCGTTGCCCGCCGGACGGCAGGCCGGGAAACAAGGTGCGAGCAGGGGGAACGTGGGGTGGGAGGCAACACGGCGGCCCCGGTGGGAAGCCGTGCGTCCGTGTGGGCGGCCCTCTCGTCCCGCCCACACGGAGGCGCCGGTGCGGAAGCCGCCCGTACGACACGCGGTCCGCGCCGCCCGCCCGCGCCGCCCCCGGCGGGACGTGAAGACATGGCGGATCACGGGTCCGGCACGTGCCCACTGCGTTCAACGCATTGACACGTGCATTACATGGGCTTTACGTTCCGGCCATCTGAGAGCGCTCTCAGAGTCTCCCCCTGTCACGACCCGAGGTGACGCATGCCATCCCCACGCACCAGGCCGGCGACCGTTCTGCTGCTGGCCTCAGCCCTCGCCGCCGTCGGCCTGGGCCCGGCCGCCGCACCGGCGGCCGCCGCCACCGTCCCCGTAGGCTCCGGCAGTTACTCCGACACCCGGCCTCCCGGCACGTCGGGCCCCACCACCAACACGGGAACGCCGGTCACCCCCAAGGTGACCGCGGCCGCCAAGGACCGGCCCGTGCCCACCAACGACTGGTGGTCCTCCCTGGCCTTCCAGCGCTACGGCGACAACCCGTACTCGACCCCCATGTACGGACACCCCCTCACCTACCAGGCCACGGCCGGCGGCCTCGACGTCGGCTACCCGACGACCCCCGCGATCACCGGCGACGGCCGCCAGTACGAGTACGCCCACAAGCGCGACCTCACCATCGGACTGACCGGCCTCAACTCCCCCGACACCAAGGCCGACGACTGGTCCGACTGGACGGTCACCCCCTACTGGTCCGACGGCGCCCGCACCCTGCGCACCACCATCGGCCACGGCTCCCCGTTCGTGTACGCCAAGGGCTCCGGCGGCGACGCCCAGATCACCACCGCCGGCGCGCCCGCCGTCTTCGCCGACCAGGGCAACGTCCTCGGCATCACCGTCGCCGGGCACCACTACGCCCTCTTCGCGCCGACCGGCAGCGACTGGAACGTCGCCGGATCCACCGTCACCGCGGGCCTCGGCTCCAGGGACTACTTCTCCGTCGCCGTGCTGCCGTCCACCGGCGCGCTGGCGACGTTCAAGAAGTACGCCTACAGCTTCGTCACCGGCTCCAAGGTGACCTGGAGCTACACCGGGGGCACCGTCGGGGCCACCTACACGCTCACCACCGAGGCGAAGGAAGGCACCGAGCGGGGCACGCTCCAGGCCCTCTACCGCCACCAGTGGCTGAACACCACGGATCCCCTGACCTCCTACACCTACGTCTCCCCGCGCGGCGCCATGAAGGTCCGCGAGTCGGCCTCCTTCACCACGCGTCAGAAGGCGGCGGCGGTGCTGCCCGCGCTGCCCAGGTCGAACGGCGTGGACGCCGCCCGGCTGCGCGGTTACCTGAACGAGGTCGTGAACGCCTCCGACCCCTTCTCCGGAGCCGCCGACACCTACTGGACCGGCAAGGCCCTCGGCCGCCTCGCCCAGCTCGTCCCGGTGGCCGACCAGATCGGCGAGACCGCCGTCCGCGACCGGCTGCTCGGCCTGATGAAGGGCAGGCTCCAGGACTGGTTCACGGCCGGAGGCGCCAACGGGTTCAGCTACGACAGGGACTGGAGGACCCTCACCGGCTACCCCGCCTCCTACGGCAGCGACACCGAACTGAACGACCACCACTTCCACTACGGCTACTACGTCTACGCGGCGGCGATCGTCGCCCAGTACGACCCGGCGTGGGCCGCCGACTCCGCCTGGGGCGGCATGGTCGAGACCCTCGTACGGGACACCGCCAACCCCAGCCGCACCGACACCGCCTTCCCCTTCCTGCGCGGCTTCGACGTCTACGCGGGCCACGGCTGGGCCTCCGGTCACCAGGGCTTCGCCGCCGGCAACAACCAGGAGTCCTCCTCCGAGTCCACCAACCTCAGCGCGGCCCTCGTCCTGTGGGGCTCCGCCACCGGCGACACCTCGCTGCGCGACCTCGGCACCTTCCTGCTGACCACCGAGTCGGAGTCGATCGCCCAGTACTGGTTCGACGCCGACGAGCAGGTCTTCCCGTCCTCGTTCGGCCACGACACGGCCGGCATGGTGTGGGGCAGCGGCGCGGCCTACGCCACCTGGTGGACCGCCAACCCCGAGGAGATCCACGGCATCAACGTCCTGCCCGTGACCGGCGGATCGCTTCACCTCGGCGGTGAGAAGGCCGCGATCCGGCGCAACATCGCCGAGATGGAGCGGGAGAACGGCGGCCCGGCCGTCGAATGGCGCGACCTGCTCTGGGAGTTCCAGTCCTTCGCCGACCCGGGCACGGCCAAGGCGAAGTGGGACGCGGGCCACGCCGGCTACACCCCGGAGGAGGGTGAGTCGAAGGCGCACACCTACCACTGGCTCACCACCCTCGACACCCTCGGCGCCCCGGACGCCACCGTGACCGGCGACATCCCCACCTCCGCCGTCTTCACCAAGGGGACGACCCGGACCTACGCGGCCCACAACCACGGACCGACGGCCCGCACCGTGACCTTCTCCGACGGCAAGACCCTCTCCGTACCGGCCCGTTCCACCGCGACCGGCACCGGAACCGGTTCGGGGGAGCCCGACCCCGGCCCGGAGCCGCCGACCGGCGACACCTTCCGGCTGCGCAGCGGCGGCGCCCTGACCACGGCGACCGGCGGCACGGCGGGCAGCGACACCATCGCCTCCGCCGGCGGCGCCAACCACGACGGCACCCCGCACCAGCCCCTCGTCTACGAGGCCCGCGGTGTCAACGGCACGCTCACCCCGGGCGCGCAGACCGCCTTCCGGCTCCAGGTGGACGCGGGCACCGCGGTCGGGCTGGGCCAGCAGGCCCGGATCAGCTACGACCTCACCGGCGACGGCAGCTTCGACCGGACCGAGACGTACCACTACTTCGCGACCGACCCGGTCACCGGATGGGAGGAGTACACGCAGGCGCGCGGCCTCAGGGCGGCCACCGGCACACCGGGCGACCTCAAGGGCGGCACCGTACGCCTCGAGGTGTGGAGCGCCATCGGCAACGGCGCCTCGAAGCTCCAGACGGGCACGGACAAGTCCGTGCTGGTGATCCCGTACAGCTGAACCGGCGAAGGGCGGCGGTGGGCATCGGTGTCCGGCCGGTGCCCACCGCACCGGCATGGCCGGCACCCGCGTCCCGTCGCTCGGCCGGTCCGGTCCGGGGTGTCATCGGCCGATTGTCCCGGCAGGCGCGCACCACCTGACCGACGTCATGACGGGAGCGACGGTGTGCGGTTGCTGTCGTACCTGATGCGCGTATCAATGCCGGTCACGTCGCACACCCTGGCATTCAGGCCGCCCTGTCTGTACCCGGACAGCGGATCGCTGGTGCCCGTCGGCTGTCCACGCCGACGCGCTCGGTTCGCACAGGACCGCGCGGCCGGGCAGTTGGCCGGCCGCGTGGGAGACGGCGGCCGGGGCTCCGCGCGGCAGCCTGCTCGGGGCGCTGCCGCTGATCGCGTGGTACGAGCACCGTGACGACGACGCGGAGGGGGCCGACTTCCGGGCGCCGTATCTGCTCGCCGTGGTCGACGCGGCTCTGGCGGACGTGGCCGCGGCTCCGCCGGACCGCCGGGCACGGCGGCCGTACGGCGCCTGCTGGCGTACTTCCTGACCCGGCAGGGCCGCCACGAGGCGGCGTTGCCGCAGTTCCGGCTGGTCGACGGGTACGCGGGCGCCCTGCCGTGGCGGTACTGGGAGGACCCGGCCGCCGTGTGCTGCCCGTGGCGGGGCCGGGCGGTCAAGGGCGCGCGGCGGGGCCGACCGCCGCCGCACGCTCTGGCGCGTACACGCCACCGTGGGACGACACGCCTACTTCAGCAGCGACTTCGGTTCCCGCAGCGCGTGCCACAGCCCCGCCGCGAGCGGTACGGCCGTCAGGGCGAAGAAGACCCAGAACAGGAACTCGGCGCCGGGCGCGAGGTCGTAGACGGTGCCGTCCTCCCACCGGCAGTAGGCCCGCGGCGGGAACGGAGTGGAGACTCCCCGGACCTCCCCGTCCCCGAGGACACCCTCGCGCATCGGCTCCCCGGGGCAGGGGGCGGTCTCCGGGAACAGGAAGGCGTCGTCCGCCGTCATGATCACGAACCAGGTGACGGCGCCGAGCGGCACCGACCAGAACACCGCGGTCCGCACCCACAGCGGCAGCAGCGGATGGGCCAGCAGCCCGCGCAGCGCGACCCAGCCGACCACGAGCCCGACGAAGACCGGGAGCAGTGTCATGACACCACCGCGGTCTTCTTCCGGGCACGGACCCCGGATGCGTGGCCCGCGCCGACGGCGAGCAGGGCGGCGGTCAGGGCGAGGGACGCGGACGCCCGGTTCATCCACACGTAGTCGGGATCGCTGGAGTAGACGCTGCCGTCGTCGCGGACGCAGTCGAAGCGGAGCGGCAGGTACGAGGACCGGTGGTGGGACAGGCCCTGTCTCGTCCCGGCGTCGAAGCCGTCGCGGCAGGCCGGGGCGGGGATCGAGTCCGCGCCGTCGCCGAACGCCTGTTCCGACGCCAGGACGGAGAAGAGCCCCAGGGAGTAGACGGCCGCGGCCGCCCACGCGGCCGTTGCCGCCGCACGGCACAGCAGACGCGTCGCCCAGGGCCGGGGCCGGCCGGGGAACGCCATCGCGACGACTCCCGCCGCGGCGACGAGCGCGCCGACGGCGCAGACCGCGGACAGACCCAGGCCCAACAGCACGCCCGTCACTCCCCCTTCGAGCCCCCGTGTCACGAAGACCCTAGTCCCGCGGGACGTCCCTGACGTACACGACCCCGTCGGTCCGGGTCAGGTGGGCCGGGTCGAGTGGGGCGTAGCCGAAGTACGGGGACACGCGGGGAGCGGGGCGCTTGTCGGCGAGGGCGGTGGCCAGTCGGGGGGCGTCGACGACGCAGCGGTCCTCGGGGAGGGTGTGCAGGAGTCCCTCGAGGGTGTCCGGGGGCGGGGTGTCCACCCCGTGGTGCCGGAGCGTGCCGAGGGCCGTGGCCAGGAAGGCGTACCGCTCGCCGAGCCGGGCGCTCACGAGGGCGCCGGCGCTCCACCACTCCAGCAGCGGGTGGTCCCACATGCGCATCGTGCTCCTGTCCCGCTGGAGGTGGCTGTTGTGGGCGTGGACGAACACCGGGCCCCGGTCGGCGAGGGCGAGGAGGTTGCCGGCCATCATCGCGTCCCGGGTGGCCAGCAGGCGGGTCATGCGGGCCGGTGAGGTGTCGGCCATCCAGGAGTGGTAGCGCAGCAGGCCGGTGGCGGTGCGGCCGTACAGGCGCGCACGGTCCCGGTCGTCCCGCGAGGTCGCGGTGATCAGGTGCGGGGCCTGGGTGTCGAGCAGCGCCACCAGGTCGTCGGCGAGCAGCCGTAGTTCCCGGGCCTCGGCCGAGCGGCCCACGGACCGGGACGGGTCCGTCATGGCCTTCTGGTCCGTCCACGGCTCGTCGGGGCCGAGCAGGCGGTCGAGGGTCTCCGCGGTGCAGGGCAGCAGGTCCGCGTCGACGTGGGCCGCGAGGTGGTCGTGGAGCGCGGTGAGGGGGCGCCTCGGGCTCTCGGCTCCGGTGATCTCCAGCGGGCCGTCGAAACCGGCGAAGCGGACCTGCTCCGGTTCGGGGCGGTCCTGGTTGTACGCCCGCATCCAGCGGACGAGTTCGCGGTTGCCCGGGAACGCTCCCCACCCGTGGCTGAAGCCGTGCTCCATGACCTCGTCGAGGGTGCCCGTGCCCGAGGTGACGTAGGCGTCCACGACCAGAGCCCTCACACAGTCGCTCTCGACGGCGATCGTCCGGTAGCCCTCCTGCTCGACGAGCTGCCGGAAGAGGTCGTTGCGCAGGCCGAGCAGGACACCCTCGCCGTGGGTGGGCTCGCCCAGGGCGAGGAGGCGCGGGCGGGCCGGAAGCAGCTCTATGACGGCCGCGGCCTCGACGGCATGGGCGATGTCCGTGATGTCGGTTGCCATGCCTTCAACGATATCGTTGAACTTTCGGTGGAGACTTGGACGCGGTATCGTCCGCCAGGTGGGGCGAAACCTTCAAAACGGTGAGAAGCTCAGGCCGATCGACCTGGCACGGCGGCACGGTCTGTCCACCCAGGCGGTCAGGAACTACGAGGAGGCCGGCATCCTCCCCGCCGCCGACCGCACGGCGGCCGGCTATCGCGCCTACACCCCGCTGCACGCGCGGGCTCTGCGCACCTTCCTCGCCCTGGTGCCCGGCCACGGTCACCCGACGGCGACGGCGATCATGCGGGCCGTGAACGAGGGGGCGGTCGACGAGGCGTTCCGCCTGATCGACGGGAGCCACGCCCAACTGCTCCGCGACCGGGAGACGCTCCAGGCCGTGGAGGGCGCCCTCCGCGACCTCGCACCCCACGCGGGCACCGCGGCGTCCCGGCCTCGCCGTACGTTCATCGGGCCGCTGGCCGAGGAGCTCGGCGTCCGGCCGGCGACCCTGCGCAAGTGGGAGGAGGCCGGGCTCGTGCGCCCGCGCCGGGATCCGGTGACCGGGTACCGGGTCTACGACGAGTCCGACGTGCGCGACGCCCGCCTGGTGCACCAACTCAGGCGTGGCGGCTACCTGCTGGAGCAGATCGCGCCCCTGATCCAGCGGGTGCGGACGGCGGGCGGGCTGGAGCCCCTGGAAGGCGCGCTGCGCGACTGGCGGGGCCGGCTGTCCGCCCGCTCACGCGCGATGCTGACCGGGGCGGCGGAGCTGGAGGCGTACCTGCGCGCGCGCACGTGAGGACCCTCGGCGTCCCGGTGTCCGACTCGTACCCCGTGGGCGCGGGTGGTTCGGCGAGGGCCGGCCTCAACGGAACACGCGGCGAGTCCGACCGGGCCGGCGACGGCCTGGGGTACCACGCCGGTCGAGGTGAGCAGGGTCACAGCGCGGGGTCCTCGCTCTCCGCTCGCGCCGCGGCGGTGACCTCCGTGCGCCGCCCCTTCGCCCGGTGTGGCCGGAGCTCGTCGGCATGCCGCGGGCGTGCACTGCGACAGTGACGGCTCCACGCCCGCTCGAGCGCCTGGTTTTCCGCCCCCGGACCGGAGTTCCGGACGATGCGGGGCCGGTCCACGGCCGCACGGACGATTGGCCGGAAGTAGCCGATTGAATACACGGGAAAGACGGCAAAGTGCGCGACGGACTCACAAAGAGAGAAAATTGGAAGTCTCCGAAAAACGCTCGGCGACGACGCCGTCCCGTCGCCCAGCCTCTCAACTCGCACCCCTTCCCCCGGCATTGCAATTGATCTATGGTCATGGCGACCACAGTGTTCTCGGGTGACATCACCTCTCAAGACATGAGCCTTCCATCGAAACCCTTGCACCAAGTTTTGCAGTGACGCGGGTCGAAGACCCCGGCGGGAATCCCTGACAAGGAGCGCGAGTGAAGACAGTGATACGCATCGGCGTTGCGGCTGCCGCCGCCCTGGGCCTCATGGCTGCCGCACCCGCCTCCTCCGCGGCCGAGCACACCTCCGCACGGACGAAGCAGACGAGCACGACGCCCGCGACCGTCGACATCAAGGGCGTTCAGGTCGACGAGAAGGCGTCGAGCGACACGAGACGGATCATCGAGGCCGACGCGCCGGCCGCCGTCGCCGCCGCGAACGTGTGCGGATCCGGCTACACCATCTCCACCGGAGCGTGGCGCCACGACGGCTACGGCACCACGTACACATGGACCGACGGCACTTCCGGGGCCGGGTACTACGACAGGCCGATCTGCGCCGTGTTCTTCAACGACAGCGGCTACACGAAGTACATGGGCGTGCGTCTGCGATCCAATTACACCGCTGACGCCCCCGACGAGGACTTCGGCGCCTTCGGCTCCTACGCCGGCCCCGTCTACCAGAAGCGAGGTTACTGCGGGACGGTCTACTCCTACATGGAGGCGTCCAACGGCAACGTCCTCGTCGACCGCACCCAGACGGTCGGGAGCTGCAACTGATCGCGGCCCGCACGCGGGCACGACGCGCTCCGGCGGCAGGGCTCGTGACGTCCGGCGGACATGGACGCGGAAAGCGCATGGTGCGCGGTACCGGCAGGACAATCGCACGCCGCCGTTCCGAGGAATGAACCGGCCGTCCTCGCCGACGTCCCGGGAATCACGCGGTGAAGAATTCCGCCCGTTTATCTCACGTACCGCGCCGTCCCCTTTCGACGCACAGGCACCGGATTCCGTATTCCGCATTCCCGAGCATGTCCCGTCCGGGAAACCGCCGACGACATGGGCGTGCTCTTTCATGCCCGTTTTGGCTTCGAAACAGCCGCCATCGCTGCGGCTCTCATCACAGAAGGAGTGGCGGACTTGGCCGACGCCAAGGTTCTTGAGGCGCAGCAATGGGTGAATGCCACCTACGGATCTGTCGCCGGATACGTCAGGTGCCCCGAGGACGGGCGCACCGGCTGGTCCACGATGTACGCGCTGACCATGGGGCTCCAGCACGAGTTGGGCATCAGTCCCGTGGTGGCGAGTTTCGGCCCGACCACCCTCTCCAGGCTCCAGGCGCTCGGCGACATCGGCTTCGGCTGGAACAAGAACGCCAACATCGTCCGCATCCTCCAGCACGGCCTGTTCTGCAAGGGCTACTGGGGAGCCAATGGATACGGCGAGTACGGGGCCGTGACCACGGAGGCGGTGAAGTCCCTCCTGGTCGACATGGGCCTGCCCGACGGCGGAACAGGGACGTCCGGCGGCGTCACCACCCCGAAGATCTTCAAGTGCATCCTCAACATGGACGCGTACGTCGTTGTGGCCGGCGGAACGGAGAAGATCCGGGCCATCCAGCAGTGGCTCAACAACCGCTACTGGCAGCGGGACGCCTACTCGATCGGCCCGTGCGACGGCATCTACTCCCGGGATGTGCAGAAGTCCCTGGTGATCGCCATCCAGTACGAACTGGGGCTCAGCCCCAACGGCAATTTCGGCCCCGGCACCCAGGCCGGTCTGCGCAGCCATCCCGTGCGGGAGGGCGACTCGGGCATCTTCGTGCAGCTGTTCACCGCGGCCTGCGTCTTCAACGAGCCGGTGATCCTGCGCGGCCTGGACGACTCGGAGGTCCGGACGACGTTCAAGAGCACCTTCGACACGAAGACCAAGGAGTTCGTCCAGGTCTTCCAGAAGTTCTCCCAGCTGTACGAGCAGGAAGACGCCAACTACGGCGTGGGTGAGTACGACACCTGGTCCCAGTTGCTGGTGTCCATGGGCAACGCGGACCGCGCGGCGACCGGTTCGGACACGAGGTTCGAGATCACCGCCTCCCGTGCCCGCTGGCTGTACGACAACGACTACCGCCTGGTCGGCCGCTACCTCTACGATCCGCCGGGGTCCACCCTCGACAAGGAGATCAAACCCGGCGAGCTGCAGACCATCTTCGACGCCGGCCTGCGCGTCTTTCCGATCTACCAGGACAACGCGCGCCGGCTCGCGGACTTCACCTACGGCCAGGGCTTCCAGCACGCCCTGAACGCGCACGACCTGGCAAGCGAGTACGGCTTCAACCGCGGCACGACGATCTACTTCGCGGTCGACTACGACGCCCAGCAGTGGGAGATCGACGGTCAGCCGGAGGGCATCGTCGCCTACTTCAACGGCGTGGTGGCCGGCCTCGCCAGCCGGGGCAAGAAGTACTTCCACGGCGTCTACGGTTCCCGCAACGTCTGCATCGACGTCACCGCCAAGACCGGCGCGCGCTTCTCCTTCGTCTCCGGCATGTCCTGGGGCTTCTCCGGGAACCTCGGCTACCCCCTGCCCGCCAACTGGGCGATCAACCAGATCAAGGAGTTCCAGGTCACCAACGGCTCGGACACCTTCGACCTGGACCGGGACGTCTGGCGGCGCAACGGCGAGCCCGGCGTCCGTTCGGTGAACAACACGGGCGGCCCCGCCGACACGTACATCGCCTACGTGCAGCGTCTCTACGATCACGCCGTCGCGTACAAGGCGTCGAACAACGTCGGCACCAACGCCAGCCGACTGGTGATGGAGTACATCCGTCACGAGAAGTACCGGGGCGTGAAGTGGTGGTGGCTGGCGAACAGCTACGACGAGGACTTCGTCGGGTACTGCGACAGCCGCGGGATGTCGGTCGAGGACTCCTTCACCGACACCGTCACGGGCTACCAGGTCGACGCCACCCACCTGATGGCCACGGCCAACGGCTTCCTGGAGAACTCCGACCCGTCCGACAAGAAGGAGTCCACCGGCGGCGACATCGCCGGCTGGGGCGGGGACATCATGACGTTCTGGGCGGACTGGCGGAACTCGGTGGACGAGTACGCCTCGCCGCTCACGTTCTGCCAGGCCAAGCTGGCCATCCCCGGCACCGTCTCCAGCTTCGGCTACACGGACATGCTGGAGGACGTCGACGGGTACCTGCTGGCCAAGCATGTCGCCGGGGGCGGGAACGTCGTCGACTGGATGAAGGCGCACTACAACAACGGGGGCGCCCTGACCCGCTTCCGCAGCCACTTCGACCGGCGCTGGGAGAACGCCACCAACGCGCGGGCGAGTTGCTGGGACATCCTCGCCGGCCCGTCCGACGTCACCGTCGACGCGGCCCGGCTCGCGCTCATCACGGGCGCGGGCGTCGCCCTGCCGGCGGACTACGTCCTCGTTCCCGGCAACACGGAGAAGCTGGCCCAGTTCTGTCAGGGCTTCTCCGACCGTCAGCTCGCCCTTATCGGCCTGGAGAACAGCCTGGCCGCCAAGTACAAGGAGAACCTGACCGTCTACCGCAAGCAGGCCGCGCAGCGGGCCGCGGCCCGGTAGGTCGGGAAGAACCTGCAGAGTTCAGCCCATGGCCCTCATTCTCATCCCGATTCTCCTGCCCCTCCTGGTCGTCCTGTGGTTCTGGAGCCGCCCGCTGCTCTCCGGCACGTGGCGGCGCAGTCCCGCGTGGTTCACCTGGAGCGCGGTGCTCCTGTTGCTGGGAGCCGGTGTCAGTTACCTCATCGGCTCCCTCGCCGGGGCGTCGCTGGACCCGGAGGAGGCGTGCCACAGGGCGGGCCAGACCTACGACCGGGCGTACCGCAGGGCGAACTTCGAGGAGTACACGCGGTGGTTCCCGCTGCACGACAAGTGTCATGCGGGGTACGACCTGGTCCCGGCCTGGGTGAACCCGGCTCTGGTCGTGCTCCCGGTCCTGGCGCTGCTCTGCCTGGCCTGTGCCGTGGGCCTGACCGTCATCCGACTCCGTACCAACAGGAAGGGCACTTCATGACCGCTTTGAGCAGACGCCGTGTGCTCGGTGCCACCGGGAGCCTGGCCGGGGCCGCCGCCCTCGGCCTTCTGGACACGGCCCCGGCCGCGGCCCGGACGGACCGGGCGGCGACCGCCTGGCGCGGCAGCCGCTCGGCCAACGGCTGGAAGATCCTCGACGAGGCCGCGTCCCACACCATCGAGGGCAGCGGCCTGACCGTACGCCTGGCCGAGGGCGACCCCGCGACGCTCCTGCTGCACGTCGCCCGGCGTTTCCACTACGAGATCGACCAACTGCGTAAGAAGGACGTGACGGGCCACACCACGTCCCGCGAGGTGCGCCGGCCCCACGAGTCGAACTACCTGTCCGGCACGGCGCTGGCGATCCGGCCGCACGCCTACCCGCTGGGGGTGCGCAGTGGTCTGTACCCGCAGGAGCTGGTGGTGGTGCGGGACATCCTGGCCGAGCTGGACGGTGCCGTCGTCTGGGGCGGTGACTTCGCCTCGCCCCAGGAGTCGCACTTCGAGATCGCCCTCGGTCCGGCCCACCCGAAGGTGCGGGGCGTGGCTCGCAAGCTCCGGTCCTGGAGGGACGTACCGGGCCTGGGAGCGGGGACGGTCGACGCGTTCGCTCCGGAACGCCGGGCGGCCGTCAAGGCCTTCGGCCGGAGGAACGGCTCGTAGGGTCCGCGTGATCTCCGGTCCGGAGGCCCGGGCCGGAGATCCCGTGACGGCAGCGCGGGGCACGACCGAAGTGCGGGTGCTCCGCGCCGGGGAAGCGGTTCCCCGAGGGGGCGGAGGCCGGACGAGGGGCCGAAGCCGCTGTCCCGGCCGGCCCCCGGACCCGGGCGTCACCCCCGCAGGCCGAGGGCGCCCAGCAGCATCGGCAGTGAGGCGTGCAACTCGCGCCGTCGGGGGTGAGGAGGCGGACCTCGACCGTACGGCCGCCCAGGGCCGCCGACCTCACCGACAGGTCGACCTGCCGGTCGGCGACCCGGGTGACGGCGACGACCTCGGCGCCGCGCGCATGCGGCGGACGGGATGGGGCCTCGGTCCCCTGCCCCGTGACGGCGCGTGCCGGTGCGGCCGGCGCGAGGGTGAGGAGGACCGTGGCGAGGACGAGCAGGGCTCTGGAGCGGAGGCTCGGGAGGGTGGTCGTGGTCGCTGACAAGGCGGCTCCCTGGGGTGCGGTTCGACCGGGCTGGACGCACGGGCGCGTCGGAACCGCCCTTCCCACGGACGGTCACGGCGATGTGTCCGGGCCCGCTCCGCCGGACACCGGGCGCCGCCCCGTCCCCTGCCGGTGACCGGCGGCGAGGCGCTCCAGGGCGTCCCAGAGCTCGCGTTCGCGTCCTGGGTCGTACGACTCCTCCGACGAGCGGTCCACGCGGCCGCGGTCGACGTAGGAGCCGGTCGGCGCCTCGACGCCGCCGAGGACGACGTCGGCGAGGTGGCGGCCCGCGGCGGCGCGGCCGGTGGCGAACGGGGTGAGGGTCATCAGCGGCAGGATGCGCCGCATGGCGAACCGGGAGAGCGGACCCGCGTTGCGGGCGAGGCCGGTGCCCGGGACGAAGGCCGGGTTGTAGGCGACGGCGTCGATCCCGGCCGGGAGCCGGCGCGCGTACTCGTGGACGAGGTGGATCACGGCCAGCTTGCTCGTCGAGTACGCGGTGCGGCCGGCGACCGCAGTGTCCGGCCGGGGGAAGGCCCCCGGGCGGGCGAGGACGTCGGGGGACTTCCAGACCGGGCCGGGGACCATGCCCAGGTTGTGCCGGAGGTCGCCGAAGTGGGTGTCGCTGGTGGTGATCACGATCCGGGCGGGAGCGTCGAGGCGGTCCTGCAGCAGGCGTACGAACAGGTGGTTGGCCAGCACGTTGACGGCGAAGGTGGACTCGAGACCGTCGGGTCCCTCGGTGAGGGCGTTGGTGTACTGAATGCCCGCGTTGCCCACGAAGGCGCGTAGCGGCGGCAGTTGGCCTCTGTCGAGCCGGTCCCGGATCTCCGTGGCGGCCGCGCGGACGCTGTGCGACGAGGCGAGGTCCGCCGGGACGTGGGAGACCGTGCGCCCGCCCGTGGCGAGCTCCGCGGCCAGTCGCGGGCCGGAGGATCCCCGGGCGACGACGAGGAGGTGGGTGTCCGGCGACCGGCGCAGGATCCGTTCCGCGGCGACACGGCCGATGCCTCGGCTCGCGCCCGTCATCACGATGGTGTGCTGCATGGGAATTCCCTCACTGGTCGGTGGGCGGCGCCCGCTCCGGGCACGGCTCCACCTTCGCCGTGCCGTGCCGCGCCGGCCAGTGCCGTCCCCGTCCCCAGGACCGGCAGTACCCAGGCTCGTCCGGCGCCGTGCGGTGAGAATGGACGCATGGCTTCCTCCCGTTCCTCCTTCGCCGCGCTGCTGCGCACCTGGCGCGACCGCCTGTCCCCGGCGGACGCCGGCTTCCCCGTGACGGACGCCCGCCGCGCCCCGGGGCTGCGCCGCGAGGAGCTCGCGCAGCTGGCCGGGATCTCCGTCGACTACGTGCTGCGGCTGGAGCAGGGGCGCGCGAGGAACCCCTCCGCCCAGGTCGTCGGCGCCCTCGCCCGGGCCCTGCAGCTCACCCGCGCCGAGCGTGACCGGCTGTTTCGAGGTGCCGGGCTGCTGCCTCCCCGGGACGGGACGGTCGGCACTCATGTGCCGCCGGGCGTCCAACGGCTCGTCGCACGCCTGGGCGACGTCCCGATCGGGGTGTTCACCGCGGACTGGACCCTGGTGCGGTGGAACTCCCTGTGGAGCGCCCTGCTCGGTGATCCCTCGGTGCTTCCGGCCGCCGAGCGGAACCTCGCCCGTGCGCTGTTCGGCGACGGTCCCGCACACGCCTCGATGCCCCTGGTGCGGTCCGAGCGCGGGCCCGACGCCTTCGCCGCGTCGATCGTCGCCGACCTCAAGGAGGCGGTGTCCCAGTACCCCGGGGATCCCGGGCTCGACCGTCTGGTGCGTGAGCTGCGCGAGGCGTCCGGCGCCTTCGCCCGGTACTGGGCCACGGAGACGGCCGCCGGGCACACGAGCGAACGCAAGACCGTCGGCCACCCGGAGGTCGGTGACGTCGTGCTCGACTGCGACGTCCTGATCGTCCCCGGCGCGGACCTGCGCATGGTGACCTACACGGCGGCGACCGGGAGCGCCGACGCGGAGAAGCTGGACCTCCTGCGCGTCACGGGCGGCCGTACCGTCGCCCGGCTCCCCTGACGGGCGCCGCCTACAGCCCCGCCCGTGCCAGCAGCACCGGCAGGGCCTCCGGCTTCACCTTCTGCACCGAGCGCACCTGGCCCAGCCCCAGTTCCTCGCGGCTCACCGGGTCCCGGTACAGCTCCTTCGTCGCCTCGGTCAGCAGGGTGACGGGGACCAGGAAGGGGACGTCGGGGTCCTCGTCGTCCGGGCGGGGTTCCTCGTCGACCTCGGCCACCGCGGCGACCGCCGACTCGGGCCGCGCGAAGTAGAACCAGAGGCGGTCACCCGGCTCCATGCGGTTGCGGCGGCTAAGCCAGAGCTCCAGTTCCGGTTCCTCCCCGGCCAGTTGGAGCATCGTCTCCTTGTCGGACGGCTCCCCGTCCAGCGTGTCCTTGCGCGGGTCGAGGATGTAGATCCAGTCCGCCATGGAATCCCCTTCGGTCAGGACGTTCGGCCCGCGTGAAGACGCATCGGTGCAGCGACTCATGGTGCCAGACGGCCGGGGCATGTGCGTACACGTTTTCGACACGAAGACGTCAGGCGCCGGGTTTCAGCGCCCCGTTGCCGAGTCCGTCCCGTGCCAGTTCCGTGATCTGCCGGCTGAGTTCCGCGACCCGCCGCGACCGCTCCTCGAACTCGCGCAGCGCGTGGAAGGCGGCCCCGTACCCGCGCTGTGCGGTGATGTCCATCTGCGGGATGCGGGCGCCCTTGCTGTCGAGCCGGAAGGTGCCGCTGGCGGTGGTGGAGCGGCGGCTGTTGGCGGCGCTGTGCAGGAAGCCCTGGAGGAAATCCGTGTCGAGCTGGTCGCTGACGGAGACCGGTTCCGGGTCCGCGTGCTCGACCAGTCCGGCCTTGATCAGGTCGGCGACGCCGACGCTGGGACCCTCCAGGGAGCCGGTGCCCTCGCCGGCGGCCAGGGCGGGGAGCAGTTCGGTCAGGCGCCGCACCTGTTCGGTCAGCTCCCGGCGCAGGGTGTCGTACTCGGTCGCGTAGTCGCGGTGCGACTCCTGGACGTGGCGGCTCGGGGTGAGGTCGACCAGGTCGTCGAGCAGATCGATCCGGGAGACCTCGGTGATCTGCTGGGGCCGCGGCTCCAGGGGGTCGTCCGGGTCGTTGGACGTGAGGTCCACCATGCGCACGACGGTGGCCGCGTCGTCCGGGGTCCGCGGGCGGCGCAGGTGCCACAGGTGCACGGGGAGGGAGTGCGCGGCGGCCGTGCCCGGGGCCAGCGCGGTGACCTGGGTGAGGACGCCCCGGCGGACGAGCTCGGCCCGGATGCGGCGGCCGGCCTTGCGGTAGGCCACCGAGGCGGGCATGACCATGACGACACGGCCACCGGGTGCGGTGTGCGCGTAGGCGTGCTGGAGCCAGGCGAGTTCGCCCTCCGCGCGGGAGGGGGTGCCGAGCTCCCAGCGGGGGTCGAGGAGGAGGTCCTGCCGCCCCCAGTCGGTGTCACTGACCGGCGGGTCGCAGACGACGAGGTCGGCCTTGAGGTCGGGCCACGCGTCCGCGCGCAGGGAGTCGCCCTGCGCGATCTCGGTACGGGCGTGTCCCGCGAGGCCGGCCCGCGACCGCGCGAGCCGCGCGCTGCGGGCGTCCGCCTCCTGGCCGCATCGCCTGGCGCCCGGTTCGGCTCCGACGGCGAGCAGGAGAGTACCGATTCCGCAGGCCGGGTCGAACAGCACCGCGTCGGCCGCCACGTCGCCCGTGAAGTGCCGGACGGCCCGCACCACCCGGGGGGAGCTCACCTGGTCCGAACCCGCTCGCCGCACGGACTCCGTGAAGCGCTCGGCGAGGCCGTTCACCACGTCCGCCGCGGAACCGCCGTCCGCCATGCGGCGGGCGAGCCGGACCGCCGGCTCGGGCAGCGCGGCCGGCGCCTTCTCCCCGGGGGCGGTGAGGACATGGGCGATGTCCGCGAGCCCGCCCAGGATGTCGTCCCCGTAGGTCCCCCGCAGCAACTGCCACAGCTGGACCTCGTCGGTGACGTCCTGGCCCTTGCTCTGCTTGTCCAGCCAGGCCCGGACCTCGGCCAGGTCGAACAGCGGGCTGTTGGCGCCGCCGCCGACCGGCACCGGGAAGTCGTCGTACCGCCGTCGCCAGTTCGACACGGCGGCACGGGTGACACCCGCGATGCGGGCGATCTCGGAGCCGGTGACCAGCGGGTTCGTCGGTGGGGCCGGAGTCTGTGGCATACCGACCACGGTACACAGCGCTCCGGCCGAGCATCAACGAAAGATGGCCGTTGACGATGTCAACACCGGCCGTTCCGCCCGGCGTCTCCGCTCCCGTCCCGCGCCGGGGGCGTTGTCAGTGGCTGCCGATAGCTTGATCCCGTTGCGCCGTTCTGGCGTCGACGTCCCCTTTCGCATGCATGGGAGTGGTGTGTTGTCGGTCCGGGAGAAGTCGAGTACGGCGCGGGTGGTGCCACCCGCGCGGCCGCGGAAGCTCGCGAAGGTGCCGTTCGTGGAGCTGGCCGACGGGCGGTTGCAGGGTGTGGTGTCCAGCGGGTCGGACATCGGGCGGGTGTACGTGTCGTCCGTCGAGGCGGAGACGTACGCGTTCGCGTGCAGCACCAACAACAACCGGCCCTGCGGCGGGGCGCGCGGTGGTTTCTGCAATCACATACGTGCCCTCGTCGACGAGGCCGTGCTGCAGTACGGCGTCGAGCGCGTGGCGCGGTACCTGAAGGTCGAGGTCTCCGGCGAGGACCCGGATGCCCACACCGTCTTCAGTGCCATGAGCTACACGCGGCCCGCGCAGGGCGACAGATCGGCCGCGGCGCAGGTGTTCAGCCGGTTCCTGCGGCATCTGGCCTACCTCGAACTGGTCCCGGACACCGCTCCGCTGCCCGAGATGCAGTGGTTCCCGACAACGAGGGCGGTGGCGTGATGCGTGCCGATCTGCTGACCGACACCGTCGACGGGCTCGACGAGGCCCTCACGGCCGTGGACGGGTTCGACGAGGTCCTCGTGGGCGGCGTTCTCCGTCCGGGGCCCGCCCAGGCCGTCGGGCTGGCCGCTCTCGCCGAGGCCGTCGCCGGGTCACCGCTGGCCGGGCGGGTCGCCGAGGCGGCCGAGAAGACGGCCGCCGGGGCCGCCGGCGAGGACCACTTCGTGGCACTCGCCGCCGCTCGCACCGCGCTGCTCGGCTCCGTGCACGACGCGCTCCTCCTGCGGGTCGAGGAGGCCGTCGGGCGGGCGCGGGACGGGGAGAGCGGCACAACGGCGGCCGGCGGGGCGGAGCATGCGGTCAACCTGTGTGCCGCCGCCCGTAGTTGGCTGTGCGGTCTCGCGCGGGCCGGCTGGCGCGGCATCGACCACGAGGTGATCGCCGGTGCCGCGCCCGTCGTGTCCGCCATGCTGCCCGACCCGGGACTGCGCCGCCTGGCCACGCTGCTCGACGGCTTCGCCGCCGAACTCGCCGCGTCCTGCCCCGGCGCGACGCTGGAGCACGTTCCCGTACGACGGTGGGCCGACCTGTGGTCGCGCGCCATGCTGCTGTCCCTGCCCGGCGCGGCGACCGCCCCCGCGGTCGGCGGGGCGACCGGCCGGCTGCTGCCGCTCGGTGTCGACGTGCAGGAGCACGCCACCGCCGTACAGGCGCAGGTGCACGCGGTGTTCGAGCCGGCGGACGGTGGCACGCCGCGGCTGGTGCGGGCCTCGGTGTCCGCGCCGAAGCCCGACACCGTCGTCGGGGCGGGGCTGTGGCAGCTGCTCCGGCCGCGCCTGTCCCTGCTGGCCGCCGTGAGCGAGGGGCGTGCCATGGATCTCGACGCGATGCCCGTCACCGGTGAGGGCGATCTGATCTGGGACGACGCACGGGCCCGTACGGGCGAGCCCGCCGAGGTCTTCGCCACCGCGCGGGTGGCGCTGCCCGCCGCCGCGGCCTTCGCGACCGCTCCGCTCGACCGGCATCCGGCCCGGATCGCCGTGCCCGTCCTGCTGGAGGGGTACGCCGTGGAGGAGGACGAGGACGGGGTGGCGTTCCAGGTCGCCGGGCAGCGGCTCGCCGTCGACACCGACCGGGTTCCGGCCGCCGGTCCGCTCACCCCCGAGGTCGTCGCCTCGTCCGGTGCGTGTGTCGGGCTGCTGCGGTGGGACGCCGGGGAGTTCCTGCTCCAGCCGCTCGCCGTGGAGAGGACGGTGCGGAAGAAGAGCGTCGCCGTGCACGCCGGGGCCTGGGCCGGGGGGACGGCCGACAAGGCCGGCGTGCGCGCCGAGAAGGCCGCCACCGACGCCGTGAAGGTACTGCGTGAGCGCGCCGGAAAGCTGCTGCGGAAATGAGCGAACCGACCCTTGCGGGCGCTCCGGCGCCCGACCCCGACGAGAACCGGCGGCAGGTGCTGTACTGGCGTCTGCTGGCCCGCCTCTTCGATCCCGAGGAGCAGGCGTCCCTGGAGTCGGCGAGTCTGGCCGTGGTCGAGGACGTCGGCCTGCCGTCCGCCCTGCTGGACCCACAGGCGTCCGTCGACTCCGTGGTGCAGCGGCACCCGGAGCTGGCCGCCGAGTTCGACGGGCTGATGACGCCCGAGCCGGACGAGGACGGTGCGCGTGACCGGGCCGCCGAGGTGCGGCGCGCGGCGCTCGCGTCGAAGGTGCTGCTGAACGTCTTCGCCTCCGGCTCCGGCACCGTCACCGCCGAGCAGCTGGCGCGCTGGCAGTCGGACACGGGCTGGCTGGAGCGGGCGCTGGGCTGCCGGCCCGGCGAACTGCGGGGCGGACGCGGTGGTGTCAACCGCGCGGGTGGCGGGCAGGGCGTCAGCCCGGCCGGCACCGGCTTCGGCGGCCCCGCTCCCGACCTCAGCCGTCTGATCCCCGAGATCGGGCCGGAGCTGGGCTCCATCGAGGCCGGCCTCGTCAGGCGCATGCATCTGCGCGAGGTGCTGGCCGATCCCGCGCTGGCCTCCCGGCTGACGCCGAGCATGTCGCTGATCGAGCAGTTGCTGCGCGACAAGAACAACCTCTCCGGTGTCGCCCTCGCCAACGCCAAGGAGCTGATCCGGCGTTACGTCGACGAGGTCACCGAAGTGCTGCGCACCCAGGTGGAGAAGGCCACGGTCGGTGAACTCGACCGGTCCGTCCCGCCCAAGCGCGTCTACCGCAACCTCGATCTCGACCGCACCATCTGGAAGAACCTCACCAACTGGGACCCGGAGGAGGAGCGGCTCTACGTCGACCGGCTCTACTACCGGCACACCAGCCGCAGGACGACACCCCAGCGGCTGATCGTCGTCGTGGACCAGTCCGGTTCGATGGTCGACTCGATGGTCAACTGCACCATCCTGGCGTCCATCTTCGCCGGGCTGCCGAAGGTGGACGTCCACCTGATCGCGTACGACACGCAGGCGCTGGACCTCACGCCCTGGGCGCACGACCCGTTCGAGACGCTGCTGCGGACCAGACTCGGCGGCGGCACCGACGGCACCGTCGCCATGGCGCTCGCCCAGCCGAAGATCGCCGAGCCGCGCAACACCGTCGTGGTGTGGATCTCCGACTTCTACGAATGGCGCACCGACGAGCTGTTCGAGAGCATGGCCGCCGTTCACCGCTCGGGGGCGAAGTTCATCCCGGTGGGTTCGGTGACCAGTTCCGGGCGCGGCAGCGTCAACCCGTGGTTCCGGGAGAAGTTCAAGGACCTCGGTACGCCGGTGGTATCCGGTCACATCAAGAAGCTCGTGCACGAACTCAAGACGTTCCTCACGTGATCGGCGCAACGCCACACGTCCCCCTCTGATCACCACCGTACGAAAGGCTGTCCCTCATGTCCGACCTGTTGCGCGCCCCCGCCGAGATCAAGTACGCCGAGGAGCTCGACTGGCTGGAGTCGATCGACGACAACCCCAAGCCGTTCTCGTGGCGCCTGTCCCCGAAGATGGTCCGCCTGTTCGTCCTCGGCTCCGAGCGTGCCGACGGCCTGGACCGGGAGGTGTCGCAGAAGTGGTTCGGTGACCGCAGCTTCGTGGAGCGGTCGATCGTCACCCTCGCCTCCGACCGCGGTCTGCTGCTCATCGGTGACCCCGGCACGGGCAAGAGCTGGCTGGCCGAGCTGCTGTCCGCGGCGATCTGCCGCAACTCCACGCTGGTGGTGCAGGGCACGGCCGGCACCACCGAGGACCACATCAAGTACTCGTGGAACGTGTCGATGGTGATCGCCAAGGGCCAGTCGCGGGAGTCGATGATCCCCTCGCCGATCATGACCGCGATGGAGGCGGGTGCCATCGGCCGTTTCGAGGAGCTGACCCGGTCCACGAGCGACGTCCAGGACGCGCTGATCTCGATCCTCTCCGAGAAGTACATCTCGGTTCCCGAGCTGGAGAGCGGCGGCGGTGACGACAACATCGTCTTCGCCAAGCCCGGTTTCTCCGTCATCGCCACGGCCAACAGCCGCGACCGGGGCGTCAACGACCTCTCCTCCGCGCTCAAGCGCCGCTTCAACTTCGTACGCATCCCGGTCGTGACGAACAAGAAGAGCGAGGCGGAGATCGTCCGCTTCCGCACCGAGGAACTGCTGCGCCGGCACTCGATCGACCTGGACGTGCCGCCGACCCTGCTGGACGTGCTGCTGCGGAGCTTCGCCGACCTGCGCGCCTCCGCCGCCGCGGCCGGCAGCGACGACGAGAAGCTGGAGTCCGCGCTGTCGACGGCCGAACAGATCGGTGTGCTGGAGGACGCCGTCCTGCACAGCAACTTCTTCGGTGAGCGCACCCTGACCGCCCGTGCCCTCGCCTCCTCGCTGGTCGGCTCGCTCACCCGGCGCGAGCCCGAGGACCTGGCCATCCTCAACAAGTACCTGCACGGTGTCGTCGAGCCGCGCAGCAAGGAAGAGGGCGGCTCCTGGCCCGAGTTCCTCGAGGGCGGCCGCGACGCGATCGCCACCCTGTCATGAGCGGGGTCCGGGAGAACACGTCGTTCGCGTCGCTGCGCGGCCAACTGCAGGAGGCCGCAGCCACGTTCGCGGGCGGGCCGGACGCCCTGGAGGGCATCCTCCTCGGCATGGTCGACGACGTCGACCGGGCGGCGCGCGAGCCACTGGAGATCTTCCCCGTCTGCCACCACTCCCCCGCCTCGGCGCTCGCCATGGCCCGCCGGCTGCGCGAGAAGCAGCCCAAGGTGGTGTACCTGGAGCTGTGCGAGGACATGGCGCCGCTCCTGACCGAGCTGCGCAACTGCCGGCTGCCGGTGGCGGTGCAGGCGTTCGCCGGAGACGTCGACGGCTTCCCGGCCGACTGGGCCCCGCTGTCGGTGGTGGCGCCGGTCACGGAGGCGTCCGCCGAGTACCAGGCGATCGCGTACGCCCTGGACACGCCGGGCGTCGAGCTGGTGCTCGTCGACCGGTCGGCGGACCACGTCTTCCAGTGGGGCAGGAGGGGGGAGCAGGCGCAGGAGGGGGCCGAGCCTCCGGAGGAGGCGGAGGCCGCGCTGCACGGTGAGGCCGTCGGCGTCGAGATCGGCGACCTGCGGCCGCGCTTCGCCGAGCTGGAGGAGCACCTGCTGCGCCACGGCAAGGTGCGGCACTGGTCGGAGTGGTGGCACCAGTACGTCGAGGTCCCGCTCGGGGGCAGCGACCACGACACCTACCGCCAGGTGATGTTCCTCATCGGCAGCCTGTTCCGGCGGCTCGCCCCCGGAGAGGGGGCCCGGCTCCGGGTGGACGAGGACCGTGAGCGGTACATGTGGACCCGGATGCGCGAGCACCTGGCGGCGACCGGCACGGACCCGGAGGACTGTCTGTACGTGTGCGGGGCGTTCCACGCGGCCAGCCGCGTCGAGGAGTTCGGCGTACGGGGCGGCTCGGACACGTTCACGATCTCCCCGCGTACCGCCACCACCTGGCAGTACGGGCTGATTCCGTCCAGCCACGCGGCGATCGAGGCGCAGTTCGGCCTCGCCGCGGGCTCGGTGTCGATCGCGGCGACGGAGTGGGCGAAGGGCCTGAAGCGGACCCGTGTGGAGCCGTACGTGCTGGAGGGCCAGGCCGGCAGGAGGAAGTCCGCGGCCAAGAAGGCGGCCGTCGTCCCCGCTCCACCGTCCGAGGCCGCCGCGGACAGGCTGTCCGGCTTCCTGCGCAGGCCGCCCGTGCTCGACGGGCTCGACGAGGCCGAACTGCTCGGCTGGTCGGTGGACATCGTGCGCGCGGCCCGGCGCAACGGCTATCTCGCCTCCACCGCCGACGCCATCGCCGTCTTCGAGACGTCGATCCTGCTCGCCGGCATGCGGGACCGGGCCAAGCCGACGCCGTACGACTTCCAGGACGCGGCGGTCACCTGCATCGAGAAGGACAGCGTCCCGGGGCGGCGGGACGTGCGGCGCCTCGTCGAGATCATGATGGGCGGCGACCGGATCGGCCGGGTCGGGTACGACTCGCTGCCGCCGCTCGCCCGTGATGTGTACGACCGGCTCGCACCGCTGGAGCTGAAGCTCGAACAGCGCGGGGTGCGCCGGGCGCTGCTGGACATGGCCTCCCGGCCGGAACTGCGGGCGTGTTCCGACGTGCTGTGGATGCTGCGGCGCCTGCTGCCGCAGGGCGCGGCACGGCCGATCATGGGTGAGCGGCGGCTCGGTGAGCGGTCGATCCAGGAGTCGTGGGACCTGGCGCTCGGGACGCACCAGCGGGCTCTGATCGAGCTGGGCTACGAGGGTGTCAGCCTCGAGCAGGTCCTGGAGCAGCGGCTGCGGCGCGACGCGTACGGGCCGCAGGCGACCACGGCGACGGTGCTGGCGGCCGTCGAGGACACGCTCCTGTACCTGGGCGGCCGCCGGCTCGCCGACGAGCTCGGCACGCACGCGCTGAAGGTGCTCGCCGCCGAGCGCGGTGTCGACGGGGCGCCGGAGGTGCTGCGCCGGGCGCGTGCGCTGCTGGCGTACTACCGCACCAGTGAGCCGGTGCTGCCGGCGTGGATCGAGTCGTTCGTCAAGACCGGTTACGCCCACTACTGCACGCTGCTACCGACGGCGTTCCGGGACGAGGACGCGACGGTGGGGCAGGTCGCGGCGATGCTCGGCTTCCTGTTCTCCATGGAGAGCCTCGCGCTGTCGCTGGGCTGCGACCGGACCCAGCTGGAGCTCGCGGTCGCCCAGTCGCACCCGGAGGACCCGTCGAAGACGGCACTGCTGTGGGCGGCGCAGGTACAACTCGGCACCCTGTCCCGGGCCGAGCTGCGGGCGCGGTGCGACGAACTGCTGGACAACCCGCTGGTGGTGCCCTCCTACCCGCGCTACCTCAGCGGTTTCGTGCACGCGCTGGAGCCCGTGCCGGGGCTGGCGGACGTGGTGGTGGAGGCGGTGTCGAACGCGTTCGGGCGGCTGCCGGACCCGGTGCTGCTGCCGTGGCTGCCGCTGCTGATCACCACCCTGCGCTCCGGCGCGGCGGACCTCGCCCCGCTGATGGTCCGCGAGGCGGGGCGGATCTTCCCGGGCCGGCTGGCGGCGCTGGACGCGTGGGTGCCGCCGTGGCGGACACCGGAGACGGATCCGTTCGCCGTGGGGCCCGTGGCCGCTGTCCACCGTGGCGCGGCGCTGCCGGCCGCGCACCCGGCGACGTGCGACGCGGTCGCGGAGCTGCTCGGCTGCGACGGCGGCTGGGCGGCAGTGGCCGGTCCGTCCTCGTCGGAAGGCGCCGCGCTCACGGCTCGCCATCCGGAGACGGCCAGGGCCCTGGAGCACCTGCTCGCAGCCGGATGACAGCCGCGGCCGGGTCCCGGATTCACCGGGCCCCGGCCGCACCCGCACCGGAACGGGCGACGGCCACCGGCCCACTCGACGAGCCCTCAGCCGTGACAAGCGGGCAAGGGCTCCAGACCCTCCGGCACCCCGTACCCGAGGACCGCCGTGTACGCCTCCGCGCTGTCGCAGCCCCTGCCGGACCAGGCAGAGGCGAACAGGCTCCGGACCGGAAGGACGACGACGAGCGCCGAGCGCGTCCCCTTCGGCATGCCCGCGTCGTCCCTCCCCGCACAGCGGAACACACCGCACCCCGGTTCCGGGACCGGGTGACACGGACCCCCGTGGCGACGGCTCCGGACGCACCGCGCCACCGGCGCCTGCGTACACGGTCCTGCGGGGAACCGGACGGCCGTTCCCCCCGGCGCGGCGCTAACCGACCCGCTGCATCGCCTTCCGGTGCCGTTCCGCCATCGTGGCCCCGGACTCCCGGCGGGCCATCCTGCGCAGGACGGACGGTGCGAGGAGCAGCCCGGCGACCGCCCAGGCGCCCAGCACGCCCACCGTCTCCAGGTACCGCCAGGACGCGCCGACCTCGGCGGCGACCGCCTCGGCCGGCAGCAGGGCGGCCCGCAGACCGAGGCCGAGCCAGTACACGGGGAAGACCTGCCCCACGATCTGCAGCCACTCGGGCAGCTTCGACAGCGGGAAGTAGATCCCGGAGATCACGATCAGCCCCATCACCGGAAGCATCAGCAGGCCGACGGTGCGCGGGCTGTCGACGAGCGAGCCGATGACGGCGCCCATCGGCAGGGTCGCCAGGAGGCCCAGCGGCACCACCCACACCAGCGTCAGCAACGCCGCGCCGCCCTGCCGGGCCACCCCGTCCACCAGGAACACGCCGACGGCGAAGGGGAGCGCCATGGAGGCGAGGGCCGTGCCCGACACCATGACGACCTTGCCGACCAGGTGGCCGACCATGCCGTGGGGCACGGCCTTGGCCCGCAGCAGCGTGCCGTCCTCGCGCTCGGTCGCGAGCAGTTGCGCCGTGGTCATCATCCCGGTGAACGCGAGCGTCATGCCCACCATGCTCGGCAGCATGAACGCGCCGACCGAGATGCCCGCGCCCTTCAACTGCTCGTCCCCGACCAGGAACAGCGGCACCATGAGCAGGACCGTCCAGAGCACGTACCCGAACAGGTCCTGGCCGGAGGTGAAGGTCTGCCGGAGTTCCGTCAGGCCGCGCCGCGTTCCCAGCCTCGCCGCGTACCACACCGGACTCATCGCGATCCCTCCCCGAAAGCACGTGCCGCCCGCTCGCCGGGGCCGCTTCCCGTCTCCAGCTCCCGCACCATCGTCAGGTAGGTGTCCTCCAGGCTCGCCCGGCGCACCTCGAGACCGCCGATCGCCTCGCCGTGTTCCTCGAACAACCGGCGGACGAACCGGGTGGGTTCGGCCGTCGCCTGCTCGAAGGGCCGCCCGTCCCGGGTCCAGCGCACGGTGGCCTCCCCCGACACCTGCCGGGACAGCTCTCCGGCCGTGCCGTCGGCGACGATCCGGCCACCGGCCAGGATGAGGATCCGGTCGGCGAGCTTCTCCGCCTCGGCGAGGTCGTGCGTGGTCAGCAGAACGGTGGTCCTCTCGTCCGCGAGCCCGCGCACCAGGCCGTGGAACTCGTTCCTGGCCTCCGGGTCCAGACCGGCGGTCGGCTCGTCCAGGAACAGTGCTTCGGGCTTGCCCACGATGCCGACGGCCACGTCGAGACGTCTGCGCTGGCCACCCGACAGGGTGCCGACCCGCTTGTCCGCCTGCGCGGTCAGTCCCACCGCGGCGATGAGCTCGTCGGTGTCCCACGGCCGCCGGACGAGGGCGGTGGAGTACGGCGCGTAGTACGAGCCGAGGTGGGCCAGCAGTTCCCGCACCCGCCACTTGCCGTGGTCGCGCCAGGACTGCAGCACGATGCCCAGGCGCGCACGCCACCGCTCGTCCCCGCGGGCCGGATCGGAGCCGAGGACGGTCACCTCACCGGCCGACCTCATCCGGAAGCCTTCCAGGACCTCGATCGTGGTGGTCTTGCCCGCGCCGTTCGGGCCGAGCAGCACGAGGACTTCGCCCCGCCGGGCCGTGAAGTCCACGCCCCTCAGCACCTCTTGGTCGCGGTAGCGCATCCGCAGGTCCCGTACGTCGATGACCGTGTCGCCCTCCGGCGGCGGACTGATCTCCGCCCCGGACGAAGCGTGAGCGGTCGTCATCGGTGTTCCCCCGTCCGTCTCGTGAGCTGTCCCAGGGTCCAGGGGCCGAAGGGCGTGCCGACGTCCGTGGTCATGGAACGCGTCACGGCTGTGGTCGCCGTTGCCCGTCGGCGGCAGCCGTTCGGCCCTTCCCCGGCGAACACACTACCGAACGGCCAGGACTTCCCTTGCTGTTCCACCGGCCCGGGGAACCCTCCCGGCCACAGCACCCGTTCGAGCCCTCGTCCCGGCAGGCGGCCCACCGGTGCTCCACGCGCCGGGGGAAGAGCGAGGCCGCAGGAGTCTCAGCGCTTCCGGTCACCCAGGGCCGCGGCGACCGCCAGAGCGGCGCCGACGAGAAGCGGCACCGTCATCGCGGCGAGCAGCCACCCGGACACGTCCGGGTCGGGCGTGGAACGCCACAGTATTCCGCAGCCCGTGAGCAGGGTGAGGCCGATGAGCGTGCTGAACGACAACAGGGCCCGTACGATCCGTTGTGCCGATGCGCGGCTGCCTGGCCTGTCGAGAAGGGACGAGGGGGTTCCGGCGGCGAACGGCGGTTTGCCGGGGCCCGGCAGTTCGTCGCGTGGCGTCATGCGCAGGGCCAGCTCGGCGCAGCAGGTCATCAGCACCGTCATGCCCGTGTACACGAAGACCAGGACGAACGCGCTGCCGATCGACCGGTCCGTCCAGGCGTCCACTCCGTCGACACCGATGTGCTTCGGTATCCGCTCCGGCAGGTGGGGGTAGCGGAGCACGCCCCAGGCCCACATGACGGCGAGGATGACGACGTTGGGGAGCAGCCAGAGCCGGATCGGGGAGGAAAGCACCCTGACACCGGCCGTCCGGGGGCGGTGTGAGAAGGCGGGCATGGCAAGAACCTCGCAGTGCTCCGGCTCCCGGGCAATCGAGTTCCCGGCCGGACGCCTGTGCGTTCGGGCGAACGGCGCGGACCCGTCCTCGGTACCACCACTCCGCCCGTCGGCATGAGTGCGGACCCGGCCGCGGACGACGGGTCGCCGCCGGGCCCACGCCGGCGCCTCACCCGCTGTGGACGATCTGGATCAGGTTGCCGCAGGTGTCGTCCAGGACCGCGGTGGTGACCGGACCCGTCTCGAGCGGCTCCTGGGTGAAGTACACCCCGAGCCCACGCAGCCGGTCGAACTCCGCCCGTACGTCGTCCACGGCGAAGGAGGCCGCCGGGATGCCGTCCTGGGCCAGCGCCGCCCTGTACGGCTGCACCCCGGGATGGCCGGAGGGCTCGAGCAGCAGTTCCGTCCCGTCGGGGTCCTCCGGCGAGACCACGGTCAGCCATCGGTCCGCGCCCATCGGGACGTCGCTCTTCTTCACGAAGCCCAGCACGTCGGTGTAGAAGCGCATGGCCTTCTCCTGGTCGTCGACGAAGACGCTGGTGAGGTGGATCCTCATGGGGTGCCCTCCGGGGGGCCGGGCCTGAGCCATCGGGTCACGATGTGCTCGAGGGGTTCGGTGTTCAGGTCGTGGAACTTGTAACGGCCCTGGCGCCTCGAGACGACCAGACCCGCGGACTCCAGTACGGCCAGATGCTGGCTGATCGCCTGACGTGACAGCCCCAGGCCGTGCTCGGCCGCCAACCGCGCGCATATCTCGAACAGGGTCCGGCCGTCCCGCTCCACCAGCTCGTCGAGGATGCGGCGGCGGGTGGGGTCGGCCAGCGCCTTGAAGACGTCCTCCGCCATGACCACCACCATAGGCAAGCGTTGACTTGCATGACAAGTCGAGGACCGTACCGTCGGGCGCACCGGAGGCGCGAGGGGAGGCGGATGCGGTCGCGCGCCCTCCACCGTCGGGCGGCGGCCCGCCGAACACCTTCTCCCCTGCCGGGATCAACCCGCGGCCGCGACGCGTGTTCCTGCCGACGTCCAGACCGAGGGGGACGCCCGCGCCGCCGGCGGCACCACCTTCGGATCATCCGGCCGACAGGGGGCAGAAGTCATTCCGGGCCCGGAAGCCGGCGCCCTGCCGCAGGACCGTCGAGGAGACGACGGGGCACTCCGGAACCCGGCCCGGCGAAAGATCGCGTGGGCGGTGTTTGGAAGCGCTTCGGCGGTAAAGACGATGCACTAACAGAAACTTTATACAACGAGGTAGGAGACGTGTCATGGGAATCATCGCTTGGATCCTCATCGGCCTGCTCGCGGGCTTCATCGCCAAGGCGCTGATGCCGGGCAAGGACCCCGGCGGCGTCATCATCACCATGCTCATCGGCATCGCGGGTGGTCTCCTCGGCGGCTGGCTCGGCAAGGTGATCTTCGGAGTCGACTCCATCGACGGCTTCTTCGAACTGTCCACCTGGATCGCCGCCATCGTCGGCTCCGTCATCCTGCTCGCCCTCTACCGCCTGATCACCGGCAACCGCCACTCCCACCGCCACGCCTGATCCGGCGCTCGCCCCACACGGAACGGCTCCTCGTCCCACGCGACGAGGAGCCGTTCCTTTTCCGGTCCGGAAATCCGGAAGTCCGGACGAACGGCGTCCGAACGCTCGCGGCGGCGCCGCTCCCGGGACCGGGAAAGCGCCGGGGGGCGGGACCGTTCGGAACGGCATCCGCTTCCACTCCAGGGGGCCGACCGGTACGGCTTCCTCCCCCGGCGGGCCGGGGCTGCCCGAACCGGAAGCCGGTCAGCTCGTCGTCGTGGATCGGCGGAGCGGCGACCGAGTCGTCGGCCCGGAGACAGCCCATGGGACAACCGTGGTTCTCGTGCCGGTACATGCAGACGGCGCGGTCCCCGGTTCGGACCGAGGTCGCGCGGTCGGTCCGGTTCGGACCGACGTCGTGCGGCCGTTCATGCGACTGCCGACGTCCGGCGTGCTGCCGGAAGCCGGGAGGGAGTCGGGGCGACCGGCTCGGGGTGCACGCGCATGGTCTACGGCTACCACATGGGCGTTCCGCCGGCGGCGGGCGAGGACACCTCCCGGCAGCGGCTGCCCCGCAAGTCCCGGGACATGGCGGACTACGCACCCGGCGTGCGCATCGCCCGGACCGACGGCACCGCTCCGCCCGCCGCCGCGCTGCTCCAGCCCGGTGACCTGGTGCTGTTCAACGCCGACTCCGGCGACGACCGGCAGACGGCCACGGTCGACCACGTCGGCATCCACCTGGGCGAGGACGCGGCCGGCGAACGCCGTTTCCTCTCCAGCCGCAAGACCGTCAACGGGCCCACCATGGCAGACCTCGGCGGCGCCTCGCTGCTGGACGGCACGGGCACCTACGCCAGGACCCTGCACACCGTGCACCGCGTCTGACGCCATGTCACGCGGACCGGTTCGCGGCGGCACGAGGAGCACGGGCCGTGCACCGGGACGAGCCGCCGGCGGTCGGTGCGGCCGTCCATGCGGACGGCGGAGGCCCGGCCCTCGGGGCGGTCGCTCGCGGCGTGGATCGCGGAGAGGCAGTCGACGATGCCGACCTGGACGCCGAGGTCCGCGGCGCGGACGGCGCGGGCGGCCGGGCCGTGGCCGGGCAGAAGGTGGCAGGGGGCTCGGACGGCCGCCGTGAGATCCCTCCAGCCGGGGTCCGTCCCGCCCTCGAGGTGGCCGATCCGGGCCGGGCACGCACGGCCCGACGGCGGGCGGCGTCCGTACGGGGAGCGCAGGGCGAGGGAGGGCCGGGCCACACAGCACGGGCGTCTCACATGTTGGTACGCCGTTTCTGGCCAGTGAGATGTCTGAGATCGTTGTACGGCCCACACTGTTCGCGCGGCCTCCCGCGAGGTGGACGCGTGGCGCGGTGCGGGCCGCCGGTGTACGCCGCCGGTGACCGTTCCTCCCCGGAAAGACCGTGAAATGCCCGCACCAACCACCGGCCCGGCCCCCGTCAACTCTCGGTCCCGGGTCCTCATCGCGAGCCTCATCGGCACGACGATCGAGTTCTACGACTTCTACATCTACGCGACCGCCGCCGTCCTGGTCTTCCCCAAGCTCTTCTTCCCGAGCAGCGACCCGACGACGGCGCTGCTGTCGTCCTTCGCGGTGTTCGGCGCCGCGATGGTCGCCCGCCCGATCGGCGCCGTGGTCTTCGGACACCTCGGCGACCGGCTCGGCCGCAAGGGCACGCTGGTGGCCTCGCTTCTCACCATGGGCATCGCCACCTTCCTCATCGGCGTACTGCCCACCTACGCGCAGGCCGGCTGGGTCGCCACCGCGCTGCTGGTGCTGATGCGGCTCGCGCAGGGCTTCGCACTCGGCGGCGAGTGGAGCGGCGCGGCCCTGGTCGCCACCGAGAACGCCCCGAAGGGCAAGCGCGCCCTCTACGGCACGTTTCCGCAACTGGGCGCCCCGCTCGGCTTCATCATCGGCAACGGGCTCTTCCTGATCATCGGCGCGCTGCTGCCGTCCACGGCGGGCGCCGACCCGTCCCAGCCCTCGGAGGCCTTCCTGAGCTGGGGCTGGCGCATCCCGTTCCTGTTCTCCGCGGTGATGGTCGCGATCGGCCTGTGGGTGCGCATGCGCCTGGTGGAGGCGCCCGTCTTCTCCAGGACCCGCGAGGCCGGACTGGTGCGCAAGCTGCCGCTGGCCACCGTCTTCCGCAGCCACTGGAAGCAACTGCTCCTCGGTACCTTCTTCATGCTGGCGACGTACGTGCTCTTCTACCTGATGACCACGTTCTCGCTGAGCTACGGCCGTACGCCCGAGGACGCCGCCGTGCCCGGCCTGGGGTACAGCTACACCACCTTCGTCCTGATGATGATCTTCGGGGTGCTGTTCTTCGCCGTGTTCACCCTGGTCTCCGGTCCGCTCGCGGACAGGTACGGCCGGCGCTCCACGCTGATCGCGGTCACCGCCGGGATCCTGGTCTTCGGGCTGGTGTGGGTGCCGCTGATCGGCCTGGGCACGCCGGGCGTGGTGCTGTGGCTGGTGCTCGGCTTCACGCTGATGGGCATGACGTTCGGCCCGATGGGCGCGCTGCTGCCGGAACTCTTCCCGACGAGCGTGCGCTACACGGGCTCCGGGATCTCCTACAACGTCAGCTCGATCCTCGGCGCGGCCGTCGCCCCGTTCATAGCGGTCGCCCTGTGGCAGGCCGGCGACGGCTCGCCGTGGCTGGTCGGCGTCTACCTCTCCGCGATGGCGCTGCTGACCCTGGTCGCGCTGCTGCTGGGCAAGGAGACGAAGGACGTCGGCCTCGACGAGGGCGAGGCCCCTGCCGGCCTCGACCAGGCCGAGGCTCCCGCCGCCACCGCGGCCCGCTGAACCGTCCGGCGGCCCGCCGAGGCCCTCCGCACCCGTGCACCGGGCGCGGAGGGCCTCGGTGTCTTCGGCCCGGCCGCAGGTGGACATCTCCGTTCCGCAACTCCTGTCCCTGTACCCGCCCCTCATCCACTACCGGCTCACCCTCGCCGTGCCCGTCCTCAGTCGACCTTCCGCACTCGTGCGGCGGTCCGCTCGGCGAGCTCGCGGACGCCCTCGGCGGCGTTGCCCGAGAGCTCGCCGAGTACGGCGTCGGCGGCGGTGAGGAGGACACGGGCCTCCTCGGGGCGGCCCGCGTCGGTCAGGGCGAGGCTGGGCCGGTAGCGCTCCGCGGCGATGAAGCGGCCGAGGTCGACCCGCCGCCAGTGGCGCGGCGAGTCGTCGCCGGGGTGGCCGAGGCGTCGCGCACGGCGGCCAGGCTGTCCACCGCCTGCGGCGGGTCGCCCAGGGCGCCGAGCGGCAGCAGCAGCGCGGCCAGGGCGAGGGTGTAGATGTTGATGATCCACAGGACCGTGCTCTGGGAGGCGCCGAGTTCCACGGCCATGTGGGTCTGCGCGACGTTCAGTCCGGTCACCGAGGCGATGACCGCCATCAGGGCGATGGAGACGGTGGTCAGGATCATGCGCAGCCGGCGCGCGTCGGGGGCACCCCGGTCACTGGCCTGCGCGGCCGGTACGGGCTGGTTCGTACTCATGGACTCCTCTCGGAGGGCATGCCGGGGCGGGACCGGTCGCCGGGTGAAGGGGGGTGGACGGGGCCCGGGCCGCCGTACGCGTCGAGGACGTACGGCGGTCGGTGCCGCGCCGGATGTCGGAGGGCTGGGGCCCCGCCCTGAGGACGAAGCCGCGGCCCGTGTCGTCGGACAGGTCCCGCACCGGCGGCTTCGGACCGTTCGGGGCCTCGGTACGGGCCTCCCCCGGGTGGCGACCGCGGTCCCGCCGGGCAGCGCGTCGCTCGCGTACGGGGAAGTCGTCACAGCCATGGCCTCCTGTCCCTCTCGTGCGCCGGTCCCGGACGCTGCGGACCGTCTGCACACGACGCCGAGCCGGGTTTGCCCCTCAGGCATAGAGTGTTGCTCATGACGCAAGAAGACGAAGATCTGGACAGCCTCGTACGCAAACGCATCCGCGCCCTGCGGGTGGCGCAGGGCTGGTCCCTGGAGGAACTGGCCTCCCGCGCCCACCTCAGCCAGTCCTCGCTGAGCCGCATCGAGAACGGCCGGCGCCGCCTCGCGCTGGACCAGCTGGTCACCCTCGCCCGCGCCCTGGACACCACGCTCGATCAGCTCGTGGAGACCGCAACCGAGGACGTCGTCACCAGCCCGACGATCGACGGCGCCCACGGCCGGATGCGCTGGACCGTCAAGGCCGACCCCGGGATGAGCGTGGTGCGCCAGCGCATGACCGGACCGCCCCCCGAGAACCCGGCGCGCATGCGCGCCCACCCGGGACGCGAATGGCTCGTCGTCCTGTCCGGCACGGCGATCCTCGTGCTCGGCCACCGCCGCTTCCGCCTCGAGACCCATCAGGCCGCCGAGTTCCCCACGATGATGCCGCACGCGATCGGCGCCGACGGCGGACCCTGCGAGATCCTGGGCATCTTCGACCGCGACGCCCGCCGCGGCCACCAGAGCGACAGCGACGACTCCCAGGGCGCTCCCGGGTGACGGCGAGGCCGCATGACGGCCCTCCCCGGCGGTGTCCTCTTGCGCGTCGGGCAACGCCCTCGGCCATCGTCTTGCGTGAACCGGGATACTTCATGCCGCATACGCATATTCGCCCTAGCGTGAAGGACATGAACCACGCCCACACCCCCGCCCCCCGCCACGGCGCTCCGCACGGTCACCCCCACGAACACGCGACAAACGGCCAGGCGGAGATCCTCGACCTGGACGCCGAGATCCTCACCGAGCACACCGCCTCCCTCACCGCGTGGCTGCCGCTGCGGACCACCCCGCACCACATCGTGGACCTGGGCTGCGGCACGGGCGCAGGCACCTTCGCCCTCCTCGACCGCTTCCCCGACGCACACGTCATCGCCGTCGACGCCTCCGCCGAACACCTGCAGCGTCTGCGCACCAAGGCGCGCGCCCGCGGCGTCGAGGAACGCGTGCGCACGGTGCGGGCCGACCTCGACGAAGCGGCCTGGCCCGACCTCGGCTCACCGGACCTGGTCTGGGCGTCGGCCTCGATGCACCACATGGCCCGACCCGACCGCACACTGCGCAACGTTCACGACGTGCTCGCGCCCGGCGGCTTGTTCGCCGTCGTCGAACTGGCCGGCCACCCCCGCTTCCTGCCCGAGAACGCCCCCGAGGACCGGCCCGGTCTGGAAGAGCGCGTCCACGCCGCAGCCGACCGCCGCCAGGCAGCGCACCTGCCCCACCGCGGCGCCGACTGGGGCCCGATGCTGACCGCAGCCGGCTTCACCGTCGAGGGCGAACGCACCGTCGCCGTGAACCTCGAAGGCTCGCGCAGCGAAGCGATCGGCCGCTACGCCACCGGCGTCCTGCAGCGCATCCGCAGCGCCATCGCAACGGGGCTCTCCCCCGAGGACCTCACCGCGCTCGACCGGCTCCTCGACACCGGCGGTCCGCACAGCATCCTGCGCCGCGACGACCTGACGGTACGCACCGAGCGCACCGTCTGGGCCGCCCGCCGCACCTGACCACGGATGGTTCCTGCCGCCAGGGCGGGCCCGCCACCGAACCCGTGTACAGCACACCTCCGTACAGGCGTCGTTGCTGGTGGCGCGCCGGTCGCGGCCATCATGCCGGCGGCATGCACAGCCCTTCCTCCCCGCAGCGGTTCCGGCCCTCCGCCCCCGCGGCTCCCGCCGAGTTCGCCGCGTCCTTCACCTTCCCCCCTTGCCCAGGATCCGGTCCAGCCGGTGCCTGCCGCGCCATACCCTGCCCGCGGCGAGCCGCTCCACGTGCACTTCCCCCGGTGAGTCCCGGCGGTGTGTACCGGCCTCGGCGAAACGAGAACAACCGATGGCCCCGACCGCTTCGGTCGGGGCCATCGGTGGAGCGATGTGTCCGAGGGGGGACTTGAACCCCCACGCCCGATAAAGGGCACTAGCACCTCAAGCTAGCGCGTCTGCCATTCCGCCACCCGGACAAGGTGTGCGTCGCCTCGGCGGGGTGCTCCCCCGTGGCGACACGGACAACCATACCAAGGTTTCGCAGCACCTTTCACCTGCGTTTTCCGTGCCTGCGGGCGGCGGTGGGCGGGGGCACGGTAGGTGTCCGGGCGGTGACGTGCGCCGGGGCGTGGGCCGGGACGCTCAGCGGCGCCGCCCGCGCAGGGCCGCCAGGTTGTCGTAGCTGATCTTGGCCTCGCGCAGCGACTGCGCCGGGTCGGTGGCGCTCGGGGAGTTGTCGTCCTCGACCATCGGGTTGTGGTAGTTCCGCTGCCCGACGCGGGAGAAGAACGTCGTGTAGTCGATGACGCCCGTTCCGAAGGGCACCATGTCGTAGCCCATGCCGTTGGTCGTGCTGACGACGCCGTCCTTGGCGTGGAACAGCGGGTAGCGCTTGTTGTTGCGGGCGACCAGGCCGGCCGGGTCGAAGACCTCCCTTCGGGTGGAGCCGTCGTGGGCGGTGTACGTGTGGAACTTGTACTGGGCGACGTGCGCCCAGAAGATGTCCATCTCCAGCCAGACGAGCCGGGGATCGGTGACCTTCAGGAAGTACTCCAGCTTCCGGATGCCGGAGCTGCGGGTCGGCCGGCCCCGGTCGTCCAGCGGACCGCCGTCGAGCAGGAAGCCGTAGGCGCTGTCGTGGTTGTGGGTGTAGAGCTTGATGCCCTCGCACCGGGCGATCTCTCCGAGGGCGTTCCACTTGTCGGCGGCCACGTCCCAGTCGGCGCGGTAGGAGCTTCCGGTGGGGTCGCCGCCGGTGCCCATGTGGTCCATGCCGAGGATGTTGGCGATCTCCAGGTGCTTCTTGAAGGTGTCCTTGTCGGCCGTGGTGAGCGGCCAGGAGGGCGGGACGAAGCCGTGGTTGCCCTGGGCGCGCAGCCCGTGGTCGTCGAGCCAGCGGCGCAGCAGCCTGGCACCCTGGACGGATTCCAGGTTGTCACCGCCGGGCGCGTTGGCGTGCTGGCGGTAGCCGGCGAACTCCACCTGGCGGTAGCCGTGGCGGGCCAGCTGCTTGAACACCTCGCGGAAGCCGGAGGGCAGGTCGCTCGCGAGGGGGTCGCGGGCGGTGGCGTCACGGACGGTGTAGAGGATGATGCCGCGCTTGTGCGGCGGGACGAGCACCTGTCCGCGCCCGTGTCCGTGGCCGTGGTCCCTGCCCCGGTCGTGGGCCAGGGCGGGGGCGGCGCCGAAGACGGGGGCGGCGACGGCTCCGGCCGCCACGGCGGTGCAGGTGCCGAGGAAACGGCGCCGGTCCACACCGAGGGTGCGGCGCAGTCCCTCGTCCGGGGTGCCGGCGGCTTCGGTGCGTGAGGGGTCGGAGTACGGGGTCACGAGTGGCCTGCCTTCTCGGTCGTGGCCGGCTCCGGTCCCGCCGGGACCGGCCGTTGTCAGTGCCGTGTGTTTCACTCTCGGTAGTCGGATGTCGGCGGCCGTGTGTGGTGCGGTGTCAGCCGAGTCCGGCGAGCCGGAGCAGGAGTTGTTTGACATCGGTGGCCGCGACGCGGTCCCCGACGGCGCGGGGGGTGGAGCAGATGAGGAGCGGACCGTCGTCGTCGCTCGCGGGGAGGCGGCCGTGGCTGCCGCGAATAGGTGAGGGGTCCAGGGGCACGACCGCCATGCGGTAGCGCATGCCGAGCTTCTTGCGTGCCAGTGCGGTGGCCGCCTTGACCTTGACGTAGGGGTCGAGGGGGTCCATGAAGAGCTCGACCGGGTCGTAGCCGGGTTTGCGGTGGATCTCGACGAGTCGCGCGAAGTCGGGTGCGCGGTCGTCGTCGAGCCAGTAGTAGTACGTGAACCAGGCGTCGGGTTCGGCGACGGCGACCAGTTCGCCGGCGCGCGGGTGGTCCAGATGGTGGGTCTTCTTGCCCTCGTCGTCGAGGAGTCGCTCGATGCCGGGCAGTCCGTCGAGGGCGGCGCGGGTGGCGTCGAGGTCCTCGGGGCGGCGCACGTAGACGTGGGCGAGCTGGTGGTCGGCGACCGCGAAGGCGCGGGAGGCCATCGGGTCGAGGTACTCCATGCCGTCCTGGGTGTGGACCTCGAGGAGGCCGGCGCGGCGCAGGGCGCGGTTGATGTCCACGGGCCGGTTCACGCGGGTGATGCCGTACTCGGACAGGGCGACGACGGTACGGCCCTCGGCGCGGGCGTCGTCGAGGAGCGGGGCCACGGCGGCGTCGAGGTCGGCGGCCGCCTTCAGGGAGCGCGGGTCGTCGGGGCCGAAGCGCTGCAGGTCGTAGTCGAGGTGAGGGAGGTAGCAGAGGGTCAGGTCGGGGTGGCGGGTGCGCATGATGTGGCGGGTGGCGTCGATGATCCACTGGCTGGAGACCAGGTCGGCGCCGGGTCCCCAGAAGTGGAAGAGGGGGAAGGTGCCGAGCTTCTCGGTGAGTTCGTCGTGCAGGGCGGGCGGCCGGGTGTAGCAGTCGGGTTCCTTGCGGCCGTCGGCGTAGTAGACGGGGCGGGGGGTGACGGTGGTGTCGGTGTCGGCGCCCATGGCGTACCACCAGCAGATGTTGGCGACGGTGTAGCCGGGGTGGGCGCGGCGGGCGGCGTCCCAGAGCTTGTCGCCGGCGACGAGGCCGTTGTGCTGCCGCCACAGCAGTACGTCGCCGAGCTCGCGGAAGTACCAGCCGTTGCCGACGATGCCGTGTTCCGAGGGCGTGGTGCCGGTGAGGAAGGTGGACTGGGCGGCGCAGGTGACGGCGGGCAGGACGGTGCCGAGGGGGGCGCGGGAGCCGGATCGGCCGAGCGCCTCGAGGTGGGGCATGTGGTCGAGGAGGCGGGGGGTGAGGCCCACGACGTCGAGGACGAGAAGGGGGGTGGGACCGGTCATGGGAGCTCCTTCAGGCCGAGGTCCGTCAGGAGGTCGCGGGCCAGGGCGAGTTCGGCGGCGATGCCGTCGGCGAGCTGGGCGCGTCCGCGGGGGCGCAGCTCGGGTGGGAGGGCCTGCCAGGTGTAGGTCTCGACCTCGAGGTGGCGGGTGAGGGGGTGCGGGCCGCCGACGAGCCGGGTCAGGACGGATTCCAGGACGGGCAGCGTGGAGGTGAGGGGCGCCGCGGGGGCCGCGTGCAGCGGGACGTGGAAGTGGGACCGCCAGGGAGCCGCGTCGGGCAGTGCGTCGCCGGCCAGGGCCTCGTCGAGGTCGTCGGTGCCGCGCGGGCCTGCGGGGGTGGAGGTGCGGGTCTGGTGCAGGAAGCGGGGTTCGGCGAAGGCGGCCAGGGCCTCGCGGACCTCGGGGAGGTGGGGCTGTTCGGCGTGCAGGGCGGCGGAGAGCTGGGACTTGACCACGGGCACGCCGGCCCGGGCGAGGTCGTCCAGGGCGGTGTGCGGGTCTTCGAAGGAGGTGGCGAGGTGGCAGGTGTCGACGCAGACGCCGACGCGGTCGTGGGCGATCGCGGTGAGCGGTGCGATGGCGTCACGGGTGGTCTCGACGACACAGCCGGGTTCCGGTTCCAGGGCGACGCGGACGGAGCGTCCGGTCAGTTCCTCCAGGGCGTCGAGGCGTTCGGCGAGGGTGCGCAGGGCGGTGCGGGCCGTCTGTGCGCGCTGCTCGTCGTAGGCGGTGCGCCAGGCCAGCGGCAGGGTGGAGATGCTGCCGTCGGTGACGTCGTCGGGGAGGAGTCCGGCGAGGACGCGGGCCAGGGAGGTGGTGTGCTCCAGGCGCTCGGGGTCGGCCCAGTCGGGTTTGTAGACGCGGTGCTTGACCTCTCCGGAGCCGAAGCCCTGGTAGGGGAAGCCGTTGAGGGTGACGACCTCCAGGCCGCGCCGTTCGAGTGCGCAGCGCAGTCCGCGCAGGGCGGCGGGGTCGGTGACGAGGGCGTGCGCGGCGTCCCTGGCGAGCCACAGGCCGATGCCGAGCCTGTCCCGGCCGAGGCGGCGGCGGACCGGCTCGCAGTGGTCGCGGAGCTGGGCGAGGACACCGTCCAGGGTTTCGGCGGGGTGCACGTTGGTGCAGTAGGCGAGGTGGACGGTGGAGCCGTCGGGGTGGCGGAAGCGCATGGCTCACGCCTCCGTGACGGGGACGCCGGCCGGCTGGGGTCCGTCCTTCGGCGCGCCGCGCAGGATGGAGTTGCCCTCGTGGGTGGCGCCGGCGGCGTCGACGTCGAGGTTCAGGCGGCCGCTGAGCCCGTAGAAGGCGACGGGGTTGCGCCACAGCACCCGGTCGACGTCGTCCTCGGTGAAGCCCTCGGTGAGCATCAGGTCGGCGACCCTGCGGGTCTTGAGGGGGTCGCTCTTTCCCCAGTCGGCGGCGGAGTTCACCAGGACCCGCTCGGGACCGTAGGCGCGCAGGATCGCGACCATCCGTCCCTCGTCCATCTTGGTGTCCGGGTAGACGGAGAAGCCGAGCCAGGCGCCGCTGTCCTTGGCCTCCTCGACGGTGGTCTCGTTGAGGTGGTCGACCAGGACCCGGTCGGCGGGCAGGGCGGACTCGCGGACGACGTCCAGGGTGCGGCGCAGTCCTGCGAGCTTGTCGCGGTGCGGGGTGTGCACCAGCGCGGGCAGGCCGTGGTCGGCGGCGAGCTGGAGCTGGGCGGCGAGGGCGGTGTCCTCGGCGGGGGTCATGGAGTCGTAGCCGATCTCGCCGACGGCCACCACGTTGTCCTTGACGAGATACCGCGGCAGCGCGTCGAGGACGGGTGTGCAGCGCGGGTCGTTCGCCTCTTTCGGATTGAGGGCGAGCGTGCAGTGGTGGGCGATGCCGTACTGGGCGGCGCGGAAGGGTTCCCAGCCGAGGAGGGCGTCGAAGTAGTCGAGGAAGGAGGCCGGGGAGGTGCGGGGCTGGCCGAGCCAGAAGGAGGGCTCGACCACGGCGCGGACGCCCGCGGCGTACATGGCCTCGTAGTCGTCGGTGGTACGCGACGTCATGTGGATGTGGGGGTCGAAGATGCGCATCAGGACTCCTTGCCGTGGGGGTCGTCCGTGCCGTGCGGCGGGGCGGCGGGGGCGGACCCGGTCAGGGCCAGGACGCGGTGCAGGTCCTCGGGGACGGGGCGGCCGGCGGCGGTGCGTTCCGCGGCGTAGTCGTCGAGCATGCGGGCGAGTTCGCCGTCGCCCCGGGCGCGCCGGTCCAGGTCCGCCACGTGGTCGAGGCCGACGCCGGTGAACAGGCACTTCAGGACCGCGTGCCGCCAGGCGTGGGCGTCGAGGTGCCGGGCGGCGTAGGGGCCGAGGGCGGCGGCGGCCAGCCGGGGGTCGTTGGTGCGCAGGGCGTCCTCGACGAGCGGGAGGGCGGCGGGGTCGTCGGGCACGAGGTGCGGCAGGGCGTGCAGGACGGCGCGGCGTTCGTCGGCGGTGCCCTGGAAGTAGACCCGGCTCAGCGCGTCGGCGTCGGCGTGGGCCGCGTGCAGGATGAGGACGCGGGCGGCGTCGGCGTGGGCGGGGCCGCAGCGGCGGCCGGCCTCGGCCAGGCGCAGCTCCCACACGGAGACGGGCCCGTGGGTGCCGGGGTGGGCGGCGGCCTCGTCCAGGGCCTGGCCGAGCCAGACGCGGGCGGCTCCGACCAGCCGGTCGTCGAGGCGGCGGCGCAGTTCGGCGGGCGGGGTGAGGGCGGGAGCGGCGCCGTCACCGGGGGCCGTCGGCCGGCCGGTGGTGTCCGCCTCCGGGGTGGCCGGTGCGGCATGGGGGCGGGTCATGGGGTTCTGCTCCCTTCGGGGGTGGCGGAGGGATCGCCGTGCGCTGGGTCGGGGACAAAAGGGGCGGCGTGGCGGAGGAACGGGAGGGAGCGGGCGGCGAAGTGGGGGCCCGCGTGGGAGTGGCGGGGCAGTTCGACGACCGTCAGGCCCTGGTAGCCGGTGGCGGCGAGGGCCGCGAGGACGGGCGGGAAGTCGATCTCGCCGTCGCCGAGGGGGAGGTGTTCGTGGACGCCTCGGCGCATGTCCTCGATCTGGACGTGGCGCAGCCAGGGGGCGGCGTCGCGTACGCAGTCGGCGGGCGGAAGGGGCTCGAGGCACTGGCAGTGGCCGAGGTCCAGGGTGAGGCCGAGGGGCTCGGGGTCGCCGAGCGTGCGGCGCAGGTGGTGGAAGTCGGCGAGGGTGGCGAGGAGGTGGCCGGGTTCGGGTTCGACGGCGAGGGGGACGCCGGCGGTGGCGGCGGCGTCCAGGACGGGGGTGAGGGTCTCGGCGAGGCGTTTCCAGGCGGTGTCCTCGTCGGTGCCGGCGGGCACGACGCCGCTGAAGCAGTGCACGGCGTGCGCGCCGAGGTCGGCGGCGACGCGGACCGCCCGCAGGAGCAGGCCGACGCGGCGGGCGCGGTCGTCCGGGCCGGCGTCCAGCAGCGAGGGGCCGTGCTTGCGGCGGGGGTCGAGCACGTAGCGGGCGCCGGTCTCCACGGTCACGCCGAGCCCGAGCTCGTCCAGCCGGTGCGCCACCCGGCGGGTGCGGGCGGCGAGGTCCGGGGCGAGCGGGTCGAGGTGCATGTGGTCGAGGGTCAGGCCCACGCCGTCGTAGCCGAGGTCGGCGAGGAGGGCGAGGGCGTCGTCGAGGCGGAGGTCGGCGAGGCCGTTGGTGCCGTAGCCGAAGCGGAGGGGGGTGCGTGCGCACCCGTTCGTGTCACGGCGCACCTCCCGGGCCGGGTCCGCGCCCGTGTCCCGGCCCGTGTCCCGGGCCGGGCGGTCGCTCGCGTCCCGGTCCGTGTCCCGGCCCGGGGCGTGCCCGTCGCCGCTCGCCACCCGGCTCGCCCGCCGGGCCGCGTGGCCGCCCGCGTCCCGGTCCGCCTCCGGGGCCGGGGCACGGCCGCCCCCGGTGACGTCCCGGCCCGCGCCCTGGTTCGGGTTCCGGCTCACGTGATGCTCACCTTCCTCATGCCGGCCCTTCTCGCGAACATCCGGCCGGCCGGGGCCAGGGCCGCGACCAGCAGGGACGTGGCGGTCGCGCCGGAACGGGCGGCGAGTGCGGCCTGGAGCGGGACCGTGGCGCGGACGCCGCCGCCGACGGCGCGCTGGGTGAGCGGGGGTGAGGGGTTGAGCGTGGCGTGGACGTAGGGCCGGGCGGCCGTGGCGGCGTAGACGGCGCCCAGGGCGGTGGTGAGGACGCCGGTGGTCCGGGACGTGTCCTCGGCCGGGCCGGAGCCCGGCAGGCCGGGGGCGGCTGCTGCCCGCCGGCCTGCCGGGGGTCGGGTGCGGCGGGTGACCAGCCGGGTCAGCGCCCCCGTCGTCGCGAGGGCCGCCAGCGGGGCCAGGGCCGAGCCGCCGGTGGTCTCCCGGCGGGAGACCACCGTGACCGCGAGGGTGTGGCCGCCGAGCAGCGCGGCGGAGGGCAGTGCGGCACGGGTGCTGTCGCCGGTGGCCGCGGCGCCCAGGAGCAGGTCGAGTCCGCGGGCGGCGGCCATGGCAGCGGGACCGGCGGGCGTGTGCTTCAGGGCGAGGTCGTAGGCCCAGACGGTCGCCGCCAGGGGCGCGGCCACCGCGAGGGCGGGCCGTCCCGCGCCGGCGGCGAGCGCCAGTCCGGCACCGGTGAGGGCACCGGCGGCGGTGAGGGCGGCGGCCGGACGGACGCGGCCGGACGGCAGCGGGCGGTGCGGGCGCTCCACGGCGTCCTCGGCGCGGTCCGCCCAGTCGTTCAGGACCATGCCGGCCTCGTACAGGCACATGGAGGAGCCGATCGCGAGCAGGGTCCGCGGCCCGGGGCGCGCACCGGCCGCCGCCGCGCCGGCCAGGGCGTCGCCGGGGACGGTGAAGAGGGCGGGCAGCCGGAGCAGTTCGGCCCAGGCGCCCGCGCGGCCCGAGCGCGGGCGCGGGGTACGGGACGCGACGTCGTCCCCGGGGACCGCCCCGCCCGTCGCCGCGCCCACCAGGGCAGATCCGGCGACGGTGGACAGCACGGGCAGGCCCAGGCGTTCGGCCCACCTACCGGTGCGGGCCGGGCCGGCCGTCGCCGTCGGCGCGGGTGCGGCCTTCGCCGTGGCGGTCGTACGGCTCATCGGTGTGTCCCGCGGTCGTCGGCGCCGTCCCGCAGCCGCCCGGCGAAACGCCTCAGCTCCGTGTACTGCTCGGCCAGGGACGACGGACCGTCGCCGACCGGGTCCTTGAAGTAGAAGCCCAGTCCGCTCAGCGGGCCGGTCAGACCCTGCTGCCGGGCGCGGGCGGTCAGCCGGGCCAGGTCGAGGACGAGGGGGGCGGCGAGGGCCGAGTCGCAGCCCTGCCAGGTGGTCTGGAGGACCATCCGGGCGCCGAGGAAGCCGTCGAAGGCGATGTGGTCCCAGGCCGTCTTCCAGTCGCCGAGCGCGGGCACGTCGTCGATGTGGACCTCGCCCTCGGGGGCGGCGCCGAGGGTGTCGGCGAGGACGCGTTCCTTGCCGGCGTTCTTGGCGGCGGCGGCAGCGGGGTCGGCGAGGGCGGCGCCGTCGCCGCCGCCCAGGAGGTTCGTGCCGGACCAGGCGCGCACGGCGAGGGCGCGCTGCACGAACATCGGACCGAGCACGGAGCGCAGCAGGGTCTGCCCGGTCTTGCCGTCGCGGCCCGCGTACGGCAGGCCCGAGGAGTCGGCGAGCGGAGCCAGCGCCGGGTGGTGCAGGCCCGTGGACGGGGTGAAGTTGACGTAGGGGCAGCCGGCGTGCAGGGCGGCCGCCGCGTAGAGGGAGCTGGGCGGCAGGGCGTCGTCGGTGGGGGCCGGCTCGGTGGAGGCGACGTTGATCACGACGGCGCCCGCGAGGCCCTGGCGGTGCACGAAGTCGCGGATGTCGGCCGCGAACACCTCGATCCACTGCTCCTGGGTGCGGCCGGTGTCACCGGGCGGCGGGCCACCGGGCCTGATCTCCCGGTCGGCGGCGACGAGTTCGGCGTGCACCGCGGACGGCAGGCCGTGCGGCAGGACGCCGCTGTCGGCGAGGTGCTCGGCACGCTTGGGCAGCGGGCAGTCGAGGGTGTCGTGACCACCGAAGACGAGGGACGACAGCGACGGCAGGCCGCAGGAGGTGAAGTCGGCGGTCTCGGTCACCATGCCGGTCGGCGGGTGGAGCCCGGCGGCGACGGCGGCGCAGCCCGCGATCGCGGTCGTGGCGACGGATCCGCGCGCGCCGATGAGCCAGACGCCGAAGCGGGGAGCCGGGGTGGGGGCGGGGAGGAACGGTTCGGCGGACATGGGCAGCCTCCTTGTCGTACGCGAACCCGGTGCGAGCGCCGGAGGGGACGAGCGGGGTGCCGGGCGCGGGGCCCGGCGGGACGGCGGGCGGAGGTCCGGCGTCCTCCGCCCGCCGCCGTTCCGGTCGCCCTAGGAGGGCAGTTCCTTCAGCTGGATGTCGCGGAAGGAGACCTGGTCGCCGGCGCCGTGGTTCTGCAGGCCGATGTGGCCGTCGGTCAGGCTCCGCTCGGGGTCCTTGTTGGTGAAGTCGTTGATCTTGACTCCGTTGAGGAACACCTGGAGGCGTTCGCCCCGGACCTTGATCTCGTAGGAGTTCCACTGGCCGGGCGGGCGCAGGACCTGGTCACGGGCCTTGATGTTCGCCGACTTGAACGAGTAGACGGAGCCCGTGGTGCGGTCGGCCGCGTCCGTGGCGTCGATCTGGATCTCGTAGCCCTTGTGCACCGCGGACCAGGGGTCGTCGGAGGCCGGGAAGCCCACGAAGACCCCGGAGTTGTCGTCGCCCCGCATCTTCCAGTCGAGCTTGAGCGAGTACGCCTTCAGCTCCTTGGCCTGGTACCAGAGCAGCCCCATGCCGCCCTCGGACTCCAGGGTGCCGTCCTTGACGTCGAACGTGCCGGGGCCGGCCTGCTTCCAGCCGTCCAGGGTCTGACCGTTGAAGATCTCCCGGTAGCCCTTGTCCGGCTTGCAGTCCGCCTTCACCTGGCCGGTGGCGTACTGGAGGCCGCCGAGCAGGTGTCCGCGGAAGGCCTCGTCGGCGTACGACTCCTTGGTGTGGCCGCCACCGGTGTAGAAGGACCGGCCGCCGCCGTAGCTCTGGCACCAGGCGATCGGGTGGTCGCCCTTCATGGTGCCGCCGTCGTAGGTCGTCTCGTCGAGGGTGGCGAGGACCTTGACCTGCTCGCGCGGGTTGGCGCGGTAGTTGTACCACTCGTCGGTGCGCTCCCAGGTGTCGCCCAGGTGCGCGGTGGACGGGTGGTCGTGGTCGTGGACGCGCACGGTGGCCTTCTGGACGGCCGGGTGCGAGTCGAAGCGGGCGCCGACGAGGCCGCCGTAGAACTCCCAGTCGTACTCGGTGTCGGCGGCGGCGTGGACGCCCATGTAGCCGCCGCCGTTCCTGACGTAGTTCTCGAACGCTTTCTGCTGGTCGGCGTCGAGGACGTCACCGGTGGTGGACAGGAAGGCCACCGCGTCGTACTTGGCGAGGTTGGCGGTGGTGAACTGCCGGGCCTCCTCGGTCGCCGTGACCGAGATGCCGGCCGGGGCGCCCAGCTCCTTCAGCGCGGCGACTCCCTCCGGGACGGAGTCGTGCCGGAAGCCCGCCGTCCTGGTGAAGACCAGGACCTTCTTGCCGGACGTGAACGGCTCGGTGGAGAACTCGAAGTCGTCCACGTCGTACAGCGCGCCCTCGCCGCCCCGGAAGACCAGGTAGATCTCCGTGGTCCTCTTCGGCAGCGACCGCAGCGGCACGTCGACGTCCTGGAACGTCTCCCAGCCGCCGGTCGGCGGGATGTACGCCGAGCCGTGCAGCTTGCCGGTGGGCGAGCCGGTGCGCAGCTCGACGAAGCCGCCGGCGCCGCCGGAGGAGGCCCGTACGGTCATCTTCTTCTGCCCGTCGAACCTGTAGGGGCTGAAGGAGATCCAGTCGCCGTCGTGGATGTCGCCGACGGTCCTGCCGCCGTTGGCGCCGGTCTTGTCGATCACCGACACGCCCTGCTGGGCGCCGAAGTGCTCGGCCTGGCGGTGCGGCGGCTGGAGCACGGTGCGGGCGGTGCCGGTCAGCGCCTCCTGGCCGTTCGCCCCGCCGTCGGTGTAACTGGCGCCGACGACGCCGTAGATGTTGGCGTTGGGGTCGTGGCCGCCGTCCCCGGCGGGCGGCTCGAGGGTGCCTTCGCAGCCCGTCTCGCCGGTCAGCTCGTGGGCGTGGGAGTCGTGGCCGAGGCTGTAGACGACCTTGACCCTGGAGCAGTCGATCCGCTCCTCGGGGTCGTTGACGGTCACCTTGAACGGCACGGGCTCGCCGAAGGCGGCCAGGCTGCCGTTGCCCGGGACGGTGATCTTCACCGTGGGTTCGGTGTTGCCGACCACGATCCGGACGCTGGCGCTGCCGGTGTTGCCCTCGGGGTCCTTCGCGGTGAAGGTCGCGGTGTAGGTGCCGGCCTTCCTGTAGCGGTGGGTGGGGGTGAGCCCCTCGCCCTTGGCACCGTCGCCGAAGTCCCAGCTGTAGGTGAGGTCCGGGGAGTCGGCGTCCTTGGCACTGCCGGTGAACCTGACCCTCAGCCCGGCCGCGCCGGACGTCTTGTCCGCGCCGGCCTCGGCGATCGGTGAGAAGCCGTCCTCGGCGTTCTCGATCCGGTACAGGGCGGAGTCCTTGTCGCCCTGGAACCAGGACAGACCGTAGTCCAGGACGTAGAGCGCGCCGTCGGGGCCGAACTCCATGTCCATGATCTGGGTGCCGGTCCACGGGAAGTCGTTGATCTTCGCGACCGTGCCGTCCTCGTTCTGCTCGATCCGCTTGATCCAGCGGCGGCCGAACTCGCCGGCGAAGAAGTCGCCGTCGTACGCCTCGGGGAACTTCACCGAGGACTCGAGGTCGGGGTCGTAGCGGTAGACCGGGCCGCCCATCGGGGACTCGGAGCCGCTGCCGAACTCGGGTACGGAGCCGCCGTCGTAGGGGATCCAGGCGGCCTGCGCGGGCGGCAGGTCGACGAGGCCGGTGTTGTGCGGGGAGGTGTTCTTCGGGGCGGCACAGTCGAACTTCTCGCCGGAGGCGCCGGTGGCGAAGTCGTAGTCGTTGTAGGCGTCGTTGTCGCCGGTGCAGAACGGCCAGCCGAAGTTGGCGGGCCCGGTGACCCTGGCGAACTCGACCTGTCCCGCCGGGCCCCGGCCCGGGTCGGCGGCGCCGGCGTCGGGGCCGTATTCGCCCACGTAGATGGTGCCGGTCTTCTTGTCGATGTTCATCCGGAACGGATTGCGGAAGCCCATCGCGTAGATCTCGGGGCGGGTCTTCTCCGTGCCCGGTTCGAAGAGGTTGCCCTCCGGGACGGTGTACGAGCCGTCCTCGGCGACCTTGATGCGGAGGATCTTGCCGCGCAGGTCGTTGGTGTTGCCGGAGCTGCGGCGGGCGTCGAAGGCCGGGTTGCGGTCCGGCCGCTCGTCGATCGGCGTGTAGCCGTCGGAGGCGAAGGGGTTGGTGTCGTCGCCGGTGGACAGATAGAGGTTGCCCTCGGCGTCGAAGGCGATGTCGCCGCCGACGTGGCAGCAGGTGCCGCGGGAGGCAGCGACGTCCAGGACCTTCTTCTCGCTGGCCGGGTCCAGTGTGCCGTTGGGGTTGAGGACGAACCGGGAGAGGCGGTTGACGCCGTCGAACTTCCTGAAGTCCTCGGCGGTACCGGTCTCCGGGGCGTCGCCCGCGGGGGTGTCGAGCGGCGGGGCGTAGTAGAGGTAGATCGCCCGGTTGTTCTCGAAGTCCGGGTCGATGCCGACGCCCTGCAGGCCCTCCTCGTCGTGGCTGTAGACGTCGATCTTGCCGGCGACCCTGGTGACGCCGCCCTGGTCGGTGAGGCGCAGCGTGCCGTCGCGCGAGGTGTGCAGGACGCTGCGGTCCGGGAGCACGGCGAGTGACATCGGCTCGCCCGTCTCGGGTTCGCCCTTGGCGAGCGGCACCTGCTGGAACTGCCCTTCGGCGGCTGCCGGTTCGTCGTGCTCCGGGTGGCCGGGGTGGGCGCCGGCGACGGTCGCCGGGGTGCCCACGGCCAGCAGCAGGCCGGTGAACAGGGCGAGACCGCTGCGGAGTCCGGAACGACGCCTCGTGGTGCTGGTGGATGTGAGTCTGCTTCTGTGCACGAAGTCCCTCCGGGAACGGGATGGGGCCGTACGGAACAGGTGCGAAGACGTGTGGTGCGTGCGGGCGCCGGGGTGCGCCGTCACCCCGGAGGTGTGGGTGTCCTGAACACTTCAGGGACGGTAACCGTGTTCCTCCGGGGCGAACACCCCTGGGAACGGAACCGGTCGAACTTTTCCCCGGCCCAGGACAAAGCGGGATCCGGGCAGGTCGGACCGGGGACCGGCGGATGCGCCGGCCCCGTCCCCGACCTGTAGCCGGGCGCCCGGGTCAGCTGTTGAACGCGGCGTCGAAGGACGCGCTGGGCGGCTCGAAGTCGAAGGCCCTGAGGCGGGTGAGCGCCTCGGGGGCACCCTGGAGCCGGTCCATGCCGGCGTCCTCCCACTCGACGGAGACGGGCCCCCGGTAGTCGATGGAGCGCAGCATCCGGAAGACGTCCTCCCAGGGCACGTCCCCGTGGCCGGCGGAGACGAAGTCCCAGCCGCGCCGGGGGTCCCCCCAGGGCAGGTGGGAACCGAGGCGGCCGTTGCGGCCGTCGAGACGCCTGCGGGCCTCCTTGCAGTCGACGTGGTAGATCCGGTCGCGGAAGTCCCACAGGAAACCGACCGGGTCGAGGTCCTGCCAGACGAAGTGGGAGGGGTCGAAGTTGAGGCCGAAGGCCGGCCGACGGCCGACCGCGTCCAGGGCGCGTACGGTCGTCCAGTAGTCGTAGGCGATCTCGCTGGGGTGGACCTCGTGCGCGAACCGCACGCCCTCGGCGTCGAAGACGTCCAGGATCGGGTTCCACCGCTCGGCGAAGTCCTCGTAGCCGCGTTCGATCATCGACTCGGGGGCGGGCGGGAACATGGCGACCAGGTGCCAGATGGCGGAGCCGGTGAAGCCGATGACGGTGTCGACGCCGAGGAGGGCCGCGGCGCGCGCGGTGTCCTTGATCTCGGCGGCGGCCCGCTGCCGTACCCCCTCGGCCTCGCCGTCGCCCCAGATGCGGGCGGGCAGGATCGCCCGGTGGCGTTCGTCGATGATGGCGTCGCACACCGCCTGCCCCACCAGGTGGTTGGAGATCGCCCAGCACTGCAGGCCGTACTTCTCCAGGAGCTGGTGGCGTCCGGCGACGTAGGACGGATCGGCGAGTGCCCTGTCCACCTCGAAGTGGTCGCCCCAGCAGGCGAGTTCGAGACCGTCGTAGCCGAAGTCGCGGGCGAGTCGGCAGACCTCCTCCAGTGGCAGGTCCGCCCACTGGCCGGTGAACAGCGTGAAGTTGCGCGGCATCTCGGTCCGTCCTCCTCAGGCGGCGATCGGTGTGTAGACGGAGTTCTTCTCGGCGCTCTCCTCCACCGCCGCCAGGACGCGCTGCACCTGGAGCCCGTCGGCGAAGGAGGGATCGGGGCTGCGGCCCTCGGCGACCGCGTGGACCAGGTCGCGGGCCTGGTGCACGAAGGTGTGCTCGTAGCCGAGGCCGTGGCCCGGCGGCCACCAGCCCTCGAGGTAGGGGTGGTCGGGTTCGGTGACGAGGATGCGGCGGAAGCCGGCGTGCGTGCCGGGCTCGGTGCCGTCGTGGTACGACAGCTCGTTGAGCCGTTCCAGGTCGAAGGCGAGCGAGCCGCGCTCGCCGTTGAGTTCGATGCGCAGGGCGTTCTTGCGTCCGGTGGCGTACCGGGTGGCCTCGAAGGAGGCGAGGGCGCCGGAGGCGAAGCGGCCGGTGAACAGGGCGGCGTCGTCGACGGTGACCTGGCCGGTGCCGGCGGAGACGGCGGCCGGGCCGGGGGCGGTGGGCAGCGGCCGCTCCCGTACGAACGTCTCGGTGAGCGCGGAGACACCCGCCAACTGCTCGCCGGCCAGGTACTGCGCCAGGTCGACGATGTGCGCGCCGAGGTCGCCGAGCGAACCGGAGCCGGCCTGCTCGCGCCGCAGCCGCCAGGTCAGCGGGAACTGCGGGTTCACCAGCCAGTCCTGCAGGTACGCGACCCGCACGTGCCGCAGCGTGCCGATCCGGCCCTCGGCCACCATCCGCCGGGCCAGCGCGGTCGCGGGAACGCGGCGGTAGTTGAAGCCGACCATCGCCAGCTGACCCCGCTCCCGGGCGTCCTCGGCGGCGCGGACCATCGCCTCGGCCTCCGCGACGGTGTTGGCGAGGGGTTTCTCGCACAGCACGTGCTTGCCCGCGGCGAGCGCGGCGAGCGCGATCTCGGCGTGGCTGTCGCCGGGGGTGCAGATGTCGACGAGGTCGACGTCGTCCCGTTCGACGAGGGCGCGCCAGTCGGTCTCGGTCGCCGCCCAGCCGTGCCGGTCGGCCGCCGTGCGCACGGCGTCGGCGTCCCGGCCGCAGATCACGGCCAGGTCGGGGCTCAGCGGCAGGTCGAAGACGCGGCCCGCGGTGCGCCAGCCCTGGGAGTGGGCGGCGCCCATGAAGGCGTAACCGACCATGCCGATGCGCAGCGGTGGCCTCCCCGGCTGAGCCCCGTCGGACGCTTGCGGCTGTGCCATTCGGATGTCCTCCTCGTCGTCGTGGCGGGCGGGGGTGATCCCCGCCCGGAGGGCTGGTCAGGCCCGTGGGGCGGGGCCCCTCATCTGAAGCCGGTGGGCATGTACTGGTCCACGTTCTCCTTGTCGACGACGGCCGAGTAGCAGGTCACCGACGAGGGGATCTCGAACTCCGCGAGGCCGCCGACGCCCTTGTCCTGGCCGAGGGCGCGGGCCAGGTCGATCGCGGAGGCGGCCATCGTCGGCGGGTACAGGACGGTGGCCTTCAGGACACCCCTGTCGGCCTTGATGGCCTCGAAGGCGGCGAGCGCGCCCGCGCCGCCCACCATCAGGAACTCGTCGCGCCCGGCCTGCTCGATGGCGCGCAGCGCGCCCACGCCCTGGTCGTCGTCGTGGTTCCACAGCGCGTCGATCCGCGACTGTGCCTGGAGCAGCTGGGCCGTCTTGGCCTGGCCGGACTCGACGGTGAACTCGGCGGCCTGGCGGGCCACCTTGCTGATGTTGGGGTAGTTCTTGAGCGCGTCGTCGAAGCCCTGGGTGCGCTGCTTGGTCAGTTCCAGGTTGTCCAGACCGGCCAGCTCGACGACCTTGGCGTCCGTCTTGCCCTTGAGCTTCTCGCCGATGTAGTGGCCTGCGTTGAGGCCCATGCCGTAGTTGTCGCCGCCGACCCAGCAGCGGTACGCCTGCGGGGTGTTGAAGATCCGGTCGAGGTTGACGACCGGGATGCCGGCGCGCATCGCCTTCAGTCCGACCTGGGTGAGCGCCTTGCCGTCGGCGGGCAGGATCACCAGGACGTCGACCTTCTTGTTGATGAGGGTCTCGATCTGGCCGATCTGCTGGGCGGTGTCGTTGGAGCCCTCGGTGATCTCCAGGGTGACGTCGGAGTACTTCTCCGCCCGCTTCTTGGCGTTGTCGTTGATGGCGTTGAGCCAGCCGTGGTCGGCCTGCGGTCCGGCGAAGCCGATGGTGACCGGCTTGCCGGGCCGGTCGTCGGCGGGCTGGTCGTTCGCGGCCGGCTTGTCGTCGCTGGTCTCGTTGCTGGTGCAGCCGGTGACGAGGGCGCCGGCGGACACGGCGGCCGCTCCGAAGAGCAGGCCTCTGCGGCTGGTGAACTCTGGCATGGCGGTGAACCCCTTCTTCAGGTCGTGCTCGCGGTACGGCGCTGGACCAGCACGGCGGCGACGATGATCGCGCCCTTGGCGATCTGCTGGACGTCGCTCTGCAGGTTGTTCAGGGCGAAGATGTTGGTGATCGTGGTGAAGATCAGGACACCCAGGACGGAGCCGACGATGGTGCCCCGGCCCCCGGTGAGCAGGGTGCCGCCGATGATCGCGGCGGCGATGGCGTCGAGTTCGTAGAGGTTGCCGTTGGTGTTCTGGCCGGAGCCGGCCAGCACGATCAGCAGGAAGGCGGCGATGCCGCAGCACAGCCCGGACAGCAGGTAGAGGTAGAGCCGCTGGCGGCGCACGTCGATGCCGGCGAGCCGGGCGGCCTCCGCGTTGCCGCCGACGGCGACGGTGCGGCGGCCAAAGGTGGTCCGGTTGAGGAGCAGCCAGCCGACGACGGTGACCGCGGCGAACACGAGGACCAGCGGCGGGACGCCGAGCACGTAGGAGTCGCGTTCACCGAGGTCGAGGACGCCGTCGACGGTGACGATCTGCGTCCGGCCGTCGGTGATCTGCAGGGCGAGGCCGCGGGCCGAGGCGAGCATGGCGAGGGTGGCGATGAACGGGACCATCCCGCCGTACGCGATGAGCACCCCGTTGACCAGGCCGCATCCCAGTCCGACGAGGACGGCGGTGAAGAGGATGCCGCCGAAGCCGTACTCCTGGGTGGCGACGGTGGTGGCCCACACCGAGGCGAGGGCGACGATCGCGCCGACCGACAGGTCGATGCCGCCGGAGATGATCACGAAGGTCATGCCGACGGTGACGACACCGATGACGGAGGCCTGGGTGAGGACCAGCTGGAGGTTGCGGGTGTCCAGGAACTCGTCCGGTTTGGTGACGCCGCCGATGAGGACCAGTACGGCGAGCACGCCGAGCAGCGACAGCGTGCGGACGTCGGCGCGGAACAACACGGCGCGCCAGGCGGGCTTCTCGTCGGCCGACGGCGCCTTGGGGGCGCTGTCCCGCGGCGGGGAGACGGGCTGCGTCATGACGCCGGGCTTCCTTCCATGACGAGGTCGAGTACACGGTGTTCGTCGAGTTCACGGGCGGGCGCCGTGTGGACGACGCTGCCCTCGCGCAGCACCAGGACGCGGTCGGCGAGGCCGAGCACCTCGGGCACCTCGCTGGAGACCAGCAGCACGGCGAGGCCCTCGTCCGCCAGCCGGCGGACGACCGCGTAGAGCTCGGCGCGGGCGCCGACGTCGACGCCCCGGGTGGGTTCGTCGAGCAGCAGCACCCGGCAGCCGCGCAGCAGCCAGCGGGCGAGCACGGCCTTCTGCTGGTTGCCGCCGGACAGGGTGCGCACGGGAACGTCCGGGTTGTCGGGCCGCAGGGACAGCTCGCGGACCGCCGCGCGTGCCGCCCCCCGTTCGGCGCCACGGTCGATCCAGCCGGCCCTCGCGAAGCGGGACATGGAGGAGACCGACACGTTGCGGGTGACGGACTCCAGCATCAGCAGGGCCTGCGCCTTGCGCTCCTCGGGGGCGAGTCCGAGTCCGGCGCGTACGGCGGCCCGTACGCTGCCCGGCTTCAGGGGGCGTCCGTCGACGAGGACCCGGCCGGTGTCGGGTTTGCGGGCGCCGTAGACCGTCTCCAGGATCTCGGAGCGCCCGGAGCCGACGAGTCCGGCGAACCCGACGATCTCCCCGGGCCGCACCTGGAGGTCGAGCGGGGCGAACTCGCCCTCACGGGACAGACCTTCGACGACGAGCACCGGTTCGCCCCGCGCGGCGGCGGCGGGCCGCTCCGGGAAGACGTACTCCACGTTGCGTCCGGTCATCAGCGCGACGACCTCGCGGGTCGGCGTCGACTTCGCGGGCAGCCCGCCGGCGACGGCTCGGCCGTCCTTCAGCACGGTCACCCGGTCGCCGATGCGGCGGATCTCCTCCAGGCGGTGCGAGATGTAGACGACGGCGACTCCGTCGGCGGTGAGGTCGCCGACGATGCGGAAGAGGTTGTCGACCTCGTCCGGGTCGAGCGCGGCGGACGGCTCGTCCATCACGATGAGCCGTACGTCGTGGGAGAGCGCCCGTGCCATGGAAACGATCTGCTGCTGCGCCGCCGGGAGTTCGCCGACCAGCCGGGCGGGGTCGATCTCGGGATGGCCGAGCCGCTTCAGCAGCTGCGCCGTCGACGCCCTGGCCGCTCCCGAGCGGACGACGAAGCCGGCCGTGGTCGGCTCGTGGCCCAGGTGGACGTTCTCGGCGACCGACAGGTGCTCCACCAGGTCGAGTTCCTGGTAGATGGTGGCGATGCCCAGACGCATGGCGGCGATCGGCGAACGCAGGGTGACGTCCTCACCGCGCCAGCGGATGGTGCCGGTGTCGGGCTGGTGGGCGCCGGCCAGTACCTTGATCAGGGTGGATTTCCCGGCGCCGTTCTGGCCGAGCAGGCAGTGCACCTCGCCGGCCTGGACGTCGAGGTCGACGCCGTCCAGGGCCCGGACTCCGGGGAACGACTTGGTGATGCCGGACATGCTGAGCAGCGGTGGTTGTGGTGCCATGCGGATTCCCCTCGGCGGGCGTACGGGCCGGTGACAGGGCGATCCCCTCACGGGGCAGGAGTTTTCGGGCAGGACGGGGTAGGGCGGTGGCGGTGCCTGGTACGGGTGGACTGTTCCGTGCGGTGGAGCAGGTGCGGCGGCGCGGATGCCGTGGAGCAGGTGCCGTGGAGCAGGTGCGGCGGCGCGGATGCCGTGGAGCGGATGTGGTGGTGCCGTGGCGCGAGGAGGCGGTGGTGCCGGGACCAGGTTCGACGAAGGTGCGGTGAGGCTGCTTACGCGGGTGAGAACAGGTGGTCGCTGATGAGCCGGGCCGCGCCGATGACTCCGGCGGTGGGTCCCAGCTCCCCCAGCACGATCGGCAGGTTGCCGGTGGCCAGGGGCAGCGAGCCGCGGTAGACCTGGGTGCGGATCGCGGCGAGCAGGGTGTGGCCGAGGCCGGTCACCCCGCCGCCGACCACCACCAGGCCGGGGTTGAAGAAGCTGACCAGGCCGGCGATGACCTGGCCGGTGCGGTTGCCGCCCTCGCGGATCAGATCGAGGGCGGTGGCGTCACCGGCCGCGGCCGCGGCGGCGACGTCGACGGCGCTGAGCGTGCCGTTCGCCTCCAGCCGGGCGGTGAGTTCGCCGGAGAGCCGTTGTTCGGCGGCCTCCATGGCGTCCCGGGCGAGGGCCGCGCCGGAGAAGTGCGCCTCCAGGCAGCCCCGGTTGCCGCAGGCGCACGGACGGCCGTCGGGCACGGCCTGGATGTGCCCGATGTCGCCCGCGCTGCCCGTCGTGCCGCGGTAGACCTCACCGCCGACGACGATGCCGCAGCCGATGCCGGTACCGATCTTGACGCAGAGGAAGTCGGCGACGGTGCGGGCGACGCCCGCGTGCTGCTCCCCCATCGCCATCAGGTTCACGTCGTTGTCGACCATGACCGGGCAGCCGAGATCCTGGCTGAGCGCCTCCCGCACGGGGAAGCCGTCCCAGCCCGGCATGATCGGCGGAGCCACCGGGATGCCCTCGGGGAAGCGGACCGGCCCCGGGACGCCGATGCCGGCGCCGTCGAACCCCTCCGCGAGCCCCGAAGCCTTCAGCTTCCCGGCCATGGCGAGTACGTGCTCGAAGACCGCGACCGGCCCCTCGCGCACGTCCATGGGCTGGTTGATGTGCCCGAGGATCTCCAGTTCGGCGTTGGTGACGGCGACGTCGACCGAGGTCGCGCCGATGTCGACGCCGAGGAACCGCAGGTGCGGGTTGAGCCGGATGTTGTGGGAGCGCCGACCGCCGCGCGAGGCGGCGAGTCCGTCGGCCACGACGAGGTCCGTCTCCAGCAGCCGGTCCACCTCCACGGCCAGTTTCGACCGGGAGAGGTCGACCTGGTCGCCCAGCTGGGCACGGGAGTTGGGTCCGCCGTCGCGCAGCAGCCTGAGCAGTCGGGCCTGGTGGGCGTTGGCGGGTCGCGCTGTCATGCGTCTCACGAACCCCTCCCCGACTCGACCGGCCCGAGCGCGCCGGATTCCGGCCACGTGTGTGGCGTGCTTTCGGATGGGAAAGTAGCAGCGCCTGCCGGAGGTGGGAAGAAGTCGCGCAGGAATCGCCCCCTACTTTTTCCACTCACAGGACAAAGCAGCCCGTGAAAGCGCCGGGAAGCAGCTCGCAAAGAGGGCGGAAAGGCGCCTACGGGTCGTTCAGGAATCATTGCCTTCGGCTACGGTCCACGGCGCACACGTGCCAGGGGGTGCCGGGTCGGCCTCGACACGCCGGTCCGGGCTCAGGGACAGCGCACGACCTGTCCCGCGTACGACAGGTTCCCGCCGAAACCGAAGAGCAGCACCGGGTCGCCGGTCGACACCTCGCCCCGTTCGACGAGCTTGGAGAAGGCGATCGGGATGCTGGCGGCCGAGGTGTTGCCGGACTCGGTGACGTCGCGGGCGACGACGGCGTTGACGGCGCCGAGCCGGCGGGCGAGGGGTTCGATGATCCGCAGGTTGGCCTGGTGCAGGACGACCCCGGCGAGGTCCTCGGGCGCCAGCCCCGCCTTCTCGCAGGCCTGGCGGGCGATGACCGGCAGCCGGGTGGCGGCCCAGCGGTAGACGCTCTGGCCCTCCTGCGCGAACCGCGGCGGCGTCCCCTCGATCCGCACCGCGTGCCCCATCTCGGGCACCGACCCCCACAGCACCGGCCCGATCCCCGCCTCCCTGCCGGGGGCGCAGGCCTCCACCACGGCGGCGCCCGCCCCGTCGCCGACGAGCACGCAGGTGGTGCGGTCGGTCCAGTCGGTCACGTCGGTCATCTTGTCGGCGCCGACGACCAGCACCCGGCTCGCGCCGCCGGCGCGTACGGCGTGGTCGGCGGTGGCGAGGGCGTGGGTGAACCCGGCGCACACCACGTTGATGTCCATGACCGCGGGTCCGGGCATGCCGAGGCGGGCCGCGACGCGGGCGGCCATGTTGGGCGAGCGGTCGATGGCGGTGGACGTGGCGACCAGGACCAGGTCGATCTCGGCGGGTGTCCGGCCGGCCGTTGCCAGCGCCTTGGAGGCGGCGTGCGCGGCCAGCTCGTCGACCGGCTCGTCGGGGCCGGCGACGTGGCGGGTGCGGATGCCCACCCGGCTCGTGATCCACTCGTCGCTGGTGTCGACCATGCCCGCCAGGTCCTCGTTGGTGAGCACCCGGGCAGGCTGGTAGTGGCCGACGGCGACGATGCGCGAGCCGATCATGGGTGGGTCCCCCTCGGTGGGTCGGGTGCGGGATGCACCAGTCTGATCAGTGACTCACCGGTACGAAGGCAGGTGAAGCGACAGGAAACAGGGGCGCGGCTTGTCGGCTTCCGTCAGGCCCCGGAGCCGCCCGGGACCCGGAGTCACCCGGTGAACAACCGGGCCGCCTTCCGCACGAGCTCGTACAGCCCGTGGGCGAGCGGCACCCCCGCCCAACAGCCAGGCGAGGGCGATCAGCCCGCGACGGCCGGGATCAGGCGGACTCCGGCTGCTGTCGCCGGTCATCGGCGGCCTCCTTCGGCGTCCCGTGGCCGAGGGCGTGGTGGCGGGGGCGAGCGGGCCGGACCAGTTCGTTGGGCGACGAAGCCGGCGACGAGCAGTCCGACCATGACGAACAGCGACAGTCCGTACAAGAACGGGCCGTGCCTGCCCGCCTCCTCCCGACGGTCGGCGAACCGGTTCACGATCAGCGGCCCGAGCACACCCGCCGTGGACCGGCCGGTGGGGAGAGCCGCCCGTGGACGGCGCCCACCCGGTAGGTGCCGAAGAGGTCCTTCAGCTGGGCGGGCGCCGTACCCTCCGGGGTCTGTCGTCCACGTCGGAGTGCGGCATGCGGACGGCGGGTACCCGGGACGATTCTGGGCAGTCGGAGACGGCGACCGTGTGCGCGTACCGCGGAGGGGGCACGGCCTCGCACTCCGTGTACAGGACAATGAGCTCGCGAAGGTCACCTCGCCGCACGACGCTCCGGTGGCCTGCGGCAGCCTGTGCGTCAAGGGGCGCTTCGGCTGTCGACGCATACAGAACCGGGACTGAGCGGAACTGGTGGGAACATGGGACGAGTCACGGAACGACGCAAGGTGCTCCGCATCCGCGACGGGGCGGTCTCCAGTCGCCCCGACACGCTCGTCGCCGAGGAACCCCTGGAGATCAGGCTGAACGGCAGACCTCTCGCCGTCACCATGCGCACACCGGGCGACGACTTCGCGCTGGCGGCCGGTTTCCTGGTGAGCGAGGGAGTGCTCGCGACCGCCTCCGACCTGCAGAACATCGTCTACTGCGCGGGCGCGACCGTCGACGGCTCGAACACCTACAACGTGGTGGACGTGAAGACCTCCCCCGGCGTGGTGATCCCGGACATCACGCTGGAGCGCAACGTCTACACCACGTCCTCCTGCGGCCTGTGCGGCAAGGCCAGCCTGGACGCGGTGCGCACCACGGCCCGCCACCCCATCGCGGACGATCCCGCGCTGCGCGTGGAGCCGGAGCTGCTGGCGGGCCTGCCCGACCGGTTGCGCGCGGCCCAGCGGGTCTTCGACCGCACGGGCGGCCTGCACGCGGCGGCCCTGTTCGACGAGGACGGCGAGCTGCTCGACGTACGGGAGGACGTGGGCCGGCACAACGCGGTCGACAAGCTGGTCGGCCGTGCCCTGCAGGGCGGAGACCTGCCGCTGTCCCGGACGATCCTGCTGGTCTCCGGCCGGGCCTCCTTCGAGCTGGCGCAGAAGGCGGTCATGGCCGGCATCCCGATGCTGGCGGCGGTCTCCGCCCCGTCCTCGCTGGCCGTGGACCTGGCGGCGGAGACGGGGCTGACCCTGGTGGGCTTCCTGCGGGGCGGTTCCATGAACGTGTACGCGAGTGAGGAGCGCATCGTCCTGCGGACCGCGGCTGCCCGGGGCTGACCGGCTCCCCGCTGCACGGCGGCGGGGCCCTGCCGGCGGGAGCGCCCCCTGTGCCGCGGGCCCCGTCCCGGCGTCCGCCGGGCGCACCTGGGACCGCGGGGCCCCGGCCTCCCTGTCTCCGGGCCCCGCGACGCGGCGGCACGGACCCCGCCGCGCGGCGGACCGACCGGCGACGTCCGGCGGACCCGCCGACGACGTCCGGGGCCGCCGTGACGCTCAGCCGGAACGTGTGCCCGTACCGGCCCCGGTCCGCGGCCGTCCCGCCCGGTCCGGGACGGTGGCCTCCTCGACGGGGTCGTGCGAGCGCCGCTTGGCGATCACCGCGCACACCATCAGCTGCATCTGGTGGAACAGCATCAGCGGCAGCACGGCCAGCGAGGCCTGCGCCCCGAACAGCACGCTCGCCATGGGCAGCCCGGCGGCCAGCGACTTCTTCGAGCCGGCGAACTGGATCGCGATCCGGTCCCCCCGGCCGAACCGCAGCGCCTTGGCGCCGTACCAGGTCAGCAGCAGCATCACGGCGAGCAGGACGGCCTCGACGGCGAGCAGCCCGCCGAGCCGGGCGGGGCTCACCTGGTGCCAGACGCCCCGCACCATGCCCTCGCTGAAGGCGGTGTAGACGACGAGCAGGATCGAGCCGCGGTCGACCAGCCCCAGCACCCTCCGGTGCCGGGAGACGAAGGAGCCGATCCAGCGGCGCAGCAGCTGCCCGGCGGCGAACGGCACCAGCAGCTGGAGCACGATCTGCGCCACCGACACCGCGGAGAACCCGCCCGTGCCGCTGCTCAGCAGCGCCGCCGCGAGCAACGGGGTGACGACGATGCCGACGAGCGAGGAGAAGGAGCCGGCGCAGATCGCGGCGGGCACGTTGCCGCGGGCGATCGAGGTGAACGCGATCGACGACTGGATGGTCGAGGGGACCAGGGTGAGGAAGAGCAGTCCCTGGTGGAGCGGGTCGGTCAGGAGGACCGGGACGAGCCCGCGGGCGGCCAGTCCCAGCACCGGGAAGACGACGAAGGTGCAGGCCAGCACGGTGACGTGGAGCCGCCAGTGCTTCAGTCCGTCCAGCGCCTCGCGGGTGGAGAGCCGGGCGCCGTAAAGGAAGAACAGGAGGGCGATCGCGGCGGTGGAGGCTCCGGAGACGACGTCGGCGCAGGCTCCCCGGGCGGGAAGCAGCGCGGCGAGGCCCACCGTCCCGAGCAGCAGCAGGATGTACGGGTCGATCGGCAGCCGACTCGGCCGGCGCAGGCGTTTCACGGTGCTCCACTTGCTCAGGTGCTCGGTGCTCGGGGGTGCGGGCGCCCCTCCCCATCCTGCTCCCTCCCGCCGTGATCGGGAATCCGGTACACCGCTCCCACCGTCGTCACGTCCCGTGGTGACCGCCACTGCCCTGGCCGCACGTACGGCCCGACGCACCTGCGGAGGTTCCCGTCGGTGGCCCGGACGCTGGGCTTCACGCAGGCGGCACGACGGCTCGGGTTGCGCCGGTCGACGGTGAGCCGGCACGTGCGGCGGCCGGACCCCGGCCGCCCGGTGCGCGACGCGGACCTGGAGACGGGGGTGCGGCGGGCCGTGGTCGCGGCGAGCACCCTGGTCCCGCAGGCCGAGTCGATCCGCACGTTCCGCGCCCCGGCGCAGCCGTTCGCCGAGGGGCAGGGGCCGCTCACGCCGTCGCTCACGCTGAAGCAGCAGGCGATCGAAAGAACGTACGGGATCGGGGCGCTCCGCCGGGCATGAAATTCACCGGTCAGGAATGCATCACGGGCCGTGATCGTTGACGATGGGGGTAATACCTGTAGTACCTGACCACAACCGAAGGATCGAGAGCTCGTGAGCAAGGTCCCCCCGATCATCCTGAACAACGGTGTCGAGATGCCCCAGCTGGGCTTCGGCGTCTGGCAGGTTCCGGACGCGGAGGCCGAGACGGCCGTGACGACGGCGCTGGAGGCCGGCTACCGCAGCATCGACACCGCGGCGATCTACGGCAACGAGGAGGGCACCGGGCGGGCCCTCGCGAAGTCGGGCGTCCCGCGCGAGGAGCTCTTCGTCACCACCAAGCTCTGGAACAGCGACCAGGGGTACGACTCCACCCTGCGGGCGTTCGACACGTCCCTGTCGAAGCTCGGCCTCGAGTACGTGGACCTCTACCTGATCCACTGGCCGACGCCCGCCCGGGACCGGTACGTCGACACGTACAAGGCGTTCGAGAAGCTGCTCGCCGACGGCCGGATCCGTGCCATCGGCGTGTCCAACTTCCTGCCGGAGCACCTGGACCGTCTGATCGCCGAGACGTCCGTCGTCCCGGCGGTCAACCAGATCGAGCTGCACCCGCACCTGCAGCAGCACGCCTCGCGTGAGTACCACGCGGAGCGGGGCATCGCGACCGAGGCGTGGTCGCCGCTCGGTTCCGGCAAGGGGATCCTGGAGGTCCCGGCGATCGTGGCGATCGCGCGGAAGCACGGACGCACGCCGGCGCAGGTGGTGCTGCGCTGGCACCTCCAGCTGGGCAATGTCGTCATCCCCAAGTCGGTGACGCCGTCCCGGATCGAGGAGAACATCGACGTCTTCGGGTTCACTCTGGACGCGGAGGACCTCGCCGCGATCAGCGCGCTGAACGAGGACCGGCGCATCGGGCCGGACCCGGCGGAGCTCAACGACTGACCTCGCGCACCCGACGGCCTCCCCCCGGTCGGGGGGAGGCCGTCGTGCGTCCGCGGGACGGTGCCCGGCCGGGCTGCCCGACGGGCCGTACGAACGGTGCCGACGTCGCGACACCGGTCGGCTGCGCCATGGCCCCACGACGGAGTCGGCGATCCGGCCGGCGGTGAGCAGGCGGCCGGGCGGGAGGCTGCCGCAGGCGCCCCGGAACGGGGGCTCCACCCGGGCCGGGCGCGAGCAGGTGACGCCCACGCCCACTCGGCGACCCGCAGGCGGGTGTTCCCGGCGAGCCCGGTCACCGCCCTCCCCCACTCCCGGCTCCGCTCGAGCGGGAGGCGCCCCGCGGTGGCCCCGCGGAGACTGCCGGGCCCGTGCACGAACCCGGCGGCGCTGCCGAGAGCGCTCCGGACCGAGCCGTCACACGGGCCGCACCGCCGAGTGGACCGTGTGGGCCGCCAGGACGAACACGTCCGGGCGGTGGTGGACGCTCGCCTTGTCGTCGGGGTCGAGGAGGCGGTCGAGGGTGGCGCGGTCGCCGGCGTCCAGGTCCTCGCCGATGACCTCGCGGGTGCGGGTGAGGGCGGTGACCAGGTAGGCGCGGGTGCGGTCCGTGACCGGGGCGGGGAGGTCGAGGAGGAAGGTGCGCGAGCGGGCGTGGTGCAGGCCGGCCGAGGTGAGCAGGGCCGGCCAGTCCTCGACGACGGCCACCGAGCCCGGCAGTTCGGCCCGCATCCGGCCGAACCGCTCCTCCTGCGCCGCGTCGATGCGTGCCTGGAGACCGGGCCGGCCGAACCCGATGTCGCGAGGCAGGAACCGCGGAGGCAGTCCGCCCTCCATCACGGCCAGCGTGCCACCGGGCGCCAGCCGCGCCGCGCAGGCGGCCAGCGCGGCGGCCTGGTCCCCGAGGTGGTGCACGCTGCGGCTGGCCCACAGCAGGTCGGCCGGGTAGTCCAGCTCGTCGAGGACATCGGGGAGTTCGCCGGCGAGGGTGTCGAAACGGTCACCGGCGCCCTGGCGCCCGGCCCGGTCCCTGGCCCGCTCCAACAGCGGTTCGGAACCGTCGACGGCCACGATCCGCGCGCCCGGGAAGATCTCGGCGAACAGACACGAGATGACGCCGGGGCCGCTGCCCGCGTCCACGATCAGTCCCGGTTCCGTCACCTCCTTCGCCAGCCAGTTCAGAGCCCGCTCGTAGAGCGGTGTGAACAGCTCCGCCTCGGATTCGAGCAGGGGCGCCATCTCGGCCCAGTCGTGCCCGTGCCCGTGCTGGTGGTCGTGGTCGTGGTCGTGGTCGTGCGCCATGGTGTTCAGCCTCTCCGCTCGGATGCCGCCAGAGTGCGACGACGCACCGGGAGCGGGCAACCGATGTTGCCGCTTCCGCAAAAGGACGCCGTGCGGAGAGGCGCGCGGCGGTCCGCCGGGGCCGGACCCGGCGGGTCCTGCTCCGACGGACCGGTGGTCAGCCCGTCACGACAGCGGCGGGTACGCGTTCTTCATCAGCTCCTGGAACTGGGCGGAGAACCAGTGCCCGGAGATCGGGGCGTCGGGCAGCGCACCCGACATGTTGTTGTTGTTCCGGGGGTTACCGGTGTAGGTCGGGTCGCACATCCGGTCGAAGCCCTTGCCCTCGTCGTTGGGGATGACCTTGCTCGCCCCGTCCGACTCACCCGGGGGCTTCATCCAGACGTAGGCGTCGATCCCGGGCTCCGGGGAGGCCTGCGGCCGCTCACCGAGGCCGGCTCCCGACTGGTTGCACCAGTTGCCGAGGTGGATGCGGCGGTCGTAGCGGCCACCATCCACGTAGGTGTCCACGCTGGTCGTCGCGCCGGGACCGGTGGGCCGGTTCGCACCGCCCCAGCCGTTGCGGGAGGTGTCGATCAGCATGCCGATGCCCGAGTCGAAGCCGATCGAGACCAGCTGGTTGCGCAGCGCCTGGGCGTACGACAGCTCGTCGGTGTAGCGGTTCCAGTCGACCCACTTCGACTCGCGCACCGACTTGCCGGCCACGCTCTGGCCGATGGAGAAGTGGTCCTCCTTCAGCGCGCTGTAGTTGGCCGTGTTGGCGATGAAGCCGTGCACGTCGGCGACGGTCGCGCCCTCGGCGGTCGCGGCCTGCTTGAACATGTCGGCGGAGGCGCCGAAGTTGTCGTCCCAGCCCAGCCAGCCGTGGTGGCCGGCGTCCACGTAGTTGTAGACGTTGGGCACGTCGCCGAGCTTGTTCAGGGCGTAGCCGACGCCCTTCACGTAGTTGCCGTTGGCCTTCATCACGTCGCAGTTGGGCGTGGCGGTGGCCCGCGGTGTCACGTTGGTGACCAGGTTGGGCAGGGAGTCGATCTCGACCGTGGTGACGATCCGCAGGTCGGCGTACTTCGGGTCGGCGAGGATGGCCTTGATCGGGTCGATGTACTGCGTCTTGTACTTGTCGATCTCCGTCGGACCGAACTCGCCGTTGGAGGCGAGGGCGGCGCAGTCACGGCCGGGCAGGTTGTAGACGACCAGCTGGATGACGAGTTCGCCGGAACCCTTCTGCCGCAGGGCCTCGTCGAGGTGGTCGCGCAGGCCCATGCCGCCGTTGACGCCGTTGATGGCGGCGGTGCGGTCCAGCCAGACGCCGGTGGGCTGGTTCGCGATGCGGCTGCCGCCCGGCTCGGCGGCGGCCTTCGCGGACCACTCGGGGTTCACGTACACCTTGGCGCCGTCGTAGGGGTTGTTCACCCGGTCGCCGGGCGGGTCGGTCGGGTCCGGCGGATCGGTGGGGCCGCCGCCGGAGTCGACGTTGCAGGTCACGCCGTCGAGGGTGAAGGTGGCGGGGACGGCGTTGCTGCCGCTGTAGGTGCCCTGGAAGCCGAAGGAGGCCGATCCCCCGGTGGCGAGGGTGCCGTTGTAGGACTCGTTGGCGACGGTGACGGCGGCACCGGACTGGGTGACCTTGGCGTTCCAGGCGCTGGTGACCTTCTGGTTGCCGGCGTACGACCACTTCACCGCCCACGACGACTTGGCGGCGCCGTTGTTGGTGACCGTCACGGACGCGGTGAAGCCGGTGGACCACTGGTTCTGGACCTCGTAGTCCACGGTGCAGGGGACGGCGGCCGTTCCGGCCTCGCCGGGGACGGCGGCGATCGCCGTCCCGGTGGCGCCGGCGACCAGCGCCACGGCGGCGAGGAGCGCGGTTCTGGTGCGACTCATGGTGCGGGTTTCCTATCCGTAGGGGGCTGTCCTTCTGGAGCGCGCGCGGACCATCGCGCGGCCTGGTGCCTTACGGGTGGGAGCGCCGTCCTCCGGGCCTGGTCGGGACAGGCCTGTGGTGCCGGCCGGGGGTTTCCGGGCAGCATGGACGGCAGATGGATCCCACGGAACGAGCGACCCCGCGTCAGGTGCTCCACACGTGCACGGGCATGGCTGAAAGTACTGAACGCGGGGGGTGGCGCATGAGCGACTCCTTGCAGGTCGGACACGTCGGGACGGACGCGTCGACTGGTGGAACCGCTCCCACTGGTGCACATGAAGCTAGCGCCAAGTGACGGCAAAGAACAGAGGGACTGCCGACTTTCCCCCGGCTCGAACCGTCGAATGTTTTCGATTCGCCCCAAGTCTTGACCGCCCTTCACCCCGTCCTCACTATGGGAGCGCTCCCACTGGTTCAAGCCTTGACATCTCCGAGTCGCAGGAGGGACCAGCACCATGCATCCCCCACCCAGGAGACGCAGAGGCGTCCGGCGGTTACTGACGGCCGCCGCGGCCGCTCTCGCGCTTCCGCTGACGATGCTCTCGACCGGCTCGACCCCTGCTCGGGCGGCCGCGCTCCAGTGCAGCGTCGACTACAAGACGAACGACTGGGGCTCCGGATTCACCGCGGAGCTGACCCTCACCAACCGCGGTGCGGAGGCCATCGACGGCTGGACCCTGACGTACGGCTACACGGGCGACCAGAAGCTCGTGAACGGCTGGAACGGCAGCTGGACGCAGTCCGGCACGACCGTGACCGTGAAGGACGCCGGGCACAACGCCCGGATCGCCGCCGGCGCCGCCGTCACGACCGGCGGCCAGTTCACCTACAGCGGCAGCAACGCCGCGCCCACCTCCTTCGCGATCAATGGAACCCCCTGCGTCGGCGCCCACCAGCCGCCGGTCGCCGTACTGACCAGCCCTCAGGCCGGCGCCGTCTACACGCGGGGAGAGACGGTTCCGCTCGCCGCCACCGCGGCGGCGGCCGACCAGGCCACCATCACCAAGGTGGAGTTCTACGACGACACCGAGCTGCTGGGATCGGACAGCAGCGCGCCCTTCGCGCTCTCCGTCGCCAATTTGACCGTGGGCAGTCATTCCCTGGTGGCGAAGGCGTACGACAGCATGGGCGCCTCCGCCGACTCGACCCCGGTCGGCATCACGGTCGCCTCGGGACCCGCCGTGGTGGCCACGCCGTCCCAGCTCGGCGTCCAGCAGGGCGAGTCGGGCACGTACGAGGTGAAGCTGTCCAAGCAGCCGAGCTCCGACGTGACCGTCACGACGGCACGGGCGAGCGGCAACTCGGGGCTGTCGGTCTCCGGCGGCGCGTCGCTCACCTTCACGCCGTCGAACTGGAACACCGCGCAGAAGGTGACGATCGCCGCCGACTCCTCGGGCAGCGGCTCGGCGGTCTTCGAGTCCTCGGCGCCGGGCCACGCCAAGGCGGCGGTCACGGTGACGCAGCTGGGCGCCCGGAAGACGTACGACGCACGTTTCCTGGAGCTGTACGGGAAGATCACCGATCCGGCGAACGGCTACTTCTCGCCGGAGGGCATCCCGTACCACTCGGTCGAGACACTGATCGTCGAGGCACCGGACCACGGCCACGAGACCACCTCGGAGGCGTACAGCTACCTGCTGTGGCTGCAGGCGATGTACGGCAAGGTGACCGGTGACTGGTCGAAGTTCAACGGGGCCTGGGACATCATGGAGAAGTACATGATCCCGACCCGTGCGGACCAGCCGACCAACTCCTTCTACAACGCCTCGAAGCCGGCCACCTACGCGCCCGAGTACGACACCCCGAACGAGTACCCGTCCGCGCTCGACCCGGGCGTCCCGGTCGGCCCCGACCCGATCGCGGCCGAGCTGAAGTCCGCCTACGGCACGGACGACGTCTACGGGATGCACTGGATCCAGGACGTCGACAACGTGTACGGCTACGGCAACTCGCCCGGCAAGTGCGAAGCGGGTCCGGCGGACACCGGGCCGTCGTACATCAACACCTTCCAGCGCGGCCCGCAGGAGTCGGTCTGGGAGACCGTCCCGCAGCCCACCTGCGACGCCTTCAAGTACGGCGGGAAGAACGGCTACCTGGACCTGTTCACCAAGGACGCGTCCTACGCCGAACAGTGGAAGTTCACCAACGCCCCGGACGCCGACGCGCGTGCCGTGCAGGCCGCGTACTGGGCGGACCTGTGGGCCAAGGAGCAGGGCAAGGGCTCCCAGGTCTCCGCCACGGTCGCCAAGGCCGCGAAGATGGGCGACTACCTGCGCTACGCCATGTTCGACAAGTACTTCAAGAAGATCGGCGACTGCACCAGCCCGTCCTGCCCGGCCGGCACCGGCAAGGACGCCTCGCACTACCTGCTGTCCTGGTACTACGCCTGGGGCGGCGCCACCGACTCCTCGGCGGGCTGGGCCTGGCGCATCGGCTCCAGCCACGCGCACGGCGGCTACCAGAACCCCCTCGCCGCGTACGCGCTGAGCAGCTACGCGCCGCTGAAGCCGAAGTCTGCGACGGGCGCGGACGACTGGGCGAAGTCCATGCAGCGGCAACTGGAGTTCTACCGCTGGCTGCAGTCCGCCGAGGGCGGCATCGCGGGCGGCGCGACCAACAGCTGGGCCGGCCGGTACACGACCCCGCCGTCCGGCACGCCGACCTTCTACGGCATGCACTACGACGAGAAGCCGGTCTACCACGACCCGCCGTCCAACCAGTGGTTCGGCTTCCAGGCGTGGTCGATGGAGCGGGTCGCCGAGCTGTACCAGCAGACCGGCAACGCGCTCGCCAAGTCGGTCCTCGACAAGTGGGTGGACTGGGCGCTGTCCGAGACCACGGTCAACCCGGACGGTTCCTTCCGGATCCCGTCGACGCTGCAGTGGTCGGGCAAGCCCGACACCTGGAACGCGTCGTCACCCGGCGCCAACAACGGACTGCACGTCACGGTCGCCGACTACACCAATGACGTCGGTGTGGCCGCGGCCTACGCCAAGACGCTGACGTACTACGCCGACCGCTCCGGTGACACGGAGGCGGCGACCACGGCGAAGGCGCTGCTCGACGGCATGTGGGAGAACAACCAGGACGCGCTCGGCATCGCCGTCCCGGAGACCCGCGCCGACTACAACCGCTTCGACGACCCGGTCCACGTCCCGAGCGGCTGGAGCGGCACCATGCCCAACGGCGACGTGATCAACTCGTCGTCGACGTTCGAGTCGATCCGCTCCTTCTACCAGGACGACCCGGCGTGGTCGAAGATCGAGTCCTATCTGGCGGGCGGCGCCGCGCCCACCTTCACGTACCACCGGTTCTGGGCCCAGGCCGACATCGCCCTGGCCATGGGCTCGTACGCGGAGCTTCTCGAATAGCCCCCGCCGACGCTCCGCGGACCGGTCCCGGCACCTGACGCCGGGGCCACACACGGCCGGGCGGTCCCACTCGCTCACGGTGGGGCCGCCCGGTCCTCGCACGTTCTCCCCACTCTCCCTCCCCCACCCCGAGGAAGGAACGCACCGTGCGAAGAACCCGCACCCTCACGGTCGTGCTCGCGCTGGCGGCCGGCCTGCTCGCGGGCGGCCTGCCCGCCCGCGCGGCCGGTGACGCCCCGGAGCCGGCCGGCACCACCCTTGCCGCCGACACCTACACCTGGAAGAACGCCCGTATCGACGGCGGCGGGTTCGTCCCCGGCATCGTCTTCAACCGCAGCGAGAAGAACCTGGCCTACGCCCGCACCGACATCGGCGGCGCCTACCGCTGGCAGGAGCCGACGAAGACCTGGACCCCGCTCCTCGACTCGGTCGGCTGGGACGACTGGGGCCACACGGGCGTGGTGAGCCTCGCCTCCGACTCCGCCGACCCCGACCGGGTGTACGCGGCGGTCGGCACGTACACCAACGACTGGGACCCCACGAACGGCGCGGTGCTGCGCTCCACGGACCGGGGCGCGAGCTGGAAGAAGACGGATCTGCCGTTCAAGCTGGGCGGGAACATGCCGGGACGGGGCATGGGGGAACGGCTGGCTGTCGACCCGAACCGCAACAGCGTGCTCTACCTGGGCGCGCCCAGCGGCAAGGGGCTGTGGCGGTCGACCGACTCGGGCGCCACCTGGTCGCAGGTGACGAGCTTTCCCAACCCCGGCAACTATGCGCAGGACCCGAGCGACACCTCCGGCTACGCCTCCGACAACCAGGGCATCGTCTGGGTCACCTTCGACGAGTCCACCGGCGGCTCCGGCAGCGCGACGAAAACGGTCTACGTCGGCGTCGCCGACAAGGAGAACGCGGTCTACCGGTCGACGGACGCCGGCGCCACCTGGCAGCGGCTCGCCGGGCAGCCGACCGGGTACCTCGCGCACAAGGGCGTCCTTGACGCCGAGAACGGCTACCTGTACCTCGCCTACAGCGACACGGGCGGCCCCTACGACGGCGGCAAGGGCCGGCTGTACCGGTACGCGACGGCGACCGGCGCCTGGACGGACATCAGCCCGGTGGCGGAGGCCGACACCTACTACGGCTTCAGCGGCCTGACCGTCGACCGGCAGAAGCCGGGGACGGTGATGGCTACGGCGTACAGCTCCTGGTGGCCGGACACCCAGATCTTCCGCTCCACGGACAGCGGCGCGAGCTGGACCAAGGCGTGGGACTACACGTCGTACCCGAACCGGGAGAACCGCTACACCATGGACGTCTCGTCCACGCCGTGGCTGAGCTGGGGCGCGAATCCGTCGCCGCCCGAACAGACCCCGAAACTCGGCTGGATGACCGAGGCGCTGGAGATCGACCCGTTCGACTCCGACCGGATGATGTACGGCACGGGCGCGACGATCTACGGCACGGAGAACCTGACCGACTGGGACGACGACACGTCGTTCACCATCACCCCGATGGTGCGGGGCCTGGAGGAGACGGCCGTCAACGACCTCGTCTCTCCCCCCTCGGGTGCCCCGCTGATCAGCGCGCTCGGTGACATCGGCGGCTTCCGGCACACGGACCTCACCAAGGTGCCGCCGATGATGTTCACCCAGCCGAACTTCACGTCGACGACCAGTCTGGACTTCGCCGAGTCCAGCCCGAGCACGGTGGTGCGGACCGGCAACCTGGACTCCGGTCCGCACATCGCGTTCTCGACCGACAACGGCGCCAACTGGTTCGCGGGGACCGACCCTTCGGGCGTGAGCGGCGGCGGCACGGTCGCGGCGGCGGCCGACGGCAGCCGGTTCGTGTGGAGCCCGCAGGGCGCGGGCGTGCACCACACGACCGGGTTCGGCACGTCCTGGTCGGCGTCGAGCGGCATCCCGGCGGGGGCGGTCGTCGAGTCCGACCGGGTGGACCCGAAGACGTTCTACGGCTTCAAGTCCGGCAAGTTCTACGTCAGTACGGACGGCGGTGCGACGTTCACGGCGTCGGCGGCGACGGGACTCCCGGTCGGCGACAGCGTGCGCTTCAAGGCGCTTCCGGGTGCGAAGGGCGACATCTGGCTGGCGGGCGGGGCGAGCGACGGACCGTACGGCCTGTGGCACTCCACGGACTCGGGCGCGACCTTCACCAGACTGCCGAACGTCGACGAGGCCGACACCGTCGGCTTCGGCAAGGCAGCGCCGGGCGCCTCGTACCAGACCCTCTTCACCAGCGCGGAGATCGACGGCGTACGCGGCATCTTCCGCTCCACGGACCGGGGCGCGACCTGGACCCGCGTCAACGACGACGCCCATCAGTGGGGTTGGACCGGCGCGGCCATCACGGGCGACCCGCGGGTCTACGGCCGGGTCTACGTGGCGACCAACGGCCGCGGCGTCGTCTACGGCGACACCTCGGACACCGGCGGCGGCACGGGTCCGGAGGAGCCGGACCCCGAGCCTACGGCCGCCTGCAAGGTGACCTACCGGATCACCAACCAGTGGACCGACGGCTTCCAGGCCGACGTCCAGCTGACCAACACGGGCTCGACCGCCTGGAACGGCTGGTCCCTGAGCTGGTCCTTCGCGGACGGCCAGAAGATCTCCCAGCTCTGGAACGGGTCCCACACCCAGTCGGGCGCGGCGGTGACGGTCCGCGACACCGGCTGGAACGGCACGGTGGCGGCGGGATCGTCGGCGGCCTTCGGCTTCACGGCGACCAGATCGGCGACCAACAACAGGCCCACCGCCTTCGAACTGGGCGACGAGACCTGCACGGTGAGTTGAGCCGGTGTCCCCGGCCCGCCCGCACCGGGTGCGGGCGGGCCGGGGTCCGGTCAGGGCGTGTAGACCGTCGGCCTGGGCGGGGTGGGCATGCCGGCGCCGAGGAAGAAGCCGGTGTGCGGGGGCTGGTTGTAACCGGTGTTCTGCCAGGCCAGGGACGTGCGGTACAGGGTGTCGTGGAGGAGGGTGGTGACCCTGCGGTCCGTGTCGTGGGGGGTGGAGTAGATACGCAGGTTCCTGTTGTCGGCGGTGCGCCAGACGACCTCCTCGCGCCAGTCGCCCAGGATGTCACCGGACAGGACCGGGGTGGCCTTGGTCCCGTTGTTCGAGGCCACGCCCGCCCCGGTCAGCAGGCGGGTGTCGGAGGAGGTGCCGTACTTGTCGATGCGGGTGCCGTCGAGGAGTTCGCGCACGGGGTCGCCGTCCCACCAGGCGAGGAAGTTGGCGGAGGACGGCTTGCGGCCCTTGGGGGCGCCGCTCCTGTCGCGGATGGAGCCGTCGGACGAGGACCACATCTCCGGGCCGGAGTTGCCCGGCCAGATGTCCGCGGCGACGCCCCGTCCGTTGTCGCAGCAGGCGCCGAGCTTCCAGCGGACCGCGCCGTTCGCGGGATCGACGGAGAGGGCGGCGGGCTGGCCGGTGGACTCGGAGACCTTGTAGTACTCCAGGCCGGAGGTCGACGGGTCGAGGTCGCCGAGGTGCTGGGCGTCGCCGTGGCCGGTCCTCGTGGTCCACAGGGCGTTGCCGCCGTCGTCGACGGCCATCGAGCCGTAGACGATCTCGTCCCGGCCGTCGTTGTCGACGTCCCCGACGGAGAGGCTGTGGGAGCCCTGGCCGTCGTACCCCTTGCCGCTGTTGGTGGAGGAGCTGGTGTCGAAGGTCCAGCGGCGGGTGAAGGAGCCGTTCCGCCAGTCCCAGGCCGCGATCACCGTGCGGGTGTAGTAGCCGCGGGCCATGATCAGGGAGGGGCGGGCGCCGTCCAGGTAGGCGGTGCCGGCGAGGAAGCGGTCGACGCGGTTGCCGTAGGAGTCTCCCCAGGAGGAGACGTTGCCGCGCGCCGGGACGTAGCCGACGGTGCCCATCGCCTTGCCGGTCCGCCCGTCGAACATGGTCAGGTACTCGGGTCCGGAGAGCACGTAGCCGCTGGAATTGCGGTGATCGGCCGAGGAGTTGCCGATCACCGCGCCGGTGCCGTCCTTCGTTCCGTCGGCGGTCTTCATGGCGACCTCGGCCCTGCCGTCGCCGTCGTAGTCGTACACCTGGAACTGGGTGTAGTGGGCGCCGGAGCGGATGTTGCGGCCGAGGTCGACGCGCCACAGCCGGGTGCCGTCGAGCTTGATGCCGTCGACGATCGTGTTGCCGGTGTAGCCGGACTGGGAGTTGTCCTTGGCGTTGGTGGGCTGCCACTTGAGCACGAGGTCGAGGGCGCCGTCGCCGTCGAGGTCGCCGACGGAGGCGTCGTTGGCCTCGTAGGTGTAGGAGACGCCGTCGGGCGCGGTGCCGCCGGCGGGCGGGGACAGGGGCACGTCCTTGTAGCCGGCGCGGAACTGGACGGCGTGCACCGAGTCGCCCTGCTCGGTGCCGTTCACGACCGCGCGGACCGTGTAGTCGGCGTGGGCGGGGGCGCCGGAGTGGAAGAAGGTGGTGGAGCGGGTGACCGGAGTGGAGTTGACCTTGGTGCCGGCCCGGTAGACGTTGAACGCGACGTCGTCCGGGTCGGTGCCGAGCCAGCGCCAGCCGACCAGGTTCCCGCTGCCGGTGTGCACGCTGACGACGCCGCGGTCCAGCTTCTCGACCTGCCGTGCGGTGGCGGCCTCGGCGGGCTCGTCCGACAGCGCGGTCAGGCCGGCGCCGGCCAGCGCCGCCACGGCGAGCGCCGCGGGCAGGACGACACGGCGTCTGCGGTGCCTGTGGGGGTGGGTCATGGGAGGGCCTCCTGGGAGGACGGGGGGGTTCCGTCCCTCAGTCGCCGCCGGAACGCTCCGGGTTGCCGCCCCGCGGCTTCCGGTACGCCCTGAGCCGGAACACGGGGTCGGCTCGGGGCCGGTCCTGGTCGGGGAGCTCGGCCAGCCGGGCGGCGAACTCCTCGGCGATCGGCTCACCGGGCGGCAGGGTGACGAACCAGCCGCGCCGCAGGTCCGCGATGGTGCGACGGGGACTGCGGCCCTGGCCGCGCCCCCGGAAACGGGCCTCCCCGGCGGGGAGCAGACCGTGCCCTGCGGCGCAGGCGTCGACGGCGTCGGGGGCGTCGGGTACCGGGCTGCGCGGGCGTGCGGCGAGGATCGCGTCGATGTCGCTGCCGACGTTGTGCGAGGCGCCCTTGTGGACGGTGGTGACGTACACCCCGCCGGGCCGCAGCACGCGGGCACACTCGGCGACGACCGCCCGTACGTCCTCGGGACCGGACATCAGGTGCAGCAGCCACACGCTGACGACGGCGTCGAACCGGGCGTCGCCGAAGGGCAGCCGGCGGCTGTCGGCGCGGACCACGGCGCCCGGCAGGCGGGCGGCGGCCCTCCGGGTCATCGCCGCGGAGAGGTCGACGCCCGTCACCCGCAGACCGGCGCGGGCGGCGGCCAGCCGCCGGGTCACGATGCCGGTGCCGCACGCCACGTCCAGCAGATCCCGTGCACCTCCCGGTACGAGGCCCGTCACCGCGTCGGCGGCGGCCGCCGCCCGCGGTTCACCGCCGCGTGAGACGTCGTACCGTTCCGCTTCCTCGTCGTAGTCCAGCACGCGCCTCAGTGTGCATCGTGTCCGGGCGCCAGCTCCTCCACCCTGCGGGCGAGTTCGAGGTCCTTCTCGGTGACGACGCCGCCCGCGCTGTGGGTGTGCACGGACAGGGCCACGGTGTCGTAGCCGAGGGTGAGGTCGGAGTGGTGGTCGAGCTCCTCCTGCACCTGGGCGATGTGGACGACCATCGCCGTCGCCGCGAAGTGCGAGCCGAGCCGGTAGGAGCGGGTGATCCGGTCGCCGTCGAGCGACCAGCCCGGCAGCTCGGCCAGCCGCTCCTCGGTCTCCTTCTGCGACAGCGGTTCGACGGGCATGGTCTGTACTCCTTCGCCGGTTCGGGTCCCGTGGCCCCGTGCGGGACTCCCAGGCTGCCACAGAGGACCCCTCGATGCCCCGCTCGGAGCGGGTGCCTCCCCGGCAGGACCGTTTCTCGATTACCGTCCTGGCATGACCACTGTCACATCTCACGCCGCTTCCCGCGCCGGGGGCGTGGGTCCGCTGTTGCGCGCCTGGCGGGAGCAGCGGCGGGTCAGCCAGCTGGAGCTGGCCCTGCGCGCCGATTCCTCCGCCCGGCACATCAGCTTCATCGAGACCGGCCGCTCCCGGCCCAGCGAGGAGATGGTGCTGCGGCTGGCCGAGCACCTGGACGTCCCCGTGCGGGAGCGCAACGCGCTGCTGCTGGCGGCCGGTTACGCGCCCCACTACCCGGAGACCCCGCTGGACGACCCCGCGCTTGAGGTCGTGCGCGCGGGCATCGAGCGGCTGATCGGCGGCTTCGAACCGTATCCGGCGCTGGTGGTGGACGCGATGTACGACGTCGTGGCGGCCAACCGGGGTGTCATGGCGCTGTTCGACGGCGTCCCGGAGTCGCTGCTGACGCCGCCGCTGAACGCGGTACGGCTCACCCTGCACCCGCGGGGGCTGGCGCCGCGGATCCGGAACCTGCGGGAGTGGCGCGGCCACCTGCTGGAGCAGATGCGGCGGCACATCGCCCTGCACCGCTCGGAGCGGCTGCGGGCGCTGTACGACGAGGTGGCGGCGTTCCCCGTGCCGGACACCGCCGGTCGGCAGGAGGAACCGGCCGAGCCGGTGGCGTACTTCGCGCTGCCGATGCTGATCGAGCACGGGGGGCGGACGCTGTCGTTCGTCTCGTCCATCTCGACGTTCAACACGCCCATGGACGTGACCGTCGCCGAGCTGGCCGTGGAGACGCTGCTCCCGGCGGACCCGGCGACGGCCGAGTACCTCCGGACCTGGCTGGGCTGACGCGCGCCCCCAGCGCCCGGTGCCGGAGCAGGGCGAGGCCCGCTGCGGCGAGCGTCCGGAGGACCGTCCGCACCACGCCTGCGGCGGTCGGGGCGAGCCACGGCGCGAGGGCGGCGAGACCCACCGCCGTCCGGGCGCGGCCGGCCTCGACGACGATCCGCGTGCCGGGCGCCGACGGGTGCGGCCGGGTGGCCGGCGGGCCCGCCGGCCGCATGCCCGGCGAGGAACGGACCGAGCCCGGGCGACAGCGCTGACGAGGCGCCGCCGGCCCCCCTGTGGTCCGATCCGAACGGCGCCCCGGCACGGCGAGCTGGGTCGTGGACATGACGCATCGTCCTCCGCCGGGACCGGTCGCCGGGTTCCGGGCCGAAGTGCGCCGGCCCGCGACCCGGTGTGTCCACGATCCCGCGCGGGTGGGACCGGGTCGATCATCCGCCGGGTCATGCGGCGGGAGACAGTGGAGCGGAGCGGACGCCCGTGGCTCGTGAGAGTCTCGGAGGGACATGACAGACTGGGCACGTGCCCGGGCGCGTTGGGGAGGCGTGGCGTGAGTGAGCGGCGGGCCGCACCCACGGTGGGCCAGGTGGTCCTGGGAAGGCGGCTGCAGGAACTGAGGGAGGCGGCGGGCCTCTCACGGGAGGAGGCCGCCCGCGTCCTGCGGGTGGCGCCCGCGACCGTACGGCGGATGGAGACCGCCGAGGTCGCGCTGAAGATCCCGTACGTCCAGCTGCTGCTGGGCGCCTACGGGGTGCCCGAGGACGAGTCCGCCGCGTTCGTCGAACTCACCGAGGAGGCGAACCGGCCGGGCTGGTGGCAGCGGTACGGCGACGTGCTGCCCGAGTGGTTCAGCATGTACGTGAGCCTGGAGGGCGCCGCCCGTATCATCCGCTCCTACGAGCCGCACTTCGTGCCGGGGCTGCTGCAGACCGAGGAGTACGCGCGTGCCGTGCTGGAGGCCGGGACGATCGGGAACATCGGGACCGAGGTGGTCGAACGGCACGTGGCGCTGCGCATGGAGCGCCAGCGGCTGCTGGACCGCCCCGACCCGCCGCACCTGTGGGTGCTGATGGAGGAGACGGTGCTGCGCCGTCCGGTGAGCGTCGACGGCCGGGTGATGCGCGACCAGCTCGACAAGCTCCTCGAATACTCCGCGCGGGACCGGATCACGCTGCAGATCGCCGAGTTCGCGGACGGGCCGCACCCGGGGACGTACGCGCCCTTCTCCCTGTTCCGGTTCGCCGAACCGGAGCTGCCGGACATGGTGTTCACCGAGTACCTGACCGGCGCCCTGTACCTGGACTCCCGCAAGGAGGTGTCGGCGCATCTGGAGGTCCTGGACCACATGACGGCGCGGGCGGCCTCGGCACAGCGCACCGAGAAACTGCTGCGGGAGTGCCGCGAGCACTACTGAGCCGCGCACCCGAGCAAACCTTCGAACCCACGAGGAGAGGACCGCCCATGACCGGACCCGGCACCGCGCCCGTCCGCATCGACACCAGCCGACCGCATCCGGCCCGGGTCTACGACTGGTGGCTCGGCGGCAAGGACAACTACCCGGTGGACGAGGAGCTGGCGCGGAGGATCCTCACGGCGGACGGCACGGTGTTACGCGGGGCGCGGGCCAACCGCCGGTTCATGCACCGGGCCGTGCGCACCGTCGCCGAGGCGGGGGTGCGCCAGTTCCTGGACGTCGGCACGGGCATCCCCACGGAGCCCAATCTGCACCAGGTGGCGCAGGGCGTCGCCGCGGAGTCCCGCGTGGTGTACGCGGACAACGACCCGATCGTGCTGCGGCACGCGGAGGCGCTGCTGCACGGTACCGCCGAGGGCAGCACGCGGTACGTGCACGCCGACGTACGGGACGCGGACACGCTGCTGCGCCGGGCCGCCGAGTCGCTGGACCTCGGCCGGCCCGTGGCGCTGTCGCTGGTCGCGCTGACCCACTACCTGGACGACGACCCGGACGGCGACGACGTGTACGGCCTGCTGGAGCGGTACAGGGCCGCGCTGGCGCCGGGCAGCTACCTGATCCTCTCCCAGGTCACGCCCGATCTGAGTCCCGAGGCCGTGGAGCGGGCGGCGGACCTCTTCGGGCGCAGCGGCACGCCCTTCCACCCGCGCTCGCTGGCCGCGTTCTCCCGCTTCTTCACCGGCCTCGAGCTGCTGGGGCCGGGGGTCATCCCGGTACACGGGTGGCGCCCGGCGGCGGAGGACGTGGCGGCGCAGGCGGAGGGCATCGTGCCGGTCTACGCGGGGGTCGCCCGCAAGCCGTGACCGGCGCGGCGGGTCAGGCGGCGCCGTCCTCCCGCCGGCCGGTGTCCTTGTCGTCGTCGACGATCTCCGCGTCGACGACGCCGTCGTCGTCGTCCTGCGGGGCGGTGTGCTGTTCGCTTCCCCCGGCCGGGGTCTGCTGGGTCTGCGCGTACATCGCCTGGCCCATCCTCTGGCTGACGGAGGCGAGTTCCTCGACGGCGGCGCGCAGTTCCGCGGTGTCGGAGGACTCCTGCTCCAGCAGCCGCTTCACCTCCGTGACGGCCGACTCGACCTCGGTCCTGGTCCCGCCGGGCACCTTGTCACCGTTGTCGCGCAGGAACCGCTCGGTCTGGTAGGCGAGTTGTTCGGCCTGGTTGCGGGTCTCGGCGGCCTCGCGGCGTTTGCGGTCCTCCTCCGCGTACTGCTCGGCGTCGCGCATCATGCGGTCGATGTCGTCCTTGGGGAGGGCCGAGCCGCCGGTGACGGTCATCTTCTGTTCGCGGCCGGTGGCGAGGTCCTTGGCGGAGACGTGCATGATGCCGTTGGCGTCGATGTCGAAGGCCACCTCGATCTGCGGGATGCCGCGCGGGGCCGGGGGCAGGCCGGTGAGGTCGAAGACACCGAGCTTCTTGTTGTGGGCGGCGATCTCGCGTTCGCCCTGGTAGACCTGGATGCCGACCGAGGGCTGGTTGTCGGTGGCGGTGGTGAAGACCTCCGAACGCCGGGTGGGGATCGTGGTGTTGCGTTCGATCAGTTTGGTCATGATGCCGCCCTTGGTCTCGATGCCCAGGGACAGCGGGGTGACGTCGAGGAGCAGCACGTCCTTGACGTCGCCGCGCAGGACGCCCGCCTGGAGGGCCGCGCCGAGGGCCACGACCTCGTCGGGGTTGACGCCCTTGTGCGGTTCCTTGCCGGTGAGTTCGCGGACCAGGCCGGTGACGGCGGGCATCCGGGTGGAGCCGCCGACCAGGATGACGTGGTCGATCGCGGACAGCTGCACGCCGGCGTCCTCGACGGCCTGGTGGAAGGGCTTCTTGCAGCGATCGAGGAGGTCCTCGGTGAGTTCCTGGAACTGGGCGCGGGTGAGCTTCTCGTCCAGGTGCAGGGGGCCTTCGGCGGAGGCCGTGACGTAGGGCAGGTTGGTCGAGGTCTCGGTGGACGAGGACAGCTCGATCTTCGCCTTCTCGGCGGCCTCCCGCAGCCGCTGCACGGCCATCTTGTCCTGCGCCAGGTCGACGCCGTACTGCCCCTTGAAGCGTGTGGCGAGGTACTCCACGACGCGCTGGTCCCAGTCGTCGCCGCCGAGGTGGGTGTCGCCGTTGGTGGCCTTCACCTCGATGACGCCCTCGCCGATGTCCAGCAGCGACACGTCGAAGGTGCCACCGCCCAGGTCGAACACCAGGACGGTCTGGTCGTTCTCCTTGTCCAGGCCGTACGCCAGGGCCGCCGCCGTGGGCTCGTTGATGATCCTGAGCACCTTCAGGCCGGCGACCTCCCCGGCCTCCTTGGTGGCCTGCCGCTGGGCGTCGTCGAAGTACGCCGGCACGGTGATGACCGCGTCGGTGACCTCCTCGCCGAGGTAGGCCTCGGCGTCCCGGCGCAGCTTCTGCAGCACCCGGGCGGACAGTTCCTGCGCCCGGTAGCGGGTGCCGTCGACGGAGCCCTGCTCGGGGAACCGCCAGTGCGCGTCGCCCATGTACCGCTTGACCGAGCGGGCGGTGCGTTCGACGTTCGTCACGGCCTGCCGCTTGGCGACCTCGCCGACCAGCACCTCGCCGTTCTTGGCGAAGGCCACCACCGAGGGGGTCGTACGGGCGCCCTCCGCGTTGGCGATGACGGTGGGCTCACCGCCCTCCAGCACCGCCACCACCGAGTTCGTGGTTCCCAGGTCGATTCCGACCGCACGTCCCATCGCTGTCCCCTTCCGCCAGGGCACCTCTCCGGACTTCCAGCACAAAACTTGAGCGGTCGGTTGTCAATGGCTCGAGCGGTCGGTGGTCAACGGGACGCATGGTCACGCAGGGCCACGGCGCGGCGGGGCCGGTCGGTGACCAGCACGTCCACGCGCGGGTCACCGAGGAAGCCGCGCAGCGCCGCGTCCTCGTTGACCGTCCACACCATGGTGAACAGCCCGCCCCGCGCCGCCTCGCGCAGCACGGTGGCGCGGGCCAGCCGCCAGTGCGCGGCGACGCCGTGGGCGCCGCAGGCGCGGACCCGGCGCATGGGCAGCAGCTCGCCGATCCGGGTCCGCACCAGTAGGCCCCGGCGGATCTCCCCGGCGTCCCGGCCGAGGGACAGCACGGCGCGCACCCGCGGGCGGGCGGCGGTGATGGCGGCGACGGAGCTGTCCTCGAGGGTGGTGGCGACGAACCCGTCCTCGCCGAGCAGGGCGGCCGCGCGGTCGATCAGCTCCCTCTCGTAGCCGGTCTCCTTGAGGTCCAGATGGGCGACGAGCCTCCCGGCGACCAGCCCCATCACCTCCTCCGCGACGGGCACGGGGTAGCCGGCGCGCTCGTTCAGCTCGGCGTGGGTGAGCGTGGACAGCGGCGGGCCAGCGCGGCGTACGCGGGGGTCGTGGTGGACGACGAAGACCCCGTCCGCGGTGCGCCGTACGTCGAGTTCGACGTACTCCGCGCCGGACGCGAGCGCGTCCTCGTACGCCTCCCGGGTCGCCGGGGCGGCGCGCTCGGAGCCGCCCCGGTGGGCGGAGACGGCGGGACGTGGCGTCATGGTGGTCGGCTCCGGGTGGGATGTGCCGCAGGCCGCCCCGGGAAGGAGCGGCCTGCGGTGGTGCGGTGCGGCGGGCGGGTCAGGCGAGCTTCGCCGTCAGGGTGATCTCCGTGCCCTTCAGCGCCTGGCTGACGGGGCAGTTCACCTTGGCGTCCTCGGCGGCGGCGACGAAGCCGGCCTCGTCCAGGCCGGGGACGGTGCCCTCGACCGTGAGGTGGATGCCGGTGATGCCCTCGCCGGGCACGAAGGTGACGTCGGCGGAGGTGGTCAGCCGGGTCGGCGGGGTCCCGGCCTTGTCGAGACCGTTGGAGAGGGCCATCGAGAAGCAGCTGGAGTGCGCGGCGGCGATCAGCTCCTCCGGGCTGGTCCTCCCGTTCGCCTCCTCGGCCCGCGACGCCCAGGTGACCGGCTGCTCGGCGATGGCGCCGGAGGAGTCGAAGGCGACGACCCCGCTGCCCTCGAAGAGACTGCCTTCCCAAACGGTGTGTGCGGAGCGCGTGGCTGCCATGACGCATCCTTTCGAAGATGTCCGGCCGTGTGTCCGGCGGTGTTCGGTCCGGGCGCCCGGATCACCGGGCGCCCTCTTCCATCCGATCACATCACGGCTCAGCTCACCCGGAAGACGGGCCCCCTCGCGGTGAACGGCAGCCGGGCGCCCTGCGGGACGAGGTACGCGTGCTCGCGCCGGACCCGCAGCACGTCGCACCAGCCGTCGGTGACGACCAGGATCGGCGCGGTGGCGGGGAAGTCGTCGGCGCGCTGGAGGAAGTCGATGCCGGGCTGGAGCACGGTGCCGCCCCGACCGCGTACCCGCACCCGCCCGGCGATCTCGGTGACCGGTACGTACCCCGCGTCGTGCGGCGCCGCGTCGCAGAACACCACGCGGGCCGCCGGCACGTCGCGGGCCTCGGCGTAGGAGGCGATGGCGCCGAGCGCCTTGCCGAGCAGGACCCGGTCCATGGAGCCGGAGGTGTCCAGGACGACGCCGAAGGTGCAGCGGGCGATCTCCTCGGGCGGGAAGTACCGTCCCGCGCGGGGGACGTCCGGGGTGGACGCCTGGCGGCGGGAGGGGCGCGCGTACGAGCGGAGCGGCTCGGGGCGCGGCACGAACTCGTCGAACCAGCGGGCGAGCCGGGCGTCCCAGGGCAGCGGCGGATGGCTGAGCGCGCGGATCTCCTGGACCAGGCCGGCGGGCAGGAAGCCGCGCTCCTGCCGGTCGTGCAGGTCGAGGCCCTGGGCGAGGCCGCGGCGGTAGAAGCCGTCGAGGTCGACGGGGGCGCGGGGCGGGCCGAGGGGGCCGCCGAGGACGTCGCCGAGTCCCTTGCCGCGCGGGGTGGCCAGCCGGCGCATGCGCCGGAGGTCGCCGGCGATCCGGTCGTGGACCTCCTCGGCGGACAGTCCGGCGAGCTCCTTGTCGTACAGCAGGCCCTCGGGCATGGTGCCGACCCGCATCTCCTCCAGCCAGCCGTTGACGACGTAGTCGCAGGCCACGTTGAACAGGTACGGGTCGCGTCCGCCGCAGCGGTCGCCGTGACGCAGGGCGGCGTGCAGCATCTCGTGCGCGAGGACGAAGCGCCATTCCTCGTCGTCGAGCCGCCGCAGCGGGTTGACGTAGATCTCCCCCGCCCCGGCGTCGACGGCGGCGACGGAGATGCCGTGGGCGCGGGCCAGTTCGGCGTCGGCGACGAGGGTGATGCCGGCCGCGATGCCGCCGAGCAGCGGGTAGGAGGAGACGAACCAGCCGAGCGCCCGTTCCCAGGGGCGTCGTGGCGCCGGTCTGCCGTCCAGGCTGTCGAGACGGCCGCCCGCCATGTCCATCGCGGCGGACACGGTGCGGGTGAGGGCGGTGGCGAACGCGAGCTGATGGTCCGGCGGTTGCCCGCACCAGCCGTACCACTCCCGGAGGAACAGGTCCGCCTCACCGCCCGCCGTGCCGCAGCGCTCGTACACGGCCGGGACCCCGTCCCGGCGCCAGCGTGCGGCGAGCTGCTCCTCGTCCCCGTCGGGGTAGGCAGCGGGCAGGTCGTCGGGGGCCCTGCCGACGGGGAAGCCGAGCAGGAAGCGGTTGACGACCACGCAGCGTGCGGCGAGCTCGCCGCGGTCCGGCTGCTCGCGCGTGCCCTCTGCGGCCGGGACGTGACCGAAGCCGAGGTGGAGGACGGCGTGCGCGAGGGCCCACGCCCAGGCCTCCGGGTCGGCCATGCGGTCCGGGTGGGCGTGCAGGACTGCCTCGGAGTCCACGCGCACCAGCCCGTCGCGGGGCGCGAGCTCGCAGTCCTCCTTGCGGCAGACGTCGAAGTCGACGGCGGCCAGCGCCGGGTTGGCCCGCATCAGCCGCAGTCCCGCGTCGAACGCCTCCTGTGCGAGGTCCCGTTTCTTCGGCCCCTTCGCGCGGGCGCGGCTCACCGGCGCGCCTCCACCAGCCGGGGCATGTCGCGGGCCGCCTCCACGAGGAACCAGGACGGCAGGACCGGGTTGCCGTCGCCGTCGGAGGCGATGACGGTCTGCGCGACCTCCACCGAGATCTCGGCGAGCTGCACCAGCAGCGACTTGGCACGGTACGCGGTCTGCCGGCCGTTCGCCGACATGTGCTCCTTGCTCGCCGGAAGCTCCTTGGCCAGGCGCCCGCGGAACGACTCGGCGAGGTAGTAGAGCAGGTCGCGGTCCTCCGGGCGGTGCGGCCAGCGGGCGTCGCCCTTGATGACCGCGTCGATGCCGAACCGGCTGCGCACGATCTTGACGTAGCCGCAGAAGGCGGTGGCGTGGGCGGGGGTGAGCGTGCCGTGCGCCAGGACCTTCAGGGTGTCCTCGTCGAGGTCGTGGCCGAAGGAGTGCAGCGCGTCGGAGAGCATGTGCCAGGAACGGGGCGTGGAGAACGGCTCCTCGGTCTTCGGCGGCTTGGACCACAGGTGGTCGGGGCGGTCGGTGAGGTGGTCGGTGATCCACGGGTGGATGCCGTTGCCCGCCGCCCACACCAGCCAGTCCCCGGCGGAGACCTCCAGGTGGACGTGGACGAGGCGGTTGACGAGCGCGGAGGCGACGGGGCGGGCGAGCGCGTTGTCGGTGGCGCGGTTTCCGGCGCCGATGACGATGGAGCCCTCGGGCAGCTCGTAGTCGCCGATCCGGCGGTCCAGGATCAGCGAGTAGAACGCCTTCTGCACGTCCGGGGTGGCCGCGTTGAGCTCGTCCAGGAACAGGCAGTACGGCTCGTCACGGGCGATCGCCTCCGGCGGGCAGAACACCGAGCGGCCGTCGCGGATCTGCGGGACGCCGATCAGGTCCTCGGGGGCGAGCTGGGTGCCCAGCAGACTCACGCACTCCAGCCCCAGCGACTCGGCGAACTCCCTGACCAGAGAGGACTTGCCGATGCCGGGCGCTCCCCAGAGGAACACCGGCCGCACGGTCGCGAGACCGAGCAGCAGCTCCGGGACGCGGGAGGGAGTGACGGTGACGGTTGCCTGCACGCAAGGGCTCCTGGGATCAGGGGGAGGCCGAAGGGGGCGCACGAATCGCCGGCGTCGGGCCGGAGCACATGGATCATGACGGGCGCCGGGTCCAGTGAACTGCGTCCCGCGCGGAGGGGGCAACGCGTTTTCAGCGGAGCCGGGCACGGTCGTGGGCCCGGACACCCGGTCGTGGAACACCAGCCGCGGGAAGAGCCCGCCCTCGGCCCCGGAAGGGCAGCGGGAAAGCGGGACCCGTCAGCAGGTCCCGGTGCGACACGCAGACGTGTGCGCGGGTGTCCGGAAGGAAGCGGGCCGCCCCGAAGGGGGGCCCGGCCGGTCCCCGCGTGGATGCGGTCGCCCTGCACCGCAGCGGCGCAGCCGTGCTCCTCCGCCTTTCCGCCGGGACCCCGCGGACCCGGCGGCGGGACTCGTCGAGGAACCCGTGCCGGGCCGGCTCCCGCAGGCCGGTCCGCTCCGTCCGGGCGCCCCCGCGGCCGTCGGGGAGCACCGTGCGCCGGGGCACCCCTCGCGGCGGCTCCGGTGGGCGGGGAGGTCCCGGGCGACGCGGTCCAGGACGTGCGGGACGGACGTCCGTGCGCACCGCCGGGTCCGGTTCCCAGAGCCCGTCCAGCGTGTACGCGGCGGCCTGGTCCGTCGCGCCGTCATCCGCGACCGCCGCCGGCGGGTCGACGGCCGCTCAGGCCGCGCGCTCCCGGTCAGGGGCCGCGGGCAGGTCCGCCCCGCCCGACTCGGTCAGCCAACGGCGCAGCACCTGGTGGACCTGTTCGGCGCCGGCGAGTTCCGTGCCGTCGGGGACGGGCGCGGACAGGACGAGCGGGGACAGCAGGAAGGGGCGGGACTGGGCGCCGCCGAGGCCGCCGTGGGAGCCGATCTGCTCCTCGAAGGCGAGGACCTCGCCGTCGGCGGGGTCGTGGAAGGAGTTGACCATGATGTCGGCGGTGTGCGGGAAGGTGTGGGTGCGCCGCACGACGTCGGCGGCGCCGGGACCGAAGGCGGCCAGTGGGCCGGGGTTGTCGTCCAGTTCGTCCAGCGGGATCTCCGCGCCGTACGCGCCGAGGACGACCCCGCCGTGGCGTTCGCTGCGGACGAGGAGGAAGCCGATGCCGGGGTGGTTGGCGAGGGTCGCCAGCAGTGCGGGGTGGCGGGCGTCGATCTCCTCCTTGGTCATCCGGTGCGGCACGTCCGGGAAGGAGACCAGGCCGAGGTTGCCGGAGGCGAGCACGACGGGTTCGGAGCCGCGGGAGGGGCGGTAGTGCTCGACGCCCTCCTCGACGGGCCGGCGCAGCGCCGCGCGGACGGCCGCGCGGGCCTCGGCGCCGCTGTGGGTGCGCCCGGCGCGGCGCGGCACGGGCAGCCCGCAGCCGGCCCGCACCAGGTCGCCGAGGGTGAGGCCGTAGCGGGAGCGGAAGGTCTCGCCGGGGCTCTGCCCGTGGTCGGAGAGGAGGACGATCCGGTACGGACGGGGGGCGTGCTCGGCGACGTTCTCGATCAGGGAGAGGGCGCGGTCGAGGCGCTGGAGGACCTTCTCGGTGTCCCGGCTCGCGGGCCCGGAGTGGTGGGCGACCTCGTCGTAGGCCACCAGGTCCGCGTAGACGGCGGTGCGGCCGGCCAGCAGGTCGCCCGTCACGGCGGCGACCACGACGTCCCGTTCGACGACGGTCGCGAAGGCCCGCACCAACGGGTAGAGACCGCCGCGCGAGACGCGCGGGCGCTGCCCCCGGAACCGGGCCCGGGTGGACTGGCCGATCTCCCGGCCCACCTCGGCGACGAAGGACAGCGCGGTGCGCACGGCGTTGGCGGGGTCGGAGAAGTACGCGAAGTAGCCCGCGCGGGAGCGGGCTGCCGGGCCGCGCCGGCGGGTGGCGATGGAGAGCACCAGGGCCTGTTCGGCGGCGCCGCCGCCGAACAGGTTGCCGCGGCTGGCGCCGTCGTCGGCGAGCAGTCCGGCGTGGCCGGAGTGCTCGATGGCGCGGGCCTGGAGCTCGGCGGCGCTGGTGGGCCGGTTGCAGACCATGACCTCGCGGCGGGCCTTCTCGTACCAGCGGAAGGCGGGGACGTCGTGGTTGCTGCCGTGCAGGATGCCGAGCTGGCTGGCGCCGGTCTGGCTGGACCAGTCGGTGCGCCAGGGGATGAGGCGGTGGGAGGGGCGGTCGCCGCCGGTGCCGGTGCCGAGCCAGCGGGCGACGGTGGGCATCAGTCCCTTGTCGACGGCGCGCAGCAGGATGTCATGGCCGACGCCGTCGAGTTGCAGGAAGACGGTTCCGGGGGTGGTGGGGCGGGGCGGGGCGGGGCCCCGTCTGCGGTCGGCGAGGCGGTGGAGGCGGCGGCGGTAGGCGTCGTCGTCGCGCACGGCGAGGGCGGCGCCGGTGGCGGAGGCGACCGCGGACATGACGGCGGCGACCACGACCGCCGTCTCCGGTGCGGCGGCGCCGCGTTCGACCGGTGTGACGTGCAGGGCCAGCCACAGCAGGGCGCCGTTGAGGAAGAACACCAGCAGGCCCAGCACGAGCGCCGGCACGAGCAGCAGCAGGCGCACCAGCAGCGGCCAGACCAGGGCGGAGAGCAGACCGAAGGCGCCGGCGCCGAAGGCGGCGGTGACCGCGATGTCCGTGGCGCTGTCCCCGTCGGCCGAGCGCAGCCGGAAGTCGGGCAGGACGCCGGCGAGCAGCAGCATGGTGAGCGTGGAGACCGCCCACACGGCGACACTCCGCCCGATCTGACTGGCGACCCGTCGCCATCGCCCGCCGTCCACGTCCGCACACCTCACGTCCCGGCCGAACTGGCCGTCTCCACCCTGTCACAACGGCCGGACGAGCCGTTCCGTCCCCGTCGCGCGGGCCGGCGGCGGCTCAGCGGCCGTCGTACCCGGCCGTCGGCGGCGACGGCCGTCGGTGCACACGGGCCTTCGTCCCCGCGTCTACGACGGTTCCGCGCGGCCCACCGTCTCTCCACCCGCGCCCCGCGCCGCGCCCGCTCCCGTCCGAACCCCTCCCCCAGGACGGCGTGCGTTCCGGCGCCCGCAGGCCCGGCGCCACGAACAGGCGGGCCCCGGGCGGTACTCCGCCCCACCGCACGCGGCGGCCGGGGCGCGGTGCCCGTACGGGGAGTTCGCGGGCCACCGCACGGCCGTGTCCGGCGGCCCGGCGGGCGCACCTGGCGTGCCGGCCGCGGGAGTCCACCGGGAAGGGATCGGCGCCCGGTTCCTCCAGCGGCGTCGGACTCGCGGCCGCCGTCCCCCGCACCGGCCCCGTGGCGCCCCTCGCCTCCGGTTCTCGCCGCCGCCCCCTCTCCTGCGCGTAGGCTTCGGGGAGTCGCACGAGGGAGGCGCGAAGGTGCCGGTGGAGGTCACGTGGTGGGGTCACGCCACCTGCACGGTCGAGGACTCGCGCACGCGGGTGCTCACCGACCCCCTGTTCGCCCGCCGGTTCGCCCATCTGCGGCGTCGGCGCGGCGCGGTGCCGCCGGCCGAGGCCCGGCAGGCGGACGTGGCCCTGGTCTCCCATCTGCACGCCGACCATCTGCACGTGCCGTCGCTGGCCCGGCTCGCGCCGGGCACGCGTCTGCTCGTGCCCCGGGGCGCGCGACGCGCGGTGCCGGGGCTGCGCCGGCTCACACACCTCGTGGTGAGCGAGGTGGCGCCCGGCGATGTGACGAGGGTCGGCGGACTGGTCGTACGGGCCGTGCCCGCGCGCCACGACGGGCGGCGGCTGCCGGTCGGGCCGCACCGCTCCCCCGCCCTCGGCTACGTCCTGGAGGGCGAGGCGCGGACCTACTTCGCCGGGGACACCGGCCTGTTCGACGAGATGGCCAAGGAGGTCGGGCCGGTCGACGTGGCGCTGCTCCCGGTGGGCGGCTGGGGGCCGTACCTGGGCGAGGGGCACCTGGACGCGGGACGCGCGGCCGAGGCGCTGGCCCGGCTGGGGGCGTCCAGCGCGGTGCCGGTGCACTACGGCACGTACTGGCCGATCGGGATGGACGCCGTGCGCCCGCACGAGTTCCACGCGCCGGGGCACGAGTTCGAGCGGCAGGCGGCCCGGCACGCGCCCGGCGCATCGGTGCACCGACTGGAGCACGGGGAGCGCGTGCGCCTGGAGGTCGCGCGGTGACCCTTCCCGCCGCCCCGGGCCAGGCGGCCGGCGCGTCGTTGTCGTCGGCGGCCCTGCCCGCCGTGGCACCCGAGTTCACCCAGCAGGCCGTCGGCTATCCCTCGCTGTTCCTGCTGGTGCTGATCGGGGCGCTGGTGCCGGTGGTGCCGACGGGCGCGCTGGTCAGTTCGGCGGCCGTGGTCGCCTTCCACCGGGCGGCGCCGTTCCCGATGGCGCTGGTGTTCGTGACGGCGTCGCTGGCGGCGTTCCTCGGGGACGTGGCGCTGTACTGGCTGGGGCGGCGCGGGATGAAGTCGAGGAACGGCTCCCGCTGGCTGGAGGCGATCCGGAAGCGTGCCCCGGAGGACCGGCTGGCGCAGGCGCGGCAGAAGCTCGCCGACCACGAGGTGGCGGTGCTGGTGCTGTCCCGGCTGATCCCGGCCGGGCGGCTGCCGGTGATGCTGGCCTGTCTGATCGCGCAGTGGCCGGTGCGGCGCTTCGTGCGGGGCAACCTTCCTGCCTGTCTGGCCTGGGCGGCGACGTACCAGTCGATCGGCGTCCTCGGCGGTTCGCTGTTCGCCGAGCCGTGGCAGGGCGTGCTGGCGGTGGTCGTCCTGACGGTGCTGATCAGTGTGGCGCCGGGCCTGTGGCGGCGGACGCGGGGGACGACGGCGGGGTGAGGCGTGCGGGCGGGCCCCGGTCACGTCAGGATCCGGGAGCCGCCCACCGGCAGGTCCCACAGCCGCTCGCGGGGCAGGCCCGCCTTCTCCCAGGCGGCGCGGACCCGGGTGAGCGGTTCCAGGACCGGTTCCGCGGACAGGACGAACGTGCCCCAGTGCATGGGGGCCATGTGGCGCGCGCCGAGGTCCTGGGCGGCGCGTACCGCCTCCTCCGGGTCGCAGTGGACGTCGGCCAGCCACCAGCGGGGGGCGTAGGCGCCGATGGGCAGCAGGGCGAGGTCGATGCCGGGGTAGCGGCGGCCGATGCGGGAGAACCACTGGCCGTAGCCGGTGTCGCCGGCGAAGTGGACGCGTTGTCCGTCGGGTGCGGTGAGCACCCAGCCGCCCCACAGGGAGCGGCAGGTGTCGGTGAGGGTGCGCTTGGACCAGTGGTGGGCCGGTACGAAGTCGAAACGGACTCCGCCGAGTTCGGCGGCCTCCCACCAGTCGAGCTCGGTGACGCGGGTGAACTCGCGGCGGTGGAACCAGGGGGCGAGCCCGGCCGGCACGAACACGTGGGTGTCGCGTGGGAGCCGGCGCAGGGTGGGGGCGTCCAGGTGGTCGTAGTGGTTGTGGCTGATGACGACCGCGTCCACGCGCGGCAGGGCCTCCCAGGGAACGCCGACGGGGGTGATCCGGGCGGGGGTGCCGAGGATGCGGCGGGACCAGACCGGATCGGTGAGCACCGTGAGCCCGCCGATCCGCAGCACCCAACTCGCGTGTCCCGCCCAGGTGACGGCGACCGTACGGACGTCGACGCGGGGCAGCGGGCCGGGGGCGCAGGGCAGCCGGGGGATGTCGGCGAGACCGTCCGGGGCGGGCCGTACGGCGCCCTCGCGGGCGAAGCGGGCGAGGGCCTTCAGACCGGGCAGCGGGGACGTCAGCCGGTCGTGGAAGGTACGGGGCCACACCCGCCGTTCGGCGAGCGGACGGGGCGCGGCCAGGGGCGGGTACGGAGCCGCGGCCGGATCGCCGGCCTCCCGGGCGCCGGATTCCGGGGCGCCGGATTCCGGGGCGGCCGTTCCGGCGGTCGATTCGGCGGTCGATTCGGGGCACTGCGTCATCGAGGGGACTCCCGTCGCCGAGCGTCGTCACGGAGATCGTCGAGGACCGCTGTCAGTCGGGTCAACGCGCTTCGCACCTGCGGCAGTTCCAGGGGCGCGGGTGAACCCAGGGCTTCCGCGCGCAGTGCGGCGGTGTCGCCCAGCAGGGGGGCGGTGGACAGCCGTACGCGCGGTGCTTCGAGATCGTCGCCGAAGCGGTGGCCGCCCGGTGCGGGCATACCGAGCCGGATGGTGAGGAAGTCCTCCAGTTCCTGGGCGTCGCCGATGCCGTGCGCGTCGAGCGCGGGGGCCAGGGGGGCGAGGTCGACGTACAGGTGCCGGCCGCAGCAGGGGGGCCGGGCGAGGGCGCCCGCGGCGACGACGGCGCGGTGCGCGGCGGCGGCCACGCACGCGTGCAGGCGTACGGCGTCGGCGACGCGCGCGATGACCGGTTCGGGCTCGGACAGCGCGTACGCCGCCGCGGCGGCGACGGGTGCGGCGACGCGCGCGTCGAGTGCGGTGAGCACGTCGAGCACGCGCGCGTGGAGCGCGTTCCCGTCCTCGCCCGCCGGGAAGCGGGCCACCGCCGCCGGCCAGCCCGGCGGAAGCAGGGCGCCGGCCAGGTCGGTGACGACGGTGACCCGGTCGGGCATCATCTCGGCGGGACTGAGCAGCACGGTGCCGTGCGGGTCGTGCAGGGTGTCGCGCCAGGTCTCGTCGCTGACCAGGTGGAGTCCCTCGGCGACGGCGGCCTCCAGGGTCTCGTGCAGCAGTTCGGGCGGGGTGACGCCGGCGGTGGGGTCGTCGGCGACGGAGAGCACCAGCAGGCGCGGGTCGCCACCCTCGGCCCGCAGTCGGCGCACGGTCTCCAGCAGGGCGTACGGGTCGGGGACGCCACCGTTCTCGGTCGAAGTCGGCACGTGGAAGGCGGGGCGGCCGAGCAGGCGGGCGTAGGGGGCCCACCAGGCTGCACAGGGCCGGGGCGCCAGGACGTCGCCGCCGAGGGCCGCGGTCAGCGCCACCAGCAGGACGGGCGCGCCGGGGGCGACGGCCACCCGGTCGGGGGCGGCGGGCAGTCCCCGCCGGTCGCCGTAGCCGCAGGCGGCGTCCAGCAGGGCGCGACCGCCGCCGACCGGTTCGGCGGCGGCGCGGGAGGCCGCGGCGGCGAGTACGGCGGACAGCTCGGGCAGGACGGGAAGCCCGTCCTCGGGGAGCACCGGCCCGAACCGGACGGGGCCGTGGCCTTCCGGATACGTCCGTCGCATCCCTACCTCCGCGCAGTCCCTGGTGCCGGTGCCGTGGTGCCCGTTCGTGCCCCGGACGACCTCCCCTGGGCCGGTCAGTACCCAGCGTGCCGCGCGCCATGGGTGCCGGGGCGGGTCGCGCCGTGCGCGGCGCGGGCATCGGGCGTCAGCCGTCCGTGCGGGTGGTCCGGTCCCGGTGCACCCGGTGCGCGGCGGCGGCGAACGCGCCCGCGATCAGCAGTCCGCCGACGGCCAGCGCGGGCACGGAGTCGGTGAAGGCGCCACCCCCGCCCGCGTGGACTCCCCGGTACACGGGAGCACTGGCGCAGGGGGTGGCTCCCGACCCGCCGGATTCGGGGGTGGAGGGCCTGTACGCGGTGGGCTCGGGCTTCAGGGTTTTCGGTTCGACGGCCCCGGGTCCGACGGGGTCGCCTCCCCCGGAGTCCTCGAAGCCCTTGAGGTCCCCAGGAGCCCCGGACTCCCCGGAACCCTCGGAGCCCTCGGGTTCCTCGGGTTCCTCGGGCGCGGGGATATACGCCTCGAAGCCTTCGGGATCTTCAGGGCCCCCGGGATCTTCGAAGTCCTCGGCGTCGGGTTCGGCGTCGGGCCCCTCCAGGGCCGTGCTCCTCGGGACGACCGCCTCCGGGCCGGCGGGGTCGAGGGCGTCCGGTTCCCACTCGTGTTCCTCCGGTTCCGGGCAGGGCGCGTGGGAGGCGGCGCCCCGAAAGGTCCCGTCGTCCGGAACGGCTCCCGCGAACACGGCCGGCGTGAGCGCCGCGAGGGTGGCACCGGTGGCGGTGGCGAGGGACAGGGCACGGACGGTGCGGCGCATGGTGCGGGCTCCTTCGAGCGACGGCGGGGCGCGGCGTGCGGTCACGCCCCACAGCCATCACAGCCCCGTCACCGCCGCACCGCTCGCCACCGGACACCATTTGGCGGGACCGGGCTCGCCCGTGCGGGTGAGAGGCCGCTACGCCTCGTCGTGGTCCCGCATGACCTGCTCCCGCACCCGGCCGCAGCAGCGGCTGATCAGGCGGGAGACGTGCATCTGCGAGATGCCCAGTTCCTCGGCGATGCTGCTCTGCGTCATGTCACCGAAGAACCGCATGTAGAGGATGGTCCGCTCCCGCTCGGGCAGCGCGGCCAGCCGGTCCCTGACGGCCTCGCGGTCGACCACGGTGTCCAGCGCCGGGTCGGGCGCGCCGAGCACGTCGCCCAGCGAGTAGCCGTCGTCGCTGCCGGGCAGCTCGGCGTCCAGGGACAGCGCGGTGAAGCTCTCCAGCGCCTCCTGCCCGGTGCGGACCTCCTCCTCGCTCAGATCGGCGTGCTCGGCGATCTCGGCCACGGTCGGCCGACGGCCGGAGGTGGTCTGGGACAGCTCCTGGGAGGCGTGCCGGACGCGGTTGCGCAGCTCCTGGACCCGGCGCGGCACGTGCAGGGTCCACATGTGGTCGCGGAAGTGGCGCTTGATCTCGCCGGTGACGGTCGGCACGGCGTAGCTCTCGAACGCGTTGCCGAGCTCGGGGTCGTACCGGTCGACGGCCTTGACCAGGCCGAGCGCGGCGACCTGGTACAGGTCGTCGAAGCTCTCGCCGCGGCTGCGGAAGCGTCCGGCGAGGCGGCCGGCCATGGGCAGCCAGGCCTCGACGATCTCGTCACGGAGCGCGTCCCGCTCCGGACCGGGGGGCAGTGCGGCGAGCCTGCGGAAGGCGCCCGCGGTGTCGGGGGCGTCGTCGTGCGGGTGTTTCGCGGTCGCTCGGGTCGGCATGGTGCCTCGCAGCTCCCTCAGGGGGTGCTCGGGGACGGACGGTCACCGTGGCGAGCGCACCGGTCGGAGGACGGGCAGGCCCGGAGCGGCGCGGGGCCGCCTCCACGGACGTGCCTCCTGTCCGAAGCACTGGACCTGCGCCTGCCCCCGCTTCACCGCCCCAAACTCCCCAGCCGGGCTTCGGGCGGATCGGCCTCGGGTGGTGCGGGCGGCAGCACGAGATCCTCGTAGCGGCCCAGCATCAGGATCACGCCGAGCATGAGGGACGGGATGAGCACGGCGAGCACCGCCATGGCCTGTCCTTTCCGGGAGGCGCGTGAGGGTGCGGGTCTCCCGCCCTCCGGCGGCCAAACCCCGGGCCGTGACGATCCGGCGCCCGAACCCCTGTGTCGCCCTCCGCTCCTCGGGTACGCGGTGCGCATCCCGAAGGACCTGGAGGGAGACATGCAGCGAGGCAGCGACCGGCTCAGCGTCCACCGCGACGACGAGATGAAGCACGAACTGCAGGGTCTGCTGCGGTCCGGGCACCCCACCCGTACCGAGGAGTGGCACGACCCGGAGCCGTTCGCCGACGACGACCCCGAGGTCGCGCGCGGCCCGGTGACGCCGGGCCGCGGCCCGACGTCACTGGAGTCGGTGCGGCTGGAGCTGGCCAGGATCCTGGGCCGCGGGGCGTTCCCCGCGGGTCCGCGCGAGCTGATGCGCACCCTGGACCGGCGGTACGCGCCCGACGCGCTCATCGAGGCGTTGGGGCGGCTGCCGCACAAGGACCGCTACGGCAGCGTCCAGGAACTGGCCGAGGCGCTGACCCGGTCCCGGCAGACGGAGACCGCGTGACCGGTCCGTCCGGGGCGCCCCGCCGGCCGGGACCGGAGGGAGGGCCCCGGTCATGGCCGGGTCCGTCGAGGACGTGACGGCCCGGGCGTGGGCGCCGCGTGCCCGGACACCTCGACCGTCGAGGCGGCGCGGCCGATGTGCACCCGGGACGTCGGCGACGTGGTGGTGGCCGACGGACGACGGGTGGACGGCGCACTCGCCGACCGCGACAGCACGGTCCGCGCGGTCGGTCGCCCGGGGCACGGCCCCACCCGGGGTGGGCGTGGGATCGGTGTGCGCGCCGGACCCGTTGACGCTCGCCCCGGACGATCCGATGTCCTCGGCCGCCGCCCTGGTGCGTGAGCACGCGATCCGCCGGACCCTGGTGGTCGAGGGCGGTCCGCCGGTCGGACCGGCGAGTCCGGGCGCCCCGGACGAGGCGTGGGAGACCGGCTCGGCACCGGCCGGCATCAGCCGTGCACAGCCGGACGGGAACAGCTGAACGAAAGGACGTGGAGACATCATGCGCATTGCATTCCTGACCGCACCCGAGGGCGTGGAGCAGGTGGAACTGACCGAGCCGTGGCAGGCGGCCGTGGACGCCGGTCACGAACCGGTGCTCGTGTCGACGAGCCCGGGGAAGATCCAGGCGTTCAACCATCTCGACAAGGCGGACACCTTTCCCGTGCAGGAGGTCGTCGGCGAGGCGTCGGCGGACTCCTTCGACGGGCTGGTGCTGCCGGGCGGGGTGGCCAACCCCGACCTCCTGCGGATGGACGACAAGGCCGTCGCGTTCGTGCGGGACTTCTTCGAACAGGGCCGGCCGGTCGCCGCGATCTGCCACGCCCCCTGGACCCTGATCGAGGCCGACGTGGTCCGCGGCCGGGTGCTGACCAGCTGGCCCAGCCTGCGCACGGACCTCCGCAACGCCGGCGCCACCTGGGTCGACGAACAGGTGAAGGTGTGCGACCACGGGTCGAACAAGCTGGTCACCAGCCGCAAGCCGGACGACCTCAAGGCCTTCTGCGAGGCCTACCTCGAGGTGTTCGGGACGCAGGCGGCCTCGTAGGGCGCAGTCCGGTCAGGTGCCCGGGGTCGTGGGCGTCGCGGTGTCCGCGGCGTCCCGTTCCCGGGCGCCTTCGCGTGTGCGGCCGGGAGCCACCGGGCGGTGCGGGTTGCGGCGCAGGTACTCGCCCTCCAGCTGCGCCATCCGCTCGTTGTGGGTGCGCAGCGCGTCATTGGAGCCGTACAGCAGTGTGTCGTGGCGTGTGCGGTGGATGGTCTCCAGCTCCTTCATGAGCTGCTGGTCGTCCAGGCGGTCCGGCTCGACTCCGGTCATCGTGGTACCCCGCTCGTCGTGTGCGTTCATATGGTCCGGGTACCCGCCCGGTCGGCACAGGCACTACCCGAACGGCAACCGGGAGGGAGCCATGGAACTCGCTTTCCTGCGTCCGCTCTGCGAACGCCCCCGGCCCCTGGGCCTCCGTCTACGTCGACACCTCCCGGCACACGGAGCACACCCCCCGGGAACGACGGCTGAAGGCCCAGGCGCCGGCCGGTGAACTGGCCGACCAGGGGGCGGACGAGGCGACCTGCCGGGCAGTGCGCCACGCGCTGGAGGATCTGCGGCACTCCGGCGAACCGCACGGCCGCGCGCTGTTCCGGCGCTGGTCGAGGCCGCGCGCGAGCACCGGATCGACGAGCTGCTGGTCCGGCCGGAGTCGGCCGACGCGCACCGCGAGGTGTGGATCGGTGAGGATCCGGACCAGCTGGCGGTGCGGCGTACGGAGCTGAAGGTGCTCGGCGAGCAGAACTCCTGGTCGGCGCGGGCGGACGACGCACTGATCCGGTCCGCGGTCGCCACGGACGTGCCCGCGCTGTCGGTGGCCGCGGCCCCGGGCGCGCGGGACGACGCGCCGGCCGGCGGACCGGGCGCGCTGCTGCGCTGGAAGTGACCCGCCGGATGCCTCCTAGCGTGCTCGTTCCACCCGGCGTTCGTCCCAGACCGGTTCGGGGGTCTCCCTGACGTGGCCGTCGCTGCCGAAGACCAGGAAGCGGTCGAAGGAGCGGGCGAACCAGCGGTCGTGGGTGACGGCGAGGACCGTGCCCTCGAAGCTCTCCAGACCTTCCTGGAGGGCTTCGGCCGATTCCAGGTCGAGGTTGTCGGTGGGCTCGTCCAGGAGCAGGGCCGTGACGCCCTGGAGTTCCAGGAGCAGGATCTGGAAGCGGGCCTGCTGGCCGCCGGAGAGGCGGTCGAAGGTCTGCTCGGCCTGCTGGGTCAGTTCGTACCGGCGCAGGCGCGACATGGCGGCTCCCCGGTCCTGGGAGTGTTCGGCCCACAGGATGTCCAGGAGGGTACGGCCCAGCAGTTCGGGGTGGGCGTGGGTCTGTGCGAAGTGTCCGGGCAGCACGCGCGCGCCGAGTCTCCAGTTCCCGGCGTGGGCCACGTCGTCGCCGGCGAGCAGGCGCAGGAAGTGGGACTTGCCGGATCCGTTGGAGCCGAGCACCGCGACCCGTTCGCCGTAGAAGACCTCCAGGTCGAATGGTTTCATCAGGCCGGTGAGTTCGAGCCGCTCGCAGGTGACGGCGCGCACTCCGGTGCGGCCGCCCTTGAGGCGCATCCTGATGTCCTGCTCGCGCGGGGGCTCCGGCGGCGGTCCCGCCTCCTCGAACTTGCGCAGCCTGGTCTGGGCGGCGCGGTAGCGGGATGCCATGTCCGGGCTGTTCTCGGCAGCCTGACGCAGCGTCAGGACCAGCTTCTTCAACTGGGCGTGCTTCTCGTCCCAGCGGCGGCGCAGTTCCTCGAAGCGGGCGAAGCGCTCCCGCCGGGCCTGGTGGAAGGTGGTGAAGCCGCCACCGTGCACCCATGCGTCGGCGCCCGCGGGGCCCGGTTCCAGGGAGACGATCTTCTGGGCTGCGCGGGCGAGGAGCTCCCGGTCGTGGGAGACGAAGAGGACGGTCTTGCGGGTCTCGGCGAGGCGCTCCTCCAGCCAGCGCTTGCCGGGCACGTCGAGGTAGTTGTCCGGCTCGTCGAGCAGCAGCACCTCGTCGGTTCCGCGCAGCAGCGCCTCGAGGACCAGGCGCTTCTGTTCGCCCCCGGAGAGGGTGCGGACCTCGCGCCACTGCGCCTTCTCGTACGGCACGCCCAGCGCGGCCGTGGTGCAGATGTCCCACAGCGTCTCGGCCTCGTACCCGCGCGCCTCGGCCCAGTCGGCGAGGGCCTGCGCGTACGCCAGCTGGGCGGCCTCGTCGTCGACCGTCATGATCGCGTGCTCGGCGGCGTCGACGGCGCGGGCGGCCTCGCGGATCCTGGGCTGCGCCACGGACACCAGCAGGTCGCGCACGGTCGTCCCGTCCCGTACGGAGCCGACGAACTGGCGCATGACACCGAGGCCGCCGGTGACGGTGACGGAGCCGCCGTGCGGCTTCAGTTCGCCGGAGAGGAGGCGCAACAGGGTGGTCTTGCCCGCGCCGTTGGGTCCGACGAGGGCCACGACGGCGCCCTCCCCCACCCGGAAGGAGACGTCGCCCAGCAGCGCCCTCCCGTCGGAGAGGTGGTACTCGAGGTGCGCGGCTTCCAGATGACCCATGACGGGATTGTGCGGGGTGGTCGGCGCAGGCGGCAAACGGTTTCCGGCAGGGGTGTACCGGAATGCGAGACACACATCTCATCATGCGACTGGCGAGCGTAGCGTGGGCGTCCTCCTACGAGAGTGGAAGGGGTGGGTCCGTCATGCCGGAAGCACGGGAGACCGCCGTCTACACGCACGGCCACCACGAGTCGGTGCTGCGCTCGCACACCTGGCGGACCGCCGAGAACTCGGCGGCGTATCTCCTCGGGCTCCTCGATCCCCACATGCGGATCCTCGACATCGGGTGCGGGCCCGGCACCATCACCGCCGACCTGGCGGGGCTCGTCCCCGACGGTCACGTCACCGGTCTCGACCGGGAGCCGGGGATCCTGGAGCAGGCCCGGACGGTGGCCGACGAACGAGGGCTGACGAACACCGACTTCACGGTGGGGGACGTGCACGCGCTGGACTTCCCGGACGACACGTTCTGCGTGGTCCACGCCCATCAGGTGCTTCAGCACGTGGGCGATCCGGTGGGGGCGCTGCGCGAGATGCGGCGGGTGACCAGACCGGGCGGGTTCGTCGCCGTACGGGACTCGGACTACGCGGCGATGACCTGGTATCCCCCGTCGGCGGACATGGACGACTGGCTCGACCTCTACCGGCGGGTGGCGCGAGCCAACGGAGGTGAGCCGGACGCCGGGCGGCGACTGAAGTCCTGGGCGCTCGCCGCGGGCTTCACGGACGTCACCGCGACCTCGGGCACCTGGACCTTCTCGACCGCCGGGGAGCGGGCCTGGTGGAGCGGCCTGTGGGCGGACCGCACGGTGGCGTCGGCCTATGCCGAGCGGGCGGTCGACGGCGGCCACGCCACCCGGCAGCAGCTGCGGGACGTGGCCGGGGCGTGGCGGGAATGGGGCGACCGGGACGACGGCTGGTTCAGTGTGCTGCACGGGGAGGTCCTCTGCCGCAAGGAAGCCCGGACCATGTCCGCGAGGTGACGGCGAGGCCCCCGGGACCGGGTCCCGGGGGCCGGCCCCGGGTTCAGTCCCGGGGAAGCAGCGGTCCGAGCGGCCCGAGATCCAGGTTCAGGTCCTCGGGCCGCAGCCCGTAGCGGTTCCGCAGTTCCGCCATGCGGTCCTCGAGCAGCATGAGGGTGAGACCGACCCGCTCCTCCTGCTCCTCGCTCAGGTCCCCCTCGTCGAACCGGCGCACCGCCTGCCGCTCCATGAGCTGGCGCAGCAGTTCCACGACGGTGAGCACCAGCTTGATCAGGTCGCGTTCGACCGTGTCCGGCTCCAGGTCCAGGCTCCTGCGCCGGCTGTCGTGCGGCTCGACGTGCCGCTCGCCCTCGGGCGCGGCCGTCACGGCGAGTCCTCGAAGGGCGAGGGGACCCGCGCGTTCACCGAGCTGATGAGCGCGTTGAGGTCGATGCGGACCAGGTCGACGTCCGCGATGCGCAGCGTGATGTCCCCCTTGATGACGACCCCTCCGGCCAGGAGCCGGTCGAGCAGGTCCACCAGGGCTATCTCGCGGCGTTCGACGACGGTCACGGGCCCTCCTCCCCTGCGGTTTCCTCACCGGCGAACGAGTAGGCCGCCCAGGGGCCGGTGAGTTCGACCCGTATTCCGGGCTCACCGTCCTTGGTGCGGTCCACCTCTTCCACGAACTCCTCGGACTTCGTGCGGGACACCAGATAGGCGGCGTTGAGCACATTGCGTCCGGAGGCGCCGGAGAGCGCGGGATTCTGCGGTGCGTGCAGCCGGGAGTCCTCGGCCGTCCCGGAAAGGGTCTCGTGCAGCCGGGTCGCGAACGTCTCGGCCCGCTGCCACAGATCGTCCTGCGACTTCGTCCGCATACGCCGCTGACGCAGGTAGTCACGGCCGGACGTCGGCTTCGGCGCGGGCGCGGCCGAAGCCGACGTCCGGTCCGACTCGACGTAGACCTTGACGCCCCACTCGACCCTGCCCTCCAGCCGGTCCAGGGTGCGCAGGAAGCTCTCCTCGCGCTCCTCCATCATGGTCCGTACGCCGCTGTCGTCGCGGAACACGGTGCCGAGCCGCAGCGGCAGGGGGGTCGTGACGGTGGTGAGCGCGTCGATCACGCCCTGGTGGGCGCGGGCGACCGCGGTCAGCCAGTCGAGGTCCTCCAGGTGCGCGCGCAGCGGTTCCTCGGCGAAGTCCGCCTCGGGCACATGGCTGACGACCGCCACCAGGCCGTGGTGGGGCAGCAACCGGGGCGGATCGCCTCCGACCCCGGTCAGTTGTGCCTGCAGCGGTGTGCCGTAGGGGCGGCAGACCGCGTAGACGTACCGCAGTCCGGTCACGGACCCTCCTCATGTGCGCGGCGGGGCTCCAGCCCCAGTTCCTCAAGCCGGGCCAGTCGTTCACGCAACTCCGCGTTCTCCCTGGCCAGTTCGTCGCGCCGGGCGCGCGAGGACAACGCCGGGTCGGACTCCCACCAGTCGATTCCCATCTCCTTCGCCTTGTCGACGGAGGCGACGACGAGCCGCAGTTTGATGGTGAGGAGTTCGATGTCCAGCAGGTTGATGCGGATGTCCCCCGCGATCACGACGCCCTTGTCGAGCACCCTTTCCAGGATGTCGGCGAGATTGGCGCCGCTGCCCTGGCCGTGCGGCTCGGGGAGCCGGCTGGGGGTCGTCATCGGCGACTCCGGCTTCCAGGCTGCTCTTCCTCGGCCTCGTCCTCGTACTCGTCCTCCGGGTGCTGGTGCTCCTCGTACCCGTCCTCGGGCTCCTCGATCTCGGAGGGCTCCGCGGTCTCCTCGTCCTCCGGCCCGTACTCCCCCCCCGGCTTCGTCCTCCGGCCCGTACTCCCCCTCGGCTTCCTCGGTGTCCGAGGGTTCCGTGGACCCGGAGGGTTCCGCGGTCTCCTCGTCCTCCGGCCCGTACTCCCCCTCGGCTTCCGCGTCGGCTTCGTCCTCCGGCTCGTACTCCCCCCCGGCTTCGTCCTCGTACCCGTCCTCGGGCTCCTCGTCGTACTCGTCCGAGGAGGCCCCGCTCCCCTCCTCGGAAGGGCCTTCGTTCCTCTCCTCGGCAAGGGCGTCCTCGTGGCTGCGGACGACCTCGCCGTCGCGGATCTCGCCCCGCCAGCTGTCCTGGGCCTCGCCCTTGATGGTGATGAAACGGGCGAAGTGCTTCAGGTCGAGCCGGGCGCGGCGGCCCTGGGCACGCCAGATGTTGCCCGTCTTCTCGAAGAGGCCCGAGGGGTAGTACTCGATGACCAGCAGGACCCGGGTGAGGTTGTCGGCGAGGCGGTGGAAGGAGACGACGCCCCTCGTCGTGCCCTTGGCACCCTCCGAGGACCAGGCGATGCGGTCGTCGGGGACCTGCTCGGTGGTCTTCGCCTGCCAGCTGCGGTTGGACCACCAGATCTTCGCCTGCCAGTCCGACGTGGTGTCGTCGGACTTGTCGGCGCTCTTGACGCCCTTGGCGAAGGTGCTGAAGTCCTGGTACTGGGTCCACTGGTCGTACGCCGTGCGCAGCGGAACCCCGACATCGACGTACTCCATGATGACGGTGGGCTTCCGGCCCGCGGAACTCTTGCGCCTGCCCTTGCCCTTGCCGCCGCCCAGGCCCTTCAGCACGCCCATCACGTTGTCCTTGGCCCGTGAGGCGCCGATCTCGACGGCGCCGCGCAGGGGGCCCTTGCCCTCCGCGATCTTGCGGCCGCCGTCGAGGGCGAGCTTGGCGAAGCCCGGGCTGTTGCCCTCGGCGATGTCGTTGAGCTTGTTCGTGGTCTCGCCGAGCTTGTGGCCGAGGCCGGTCAGCAGCCGGGTGGCCTGGGCCGCCAGGTAGTCCTGCAGCTCGGCCTTGAGCCGGTCGGCGGCCTCACTGTGGGCCACGTCGGCGAGCGGGTTCTTCGACGCACCGTTCCGTGCGGCGGAGCCGGCCCGTCCGAGGGTCTCGGTCATCACTCACCGCCCCCCTTCGTGGTGCGGGAGCGGGACGCCGCGGCGGACCCCTTCGCCGCCGTCTTCCTCACGGGGGCCGTCCTCTTCGCCGCCGCCCTCTTCGCGGAGGCCGCCTTCTTCCCCGGCGCCTTCCTGGCCGCCGCCTTCCTGGCCGGCCGCTCGGAGGCCGGCTCACCCTCGTCCGGTGCCTCCCGGTCCTCCGCCCCGGCGTCCTCGACGTGCTCCTCGTCGGCGTCGTCCCCCGGACCACCACCCGCCAGCCGGTCGCGCATACCGGCGGTACGGCCGTGCAGCCGGTTGGCGAGGGAGTCGAGCTGCCGCTCGACCAGCGCGCCGGAGGCGGCCTTGCCGACGCCGCGCAGCTCACCGCGGAGCTGGTCGCCGATCTCCTTGAACTGCGGATTGTCCCGCAGTTGCTGGGACACCAGGTCGGCGACCATGCGCGGGCTGAGGTTCAGCTTCTTGCCCGCCACCAAGCCGCCGACGGCGAGCGCCATCTTCAGCTTCTTGGTCCGTCCGAGGAGGTATCCGGCCCCGATCGCGAGGCCCAGTCCCGTTCGATTCACTGTCCTGCCGTCCCATCCCCCGCACCCGTGCCCGTGCCCGTCGCGGTCTCCAGCCGGTCGAGGAGTTCGTCCTCCTGACGGTCGAACTCCTCCTCACTGATCTCTCCGGCTTCCAACTGCTCCTCCAGTCGAGCCAGTTCGGCGCGTATCGTGGCGGGGTCGTAGTAGATGCGTTCCGCTTCCTTCAGCACCTGCCTGATGGCCCAGCCGCTGCCGCGTACCGGCGCGAACGGCAGCAGCAGCACCTCCGAGACCAGGCCCATGTCCTCACCCCGCTTCGGCGTCCGTTCCGCCGGCCGCGGTGCCCGCCGGCTCGGCCGGGCCGGGCTCGACGAAGCTGTACGGCGGCAGCGGACCGTTCAGACGCACCTCGAGGTGGGGCATGTCCTTGCGGACCTGCTCCACCGCGGACAGGAACTCCTCCGCGGTCTCCCGCCTCACCAGGTAGGAGACGTTGGCGAGCCAGCCCGTGGACTCGGGGCCCACGCTCACGGCGTCGGCCACTCCTTCCAGCGCGTGCTCCAGCGCGGCGCCGTCCTCGGACTCCTTGGCCTTGACCGCCGCGGCGACCATCTCGCCGAGCCGGATCTTGTCCTCGTAACTGCCGCCACCGGACTGGCGGTTGGCCTCCGCGAGAGCGCGGATCTCCGGGTTTCCGGCCATCACGTGGTGCAGGACGGCGTCCTCGACGTGGTTGGCCTTGACGTTGTACTCGACCCGGCCGTCCAGTGCGCGCAGTCGCTCCAGGTAGTGCTCGGCGCGCTCGGTGAGGACCCCGGTGACGGAGCCGTCGTCCGGGGCGACACTCCCGAAGCGCATGGGCAGCACGCACCCGGCCGCACCGATCTCGCTGAGCACGTTCTGGTGGGCGAGCAGTTCCCTGCGCTTGGGACGCAGCCCCTCGGGCGCGTCGCTGACGACGGCCGCCAGTTCTCCCGCCCGCAGAATGCGGACCGGGCGCGACGGATCTCCGACGCCGCCCATGCCCTCGGGCAGGGAGGGGTGCGACGCCGCCGTGATGCCGTAGACGTACGTGCTCACTCCTGCTCCTCCTTACGGCGGGCGGCGGTGCTCTTGCGGGCGCGCGGACGCGACTCGGTCTCGCGCTCGGATCCGCCTTCACGCGCCTGCTTGAAGGCGTCGGAGATGGTGTCGGCGGCGCCGGACAGCGCCCCCTTGGACTTGCCGCGGGCGCCGGACTCGGTGACCTCTCCGACGATTTCGGGAAGCCCCGGGCTCTTACGGGGCCCGGCCTCCAGGTCGAGGCGGTTGCACGCCTCGGCGAAGCGGAGGTAGGTGTCGACGCTCGCGACGACGACACGGACGTCAATCTTGAGGATCTCAATGCCGACCAGGGACACGCGCACGAAGGCGTCGATGACGAGCCCCCTGTCCAGGACGAGCTCAAGCACGTCGTAGAGGCCGCTGCTGCCGCCTCCACCACCGGTCTGTTGTGCCGGTACGACTGTCATTCCGACTGTCCCTCCTTGTCTGTGGGTGTGCATGCGGGTCCGGCCGGGCGGCCTAGTGGCCGCCGGACCTGCGCGCGTCGGCGCGTCCCCGCTCGTAGCGGCGGACCCGCCGGTAGCCGGTGAGCTGCCCGTCCTGGTCCAGCTCGACCTGGTAACTCGCCATCAGGCTCATCGTGTCGGGTACCCGCTCGAGTTCGAGGACCTCGACCTCGAGCGCCCAGCCCTCCTCCGTCCGCTCGAAGGACGACACGGACTCGGCTTCCATTCCGGTGAGTTCCGCGAGCTGGCCGCGCGCCTGGCGCAGCACCTCCATCGGACCCGGCCGTTTGGCGCTCCCGCTGCTCTCCGTCGGTTTGTGGGTTTCCTGTGAATCCTGTGATTCTTCGGTGTTCTTCGTGTTCGACATGTCCACCTCCCCCTTCGTGTGGCCGCAAGTGTGTCCACCAAACCTCAGTGCACCCGGCCGATCCCCGCGGCCGGACCTCGTGCCCGGCCGGAGGGGTGCGAGCGCCGTTCAGCCCCGCAGGGCGGCCAGTCGGCGGCGGGCGGGCCCCAGGGCGCGTCCCCGGCGCGGCAGGTCCGACCACGGGTCGGTGCGGACCTGCTCGACGGCGTCGGCGACGGTCCAGCGGCGGGCGTGCAGGTCCGGATCGTCCAGTTGGTCCCAGGAGACGGGCGTGGCGACGGGGGCGCCGGGCAGGGCGCGGACGGTACAGGGGGCCACCGCGGTCTGCGCGTAGGCGTTGCGCTGCACGTCGAGGTAGAGCCGGTCGCCGCGGTCCTTCTTGCGGGCGGCGGTGGTGAGCCGGTCGGGGTGGGCGGCGGCGAGGGTGTCGGCGACCTCGCGGGCGAAGGCGCGTACGTCGTCGAAGTCGTGGTCGCCGGTCAGCGGCACGATCACATGCAGGCCCCGGGAGCCGGTGGTCATCAGCGCCGAGGGCAGTTCCAGCTCGTCGAGCAGCTCACCCAGCAGCCGGGCGGCCTCCCGCACCGTCTCGAAGTCGTCGCCGGAGGGGTCGAGATCGAAGACCAGCCGGTCCGGCCGGCGTGCGGGGGTCCCCCCGCCCGAGCGAAGCCGGGAGCGGGGGAGGTCGATGCGGGACAACCAGCGGTGCAGGGTGATGCCGGCCTGGTCGACGAGGTGGAGGAGGGTGGCGATGTCGTTGCACACGGTGTGCGTGACGGTGCCGCCCTCCTTGGCGACCTCGGCCCGGGCGATCCAGTCCGGGTAGCCGTCCGGGGTGTTCTTCTGCATGAACGCCGGGCCGTCGATGCCGTCCGGGCGCCGGTCCAGCATCAGCGGGCGGCCCCTCAGGTGCGGCAGCATGAACGGGGCGACGGCCCGGTGGTAGTCGACGAGATCGCCCTTGGTGTACTCCCCGGTGTCCCCGTCGCCGGGGAAGAGCACCTTCCCCGGCCGGTGGATCTCCACCCGGCGACGGCCGGCCCGTACGGTGCGCGGCCCGTCGTCGCTCACGGCACGATCGCCTCCCCCACCAGCAGCCGGGCGGCCGCCGCGATCGACTCGGCGTCGATGCCGGCGGCGTGCAGCTGCTCGTCCGGGGAGGCCGACCCCGGCATGGTGCGCACGCCCAGCCGCACCAGGCGCGGTACCGGGCGCCCGTCGGCGAAGGCCTCCGCGACCGCGTCCCCGAGGCCGCCCTCCGGGTGGTGGTCCTCCACCGTCATCAGGCAGCCGGTCTCCTCGGCGGCCGTGCGCAGCGTCTCCCGGTCGACCGGCTTCACCGAGTACAGGTCGATCACCCGTACGGCGATGTCCTCCCCCGCCAGGGCCTCCGCGGCGGCCAGCGCCTCGGGCACGGTGACGCCCGCCGCCACGAGGGTGAGCCGGTCGCTGCCGGAGGAGCGCAGCACCTTGCTGCCGCCGACCGGGAACTCCTCGTCGGGGCCGTAGATCACCGGGCTCGCACCGCGCGAGGTGCGCAGGTAACGGATGCCGTCGAGGTCGGCCATCGCGGCGACCAGCCGTGCGGTCTGGTTGGCGTCGCACGGGTACAGCACGGTCGAGCCGTGCACCGCCCGCATCATCGCCAGGTCCTCCAGGCCCATCTGGCTGGGACCGTCCTGCCCGATGGCGACGCCCGCGTGCGAGCCGACGAGGTTGATCCCGGAGCCGCTGACCGACGCCATGCGGATGAAGTCGTGGGCGCGGGTGAGGAAGGCCGCGAAGGTGGCGGCGTACGGCACCCGGCCGCGGGTCGCCATGCCGACCGCCGCGGCGACCATCTGCTGCTCGGCGATGTAGCACTCGAAGTAGCGCTCGGGGTGTTCCTTGGCGAAGGCCTCCGCACGGGTGGAGTCGCCGACCTCCCCGTCGAGGACGACGACGTCGCCACGTGCGGCGCCGAGGGCGGTCAGCGCCTCGCCGAAGGCGTTCCGGGTGGCCACCTCCTCGCCCTTGTCCCAGCGGGGCAGTTCCAGGCGACCGGTGTGCGGGACGGGCGGCGTCCCGTCGGCGGCCGGCTGCGCCACCCGGATGCGCAGGTCGCGGAGGCCTCCGAGTTCGGCGATGGCCTCATCGGCCTCGGGCAGCGGCTTGCCGTGCAGGCCCTCGCGGTCCTGGACCGCCTCGACGCCCTTGCCCTTGAGGGTGCGGGCGAGGATCGCGGTGGGCTGGCCCCTGGTGGACAGGGCCTCGCCGTAGGCGCGGTCGACGGCGTCCACGTCGTGGCCGTCCACTTCGACGGTGTGCCAGCCGAAGGCCTGGAAGCGGCGGGCGTAGGCGTCCAGGTCGTGGCCGTGCCGGGTGGGGCCGCGCTGCCCGAGCCGGTTGACGTCCACGATCGCCGTGAGGTTGTCCAAGTGCTCGTGGGCGGCCTGCTCGGCCGCCTCCCAGATGGAGCCCTCGGCCAGTTCGCTGTCACCGCACAGCACCCACACGCGGTGGTCGTCGTGGGCCGATCGCTTCCCGGCCAACGCGATGCCGACACCGACCGGGAGGCCCTGACCGAGGGAGCCGGTGGCCGTCTCGACCCAGGGCAGCCGGCGTGGGGTGGGGTGTCCTTCGAGGCGGCTGCCGTTCTCGCGGAAGGTGAGCAGTTCCTCGTCGTCGATGGCGCCGACCGCCTTGTAGGTGGCGTACATCAAGGGCGAGGCGTGCCCCTTGGAGAGAACGAAGCGGTCGTTGGCCGGGTGGTCGGGGCGGTCGAAGTCGTAACGGAAGTGACGGGCGAACAGCACGGCCATCAGGTCCGCCGCGGACATCGACGACGTGGGGTGCCCGGAGCTCGCAGCGGCCGCGGCGCGGATGCTGTCCACCCTCAGCTGCTGTCCGATCTCGACGAGTTCGCCGGTGTTCATGAGTCTCCTTCGGTGGGACGGTCGATTCGCTTGACGGGGCCGGGCGCGACGCCGGTACCGGGCGGCGGCTGGTCCGGGGGCACGGCGACGGCCGGCCGGCCCCCGGTCGGCTCACCACCCGGCTGATTCTTCGCCGGCTCACCACCGGGCTGGTTCCTCGCCGGCTCACCACCGGGCTGGTTCCTCGCCGGCTCACCACCCGGCTGATTCCTCCCCGGCTCACC